>NZ_CP038440.1:220000-542640 GCF_004683885.1 Brevundimonas sp. MF30-B | reverse complement strand
CCTCGGCTTCGGCGAGGCGGCGGTCGCGCTGATGAACGGCGCCGACGTCCAACCGGCTCTGAGAGACGGGAAGCCGGTGCGCGCTTCCTTCGAACACACCATAGAATTCACGCCCTGAGCGACTCGCTGCTAGAGGCGCTTGAGCCGCTGGGCGTGGCCGCCCACCATGCGCAGGGCCGTCGCATCGGGCAGATGCTTGGCCAAGCCGGACAGCAGGCGGTTGGCGAGGCCCGGCGTGACTGAGGCCCTGCCCGCCTCGCAGGCGTTCCAGCCGATGCGCGCCACGCGATCGGCGTCCATCCACATCCAGGCGGGATAGGCCGAGGACACCTGCTCCCGCGAGCCGTTGACGTCGTGGAATTCCGTCAGGGTGTATCCAGGGTTGAGAACGGTGACATGAACACCCGTGCCGTGCGTCTCGAGGTGCAGGCCTTGGCTGGCCTTGATCAAAAAGCTCTTGATCGGGCCGTACAGGGTGTCGCCGCCGGTGGCCGGCATCAGCCCGGCTAGGGAGGCCACGTTCAGCACCCGTCCGAAGCCGCGCTGGACCATGCCGGGCAGCAGCAAACGCGTGAGTTCGACCGGCGCGCTCAGCATAACGCGCAGCATGGCGGCGTGATCGGCCGGATCGGTCTGCAGGAAGCCGGTGGTGCGGCTGAAGCCGGCGTTGTTGATCAGGCCGTCCAGCATCAGCCCCTGATCCTCTATCGCTTGGACCAGACGCTGGACGGCGTCGGTTTGCGCCAGGTCGGCGGCGACGACGCGGGCCTGGACCGGATGGGCGGCCATGATCTCGTCGGCCAAGGCCAGCAAACGATCCTCGCGCCGGGCCGTCAGAACAAGATCCCAGCCATCGGCTGCGCAAACACGCGCCAGGGCGGCGCCGATGCCCGCCGAAGCGCCGCTGATCAGTACGGTCCTCTTCTTCACGCTGGGACGGCGAAACGGGCGAGAGAGGCCGGCGCCTCGTCCAGCAAATCGGCGATGGTGATGCGCGAGAGGGCATCGGCTGCGGCGTGGTCGGCAGCCGTCAGGGCCTTGGCCACTTGGCGCGGGATGTGCTCACCGACCGGGCAGCCACGAGCGCCGGCGGGGGGCGAACCCAGATGCGCGCAGCCGTTCACCGCACGCAGCACCTCGTCCAGCCGGATGTGCTCCGGCCGCCGCAGCAGCCAGGAGCCTCCGGAGGCGCCAGGCCGGGTGGCGATCAAGCCAGCCTTGGCCAGCAGGGCGGTGACGCGCCGCACGACCACGGGGTTGGTGGGCACCGACGCAGCCAGCAGCGCGCTGGAAGCCGCCTGGGCAGGACCGTACGCGCCCTTGTGCGCCATATAGGCCAGGGCGTGAGCGGCGACGGGAAAGCGCTGGCTGTCCGACATGGTGCGCTGAAAATAGGCATGAGGCGGCGGTTTCACAAACTGCGGAACGAATCCGCAGGCCCGCGATTGAACCGCTCGCGGAATGGGCGTATGCGCGCCGCTGCTTTTGATGGGCCCGAACGTTCGCGGCCCGGAGGACAAGCATGGCAGGGGACAGCCCCCTCGGCGCCGACGCTTCCGCCGCCGCCGATACTCAGACCGCATCGCTGCAAGACGCATCGCACGCACCGGGCCACGGTCCGGGAGGCGCCGGCTTTCGCGCGTTGCTGATCGGCGCGATTGGCGTCGTCTTCGGCGATATCGGCACAAGCCCCCTGTACGCCATGCGCGAGGCCCTAGCGCATTCACGCAGCGGCGGTGCGGCCGAGCTTGCGGTGCTGGGCACCGTGTCCCTGATCTTCTGGGCCCTGATCCTGGTGGTGACGGTCAAGTACGTCATCTTCCTGATGCGGGCAGACAACAAGGGCGAGGGGGGGACCCTGTCGCTTATGGCGCTGGCGCAGCGTGCGTTGGGCCGGCGGTCGGCGACCGTGTTTCTGCTAGGCGTCTGCGGTGCGGCGCTGTTCTACGCAGACGGGGTGCTGACCCCGGCGGTGTCGGTGTTGTCGGCGGTCGAGGGCCTGGGAGAGGCGCCGGTGGTCGGCCGCCACTTCACGCCCTTCATCTTGCCCATCGCGGCCGGCATCCTGATCAGCCTGTTCATGGTGCAGTCGCGGGGGACCGCCAGCATGGCTCGCGCCTTCGGACCGCTGACCACCATCTGGTTCCTGACCCTGGCGGGTCTGGGCGTCCTGCATATCTTCGACGACGTTTCGATCCTGCGGGCGCTGTCGCCTCACTACGGGATCATGTTTCTCATCGACAATGGCTTTCTGGGCTTCGTCCTTTTGGGCAGCGTCTTCCTGGCCGTGACGGGGGCCGAGGCGCTCTACACGGACATGGGCCATTTCGGTAAAGCGCCGATCCGGGCAGGCTGGCTGTGGGTCGTGCTGCCGTGCCTGATGCTGAACTATCTGGGCCAGGGCGCCCTGGTGCTCAGTGATCCGGGCGCGCGGACCAATCCCTTCTGGGAGATGATCCCGCAGATGGCCTATTGGCCCGTGCTGATCCTGGCCACCTTGGCCACGGTGATCGCCAGCCAGGCCGTCATCACCGGCGCCTTCTCCCTGACGCAGCAGGCCGTGCAGCTGGGTCTTCTGCCGCGCCTCGGCATCCGCCAGACAAGTGAGAGCCAGGCGGGTCAGATCTACGTGCCGTCGGTCAATATGCTGATGCTTGTCGGCGTGCTGCTTCTGCTGGCGCTGTTCCCGACATCGTCGCAGCTGGCGGGCGCCTATGGCGTGGCGGTCACCGGCGCCATGCTGGTGGACAGTCTGCTGGCCTGGTTCATCGTGCGTCGCATGTGGAAGTGGAGCCTGCCGCTCAGCCTGGCCTTCGTCACGCCCTTCCTGATGATCGACCTGGCCTTCTTCGGTTCGAACCTGCTGAAAATTCCGCAGGGGGCCTGGGCGCCGCTGGCCATGGGCGCGGGCTTGGTGACCATCATGTGGACTTGGGTGCGCGGCACACAGCTGCTGACGGTCAAGACCCACAAGGACAGCCTGCCGCTTACGGATCTCATCCAGATGCTGAAGGCCAGGCCGCCGCATCGCGCGCCGGGCACGGCGGTGTTCCTGACCTCCGACGCCGAGATCGCGCCGGTCGCCCTGATGCACAATCTCAAGCACAACAAGGTGCTGCACGAGAAGAATGTGATCCTGACAGTGCGTACGGCCGACCGGCCTCGCGTGCCCGAGGCCCAGCGCATCGTGATGGAGCCGATCAGCGACGACTTTAAACGGCTGACCGTGACCTATGGCTTCATGGAGACGCCCAACGTGCCGCGCGCGCTGAGCCTGTGCCGCAAGCAGGGGCTGAAGTTCGACATCATGTCGACCAGCTTCTTCCTGGGCCGGCGCTCGGTCGTGCCCGCGGCGCGCAGGGGGATGCCCCTGTGGCAGGACCGGCTGTATATCTTCCTGATGAGAAACGCCGCCAACCCGACCGATTTCTATCACATCCCGCCAGGCCGAGTGGTCGAGATGGGCACGCAGGTGTCGGTTTGAACCCCACTGGGCCGAGCGCCGGCCGCAACTCCGCCTCGCGCGGGCGCCGCAGGGCCGAGAAGGGTCGCGCACCTCGCCCTGTGGAGCCCGCCGCGCCCGATGCGGCGGCCGACATCGGCGTGGAGGCCCGCATTGCCGCCGGCCTGCTGCTGAACGCGGCGCTGGAGCGGCGCAACGGCTTGGACGAGACCCTGGCGTCGCCGGCGCTGTCGAGCCTGCCGGCGCCGGATCGGGCCTTCGCCCGCGCCACGGCCATGGCGGCGTTGCGCCGTCTGAGCGAGATCGACCAGATCCTGGACCGTCGCTTCTCCAAGCGGCCGCCCGAGCCGGTCATGACCATCCTGCGCATCGCCCTGGCCCAGACGCTTGTGCTGGAGACGCCGGCCTTCGCGGCGGTGTCGACGGCGGTCAAACTTGCGGAGCGTGACGCCAAGGCGCGGCCCTACAAGAATCTGGTCAATGCGGTGCTGCGCGGGATCGGGCGCGACGGACCCGGCCTGACCACCGCCGATGCCAACCTGCCGGACTGGATCGCCGCGCGCTGGAAGGCGGCGTATGGCGAGGCGGGCCTGGCCGCCCTGGCCCTGGCCGGTCGGGACGAACCGCCGACCGACCTGACGCTGAAGCCCGGAGTGGACCCGGCCGCCGTGGCGGCGGCTGTCGAGGGCGAGGTGCTGCCCGGCGGCAACATCCGGACCGGCCGTCGCGGCGACGTGGCGCAATGGCCGGGCTTCGAGGGCGGCGACTGGTGGGTGCAGGACGCCGCCGCGGCCGCGCCCGCGCGCCTGCTTGAGGTGAAACCGGGCGAAACCGCCCTGGACCTGTGCGCGGCGCCGGGCGGCAAGACGCTGCAGCTGGCGGCGGCGGGCGCCGAGGTGACGGCTCTGGACCGGTCGGCCTCCCGGTTGAAACGGCTCCACGCCAATCTGGAACGCACCGGGCTGGAGGCGCGCGTCATCGCCGTGGCCGCCGAAGAGTGGGACGAGCCGGGACAGTTCGACGCGGTCCTGCTGGACGCCCCCTGCACCTCCACTGGAACCTACCGCCGCAATCCCGAGGTTCTGCGCGCCACGCGGCCCGCAGAGGTCGCCAAGCTGGCCGATGTGCAGCACCGGCTGCTCGACGTCGCCGCCGAGCGGGTGAAGCCCGGCGGACGGCTGGTTTATTGCACCTGTTCGCTGGAGCGCGAGGAGGGCGAGACCCAGATCATCGCCTTTCTGCGCCGCAACCCGGCCTTCAAGACCGTGGCCGCCGATCCGCAGGCCGTGGGCGCGCCGATGGAGGCCCTGACGCCCGAAGGCTGGCTGCGCATCCTGCCTTCGATGTGGGCCGAACGCGGCGGCGTCGACGGCTTCTTCGCCGCCCTGATGGTGCGCGAGGGTTGATGCGAAGTCGGCGGCGCCTTGCCGCCGCCGTTTCCGGGTCCTAAGCGGGGGGCATGAGCGCGCCCCTGATCTGCCCGTCCATTCTCGCCAGCGATTTCGCCCGACTGGGCGAGGAGGTCCGCGCCATCGAGGCTGCGGGCGCCGACTGGGTCCATGTCGACGTGATGGACGGGCATTTCGTGCCCAACCTGACCATCGGCCCCGACGTGGTGAAGGCCCTGAGGCCGCACAGCAGCCTGCCGTTCGACGTCCATCTGATGACCGCGCCGGTCGACAACTGGCTGGAGGCCTATCGCGAGGCGGGCGCCGACATCCTGAGCATCCACCCCGAAAGCGGACCGCACACGCACCGCACCCTGGGCCGCATCCGCCAGCTGGGCGCCAAGGCCGGGCTGGTTCTGAACCCCGCCACGCCTGTCGCGATCCTGGAAGAGGTGGTCGAGGCCGTGGACGTGGTGCTGATCATGTCGGTCAATCCCGGCTATGGCGGCCAGAAGTTCATCGACGCCTCGACGCGCAAGATCGAGCGGGTCCGCGCCATCCTGGACCGCGTCGGCTCGCCGGCGCATCTGCAGGTCGACGGCGGCGTGACGGTGGACACCATCGGCGCCTGCGTCTCGGCCGGGGCTGACGCGCTGGTCGCGGGCACGGCCGTGTTCAAGGGCGGTGCGGACGTCTACGCCGCCAACATCGCCGCGCTGAAAGCCGCCGGGAGCGGCCGCGCGTGAGCCCCTTTGGTCCCTTCGCCGAGCGCCCGGAGGGGACGCCTGACCCCATCCCTCAGCCATCGCCCGCCACCGCCATCCCCGGATTGCGCGGCGCGCCGGTGCGCACCCCGGTGAAGCCCGGGCGCAATGGGCCCGGGCCCGGCCTGTGGCCCGCCGTCCTGGGTCGTCTGGTCACGCGCCAGATGTGGATCGAGCTGTACGGCCTGCCTGGCTACGGCCTGACCCTGGGCGGCGGCCGAGCCATGGGCTTCGCCGCCTCGCCGCGTGATTTCCGGCCGGTCGATCCGGCGCCGGGCAAGACCGTTCTGTCCGGCCGTTTCGCCCTGGCCGGCGCGACGCTGGAGGCGGCCGAGCCCAGCGACCCCTGGAACCGCCCCAGCCCCAGCCGCCCCTTCGCGGTCCAGCTGCACGCCTTCGCCTGGCTCCCGGCGCTGATGCTTCAGGGCGACCGCGGTGCACGCGAGGCCATGCGCCTGGCCCTGAGCTGGAGCGATCAGTTCGGCCGCTGGTCGCCGTTCGCCTGGGAGCCCCGCATCCTGGCCCGGCGCGTGCTGAACCTGTCCTGCGCGGCGCGACGCATGGGCCAGGCCGGCAGCGAGCCCGAGCGCCAGCGCCTGGCCGACAGCCTGACGCGCCAGGCGCGCCAGCTGCTGCGTCCGCCCGGCGCCCTGGCGGTCAAGGCCGAGCGCTATCTGGCGGCGGCGGTGGCCGGCTGCGTCCTCAGCGGGGGGCCGGGCGCCTCGATCCGCATGCGGGCGCTAAGGAAGCTGGAGCCCGCCCTGGCCGCCACGGTCCTGGCCGACGGAGGCCATGCCTCGCGCAGCCCGGAGGCCGGGCTCGAGCTGCTGTTGGACCTTCTGACCCTGGACGACGCCCTGGCGCAGCTGTCGCTGCCGACGCCGCAGGGCGTGGGGCAGGCCATTGAGCGGCTGACGCGCGCCCTGCGCCTGCAGACCCTGCCCGACGGCCGCCTGGCCGGTTTCCAGGGCGGCGGTCCCTCGACAGCCGAGCGTGTGGCCGCGGCCCGCGCCCATGACGAGGCCGACGTGGAAGACGGCGCGGGCGAGGTCGGCGGCCTGATGCGTGTCTCCAGTCCCTTGATCACCCTGATGGCCGACGCCGCGCCGCCCGCGACGGGCGCGTGGAGCGAAGCCGCCTGCGCCCAGCCGCTGGCCCTGATCGTCGCCTGTGGGCGTGACCGCCTCTTCACCGGCTGCGACTGGACCCCGGCGGCGGCGGATCGACAAGCCCTGCGCCTGTCGCCCGGCCACTCCACCCTGACCCTGGGCGAGCAACCCCTGGCCGAGCCTTTGGGCGGCTGGGCGGGCGACCTTCTGGGGCCGCGCCTGGTCGGCGGTCCTTTCGCCGTGCGCGCATCGCGGCAGCAGGGCGACGGGGCCGTATGGCTGGAGCTGGAACACGACGGCTGGCTGCCGGGCTTTGGCCTGGTGCATCAGCGCCGCCTGTATCTGGATCAGCGGCTTGACGAACTGCGGGCCGAGGAGCGTCTGCATCCGCCCGCCGAAGGGCCGGTCGGCGCCCGCCCGATCGCCGCGCCCTATGCCGTGCGGTTCCAGCTGGAGCCGGGCGTGCAGGCGTCGCTGTCGCGCGACCGGCGCTCGATCCTGCTGCGGGGCGCCTCGGGACGCGGCTGGTGGTTCCGCACCGACGGGCCGGATGTGGCGATCGAGCCGGCGGTTCATGTCGACGAGGGCCTGACGCGTCGGTCGCTTCAGATCGTGGTGCGCGGCTCGGCCCGCACGGACGCCGAGACCAAGGTGCGCTGGAAGCTCAGCCCCGCCGGCGCCGCCGACGATCCGCACTGATCGGGCTCAGGCGGCGGCCTCGGCCGGGGCGACCTCCAGGCCATAGGCGGCCCACAGGCTGGCGTCCTTCACGACGTCGCGCACGAAGGCGGCGTGGGCCAGATGCTCTTCGGGCGTGCCCAGGGGCGACAGCGGGCGCGGGCGAGGCCCATAGGCGCGCGGCCCGGTCTGGCCGACATCGGATCCGGTCGACCGCGCGGCGCTGAGATCCAGCACCCGCTCCTTGCCGCCCTTGAGCTCCAGATAGACCTCGGCCAGCAGGCGGGCGTCGATCAGGGCGCCGTGCAGGGTGCGTTCGACCAGAGAGATCTTGAACCGCTTGCACAGGGCGTCCAGCGAGTTGGCCATGCCCGGAAAGCGTTTCTGCGCCAGCTGCAGCGTGTCGATCCAGCGGGCCTCGCCGGTGATCGGATGATTGCAGCGGCCGCACTCGAAATCGATGAAGTTGCGGTCGAAGGCGGCGTTGTGGGCGATGATCTGGGCGTCGCCGATGAACTCCATCAGGTCGCCCACGATCTGGTGGAATTTCGGCGCGTCGCGCACCTTGTCGTCGGTGATGCCGTGCACGCGGATGGCGTCGGGCGGGATCAGACGCTCGGGATTGACGAAGCGGTGGAAGGTCCGACCCGTCGGCAGCAGATCCTCGATCTCGATACAGCCGACCTCGATCAGCCGGTCGCCCGTGCGCGGGTCGAAGCCGGTGGTTTCCGTATCCAGAACGATCTCGCGAGCCATGGCCTCTTAATGGGGCCGTTCGGGCTCTGACGGAAGGGTTCGGCGCGGGGGTATCCACCGTGGCGACAGCACCTCGGCCACGATTTCGGCCACGCGGGCCTCGGCGGCCTGACGCCCCAGGCTGGTGTCGATCACATAATCGGCGAGGCGGCGCTTTTCGGCGTCAGGCGTCTGGCGCGCCAGGATGGCGTCGAAGCGCTCGCGCGTCATGCCGGGGCGCGCCAGGACGCGCTGGGCCTGGATGTCGGCGGGGGCGGTGACGACCACTACGGCGTGAACCGCCTTGTCTGCCCCGGTCTCGAACAGCAGGGGAATGTCCAGAACCGCCAGCCGCGCCCCTCCATCAGACGCCGCCTTCAGCTCATCGGCTCGGCCCTGGGCGACCAGCGGGTGGACTATGGCCTCCAGCCTCGCAAAGGCCTCAGCGTCCTGACCCAGGGCGGCGGCAAGGCGATCGCGATCCACGCCGCCGTCGACGATGACGCCGGGAAAGGCCTGGGCGATGGGCCCCACGGCCGCGCCGCCGGGCGCGTAGAGACGGTGCACGGCCTCGTCGGCGTTCCACACCAGGGCGCCGTGACGGCGAAACATGGCCGTGGTGGTCGACTTGCCCATGCCGATGGAGCCCGTCAGGCCGAGCACGATCATGACGCCAGCGCCTCCAGCGCCAGGGCGCGGACATTCATGTCGGGCGGCGCCATCCCGAACAGGGCTTCGAACGACGGCCGGGCCTGGCCGATCAGCATGGCCAGACCGTCGACGCCGGTCAGGCCCCGCGCGCGCGCCTGAGCCAGGAATGGTGTCTCCAGCGGCCGGTAGGTCATGTCCATGACCACGGCGTCGGCCGGCAGGGCGTTCATATCCAGGGCGGGGGGGACGCTCAGCGCATTGACGACCAGCCGGGCCGTCGTGAGCGCTTCGGGGGTGACGACCCGCGCGCCCAGGTCCTGGGCCAGGCGTTCGGCGCGTTCGGCCGTGCGGTTCAGCACGCCGACCTCGGCCCCCGCGGCGACCAGAGCCTGGACCGCCGCCCGAGCCGCGCCGCCCGCGCCCATCACGACCACCGACGCCGCCGACAGCGAGATGTGAGGCGCCTGGTCCGCCAGTGCGATCAAAAGCCCCTGGCCGTCCGTGCTGTCGGCGACGATCCGACCGCCCTCGAACACCAGCAGATTGGCCGAACCGCAGGCGCGGGCTGTGGGTGAGACGGTGTCGGCCTCGGACAATGCCCGCTCCTTCCACGGGGCCGTGACGTTCAGGCCGCGCAACCGCCCGGCGCGGCCCTCGTCCAGCATATGGCTGAAATCAGCCTCGGTCTCGCAGGGGTGCGCCTCATAGGCGCCGTCCAGACCCGCCGCCGAGAGCCACGCCGTGTGGATCAGCGGGCTCAGCGAATGGGCGATCGGCCAGCCGACGACCCCGGCGCGCACCGTCATGCCGCGATCACCCCGGCGCGCCGCAGCTCGGCCAGCACGGGCCACAGCGGCAGACCCAGGACGGTGAAGTAGTCGCCGTCGATCCGCTCGAACAGCTGGGATCCCAGGCCCTCCAGCCGATAGCTGCCGACACAGGACAGCAGAGCCTCGCCCTCTGCCGCCAGATAGCCGTCCAGAAAGGCGTCGGAGAAGTTTCGCACCCGCATCGTGGCCGTATCGACGCCGGACCAGACGATCTGGCCGTTGCGCGCCAGGGCGGCGCCGGAATGCAGGGCGTGCGGCCGGCCGCGCATGGCCGACAGGCGAACGCGGGCGGCGTCCAGGTCCGTCGCTTTGGAGACCAGGCCGCCGTCGAACGCCAGGGTCTGATCCGCGCCCAGCACCCAGGCCTCGGCGTCATGACGCGACACCGCCAGGGCTTTGACCTGGGCCAGTTCGACGGCCAGGCCGGCAGGGTCGACGCCCGGCCGTTTTAGGGCCTCCTCGTCGACATCGGCGACCTGCACAAAGAAGGGCACACCCGCCTCACGCAGCATGGCCTGACGCGCGGCGCTCTTGGAGGCGAGGATCAGGCGCTCGGCGCGTTCGATCAGCGCGCTCACCAGCTGGCTCCCAGACGATGGGTCCGGCGCTCGCTCAGCAGATTGACGATGGCGGCGGCGGTCTCCTCGACCGAACGGCGGGTCACATCGATGGTCGGCCAGCCGCGCCGCTCGAAGGCGCGCCGCGCCTTGACGGTCTCGTCGCGCACGGCCTCGTGGTCGACATAGGCAGAGGCGCTATGCGCGTTCAGGCCGTCCAGGCGGTTGCGGCGGATTTGCACCAGACGGTCCGGCGAGACCGTCAGGCCGACCACCAGCGGATTACGCAACGCCGTCAGCCGCTCGCCGTCCTCCTGGCCCGGGACCAGGGGCACGTTGGCGGCGCGGATTCCCCGGTGGGCCAGATAGATGCAGGTCGGCGTCTTGGACGTGCGCGACACTCCGCACAGCACCACGTCCGCTCCCTCCAACTGGTCCAGAGTGCCCTGTCCGTCGTCGTGGGCCATGGCGTAGTCCAGGGCGGCGATGCGGTTGAAATAGTCATGGTCCAGGGCGTGCTGGGCGCCGACCCGGGTCGACAAGGCCGCGCCCAGATAGCGTGACAGGGCGCCCACCAGCGGATCCAGCGCCCCGATCTGCGGCATGTCCAGCCGTCGGCAGCCTTCCTCCAACTGCTCGCGCAGCTCGCGGTCGACGATGGTGTGCAGCACCACGCCCGGCGCGGACGCGATCTCCTCCAGCACCCGCTCCATCTGCTTCTCGGAGCGGACCAGCGCGTAGATGTGCTCGATGGGGATGACGCCGTCGAAGCGGGCGGTGACCGCCTTGGCCATGGCGTTCAGCGTCTCGCCGGTCGAGTCCGACACCAGGTGCACATGGAAATAGGTGGCCAGCCGTCCACCGGGGCCGCTGCGCGACGGACTCATAAGGTTCGCTCTTCTGTGGACATGACGGTTGAGCCTCTGACGCGCCGCAGGGCGCCGTTTCCTCTTAGCCGGATGAAGGCTCGCCCGCGACCCGCCGATCCTGGGGACGGGCTCGGAAAACCCGACGGCTTGAACCGCGTCCATCCACGGGCGGACAATCCCGCATCGACACGTCGGGCAAACCCTAATGAAAGCCTAACGGCGCCCAGGGTCCACAGGCGCTGGACGTCGGCTTGGCCCCGACACACCGGGCTCGTCTGCCCGATCGCCCTCACATGCCCACAGGGCGGCGCCCAGGCCGCGGACCTGGGAAAACCCTGGGATAAGCCCGGCATGACCGGTGGGTCCGACCGGAGTCATCCCCGCCATCCCCGGCCCCACACCTCTGCTTCCAATCCTTTCAATTCTTGAAAGGGAGAAAGAGGGAGCCTGCGACGGAGACGCCCTTGAGGCTCGGTTCATCGGGTCGTAGATGGCGTTCATGACAACGCCCGCGCTGATCCGTGTCCTTCGGGGCGAGACGCTAGACCGGCCGCCGGTGTGGTTCATGCGCCAGGCTGGGCGGTACCTGCCTGAGTACCGGGCGCTGAGGGCCACGACCTCGGGCTTCATCGATTTCTGCATGACGCCGGACAAGGCCGCCGAGGCGACCCTTCAGCCCATGCGGCGGTTTGGTTTCGATGCGGCCATCGTCTTCGCCGACATCCTGCTGATCCCCGGTGCGCTGGGTCAGGAGGTCTGGTTCGAGGCCGGTGAAGGGCCTCGGCTGGGCGCCATGCCGTCGGTCGAGAGCATGCGCGACAAGGCCCAGGGCGCCGGAGAGGCGCTGAAGTCCGTCGGCCAGACCCTGTCGATCGTGCGCGACAAGCTGGAGCCGGAACGGGCCCTGATCGGCTTCGCCGGCGCGCCCTGGACGGTGGCCACCTACATGCTGGACGGCGAGGCCCGCACCATCGGCAAGGGCGAGCGGGCCACGGCCCGCACCTACGCCTACGCCCAGCCCGAAACGGTGGACGCCCTGCTGGCCGTGCTGGTCGAGGCCACGGCGCATTATCTGAAGATGCAGGCGGATAGCGGCGCCCAGGTGCTCAAAGTGTTCGAGAGCTGGGCCGAGGGTCTGCCGGACGATCTGTTCGAACGGCTGGTGCTGCGGCCGCACCAGGCCCTGGTCCGCCGGGTGCGCGAGCTGGGCGTGACCGTTCCGTTGATCGGTTTCCCGCGCGGGTCGGCGGCGCTGGCTGAGCGTTATGCTCGCGAAACGGCCTTCGAAGCCGTGGCGCTGGACACGGCCTGCCCGCTTGAAGTTGGCAAGAGGGTGCAGGCGATCAAACCCATCCAGGGCGCCCTGGATCCGCTGCTGTTGAGAGCAGGCGGCCCAGCGCTGGATCGGCGCATCGATCAGCTGATGGAGGCCTGGGGCCAGGGGCCGTGGATCTTCAATCTGGGCCACGGCATCTTGCCGGACGTGCCCATCGCCCACGTCGAGCGGGCGCTGCGTCGGATCGGCGCCCAATGAGCGGCCGCCGTATCGCCGTCGTCCTGTTCAACCTCGGCGGCCCGGATGACCAGGCGTCGGTAAAGCCTTTTCTTTTCAACCTGTTCAATGACCCGGCCATCATTGGCCTGCCCGGCATCGCCCGCACGGCGGTGGCCCGGTTGATCTCAAGCCGGCGCGAGAAGAGCGCCCAGGCCAACTACGCCCTGATGGGCGGCGGATCGCCCTTGCTGCCCGAGACGCGCACCCAAGCCGAGGCGCTGAAGGCTGCGCTGGGCCAGCGGATGGCCGGGGCGGACGTCGGCGTCTTCATCGCCATGCGCTATTGGAACCCGCTGACGGAACGAACGGCTGCCGAGGTGGCGGCCTTTGCGCCCGACGAGATCGTCCTGCTGCCGCTCTATCCGCAGTTCTCGACGACCACGACGGCGTCGTCGCTGAAGAAGTGGAACGAGGTCTACGCCGGCCCCGGCCGTAGCCGCACCGTCTGCTGCTATCCGGCTGCGGACGGCTGGATCGAGGCGCAGGCGCAGGCGGTCATCGGCAAGCTGGACGAGGCGGGCGACGCGCCGGTGCGCGTGTTGTTCTCGGCCCACGGCATTCCCGAGAAGCTGGTCAGCGGCAAGGGCGATCCCTATCAGGAGCAGGTCGAGACGACCGTGGCCGCCGTGGTGGCGCGCATCGAGGCGCTGCGCGGATCGATCCATCATGCCCTCTGCTATCAGAGCCGGGTCGGCCCGCTGAAATGGCTGGGCCCGTCGACACCCGAGGCGATCGAACAGGCCGCCCGAGACAAGGTGGGCGTCGTGGTCACTCCCGTCGCTTTCGTGTCGGAGCACATCGAGACCCTGGTGGAGTTGGACATCGAATACGCCGAACTGGCGCACGAGCACGGCGTCAGCCCCTATCTGCGCGCGCCGGCCGTGGGCGCCGGGCCGCTGTTCATCGACACACTGGCGGACGCCGTCACCGAGGCCCTGGGCCGCGAGGGGACACGACCTTTTGGTCCCGGCTGTCAGGGACGCTGGAAGGCCTGTCCCTGTCAGGCTGAACGCAAGGATGCGGCATGAGCGTCTATGACCTGGTTCGCGGTCTGCACATTCTGGCCGTCATCGCCTGGATGGCCGGCCTGCTGTTCCTGCCTCGCCTGTATGCCTATGACGCCGAGCAGCGCGACAAGCCCGAGCCGCTGCGCAGCGAGATGCAGACGCTTCTGCGCGCCTGGCAAACGCGGCTGCTGCGCATCATCCTGAACCCGGCGATGATTTTGGCCTGGGCGTTCGGTCTGTGGCTGATCCACATCGACACCGTCGCGCGGGGCTGGACCTTCTTGCTGGAGCCCTGGATGCTGACCAAGCTTCTGGGCGTGCTGCTGCTCAGCGGCTGGCACGGCTTCCTGTCCGCCGAGCGCAAGCGGATCGCGGCCGGGACCTCGGTGCGGACTGGCCGGTTCTGGCGCATGACCAATGAAATCCCCTTTGTGCTGGCCATCATCATGGTGCTGTCGGTCACTCTGGAGTGGACCTTCTGACAAGCGGCTGCGCTTGACCTGAAGGGGTGTTTCGTGGTTCCGCTGACAATGCCGTTCCAGCTTGGGGCGGACCCCGCCTTTTCGTGACGCCTGTCCCCTTGAGCGGACCGGAGACCGTCGCGCCTCCCTTTCGGCCGCGAGGCCGCATAATCCGACTTCCAGTCCATCGCCGGCGCCGCTGCGCCGCGCGAGCGTGAGCCTGCACATGACCGACGTCCGCGACACCGACAACACCGCCCCCGAAGCCGAGACCCTGGACGAGCAGGTCCAGACCGAAGCCGCGGGCGAAGATCAGGGCAACGCTGTGATCGACCAGGAAGCCGACGACGAGGAAGACGGCGATCCTGTCGTCCCTTCCGGCCGCATCACCCTACAGGAACTGAACGAGAAGACGCCGGCCGACCTAGTCGCCTTCGCCGAACAGCTGGAGGTCGAGAACGCCTCCAATCTGCGCAAGCAGGACCTGATGTTCGCCATCCTCAAGGCCTTGGCCGAGGAAGAGGTCGAGATCATCGCCGACGGCGTGCTGGAAATCCTGCCGGACGGCTTTGGCTTCCTGCGCAGCCCCGACGCCAACTACCTGCCGGGACCGGACGACATCTATGTTTCCCCGTCGCAGATCCGCCGTTTCGGCTTGCGCTCAGGTGACACGGTGCACGGCGCTGTGCGGGCGCCCCGCGAGGGCGAGCGCTACTTCGCCCTGCTGAAGTGCGACACCATCAACTACGAAGACCCCGAGGCCGTCCGCACCAAGGTCCTGTTCGACAACCTGACGCCGCTCTATCCCGAAGAGCGGCTGAACATGGAGATCCAGGATCCGACGCTGAAGGATCGTTCGGGCCGGGTCATCGACATCGTCGCCCCGCTGGGCAAGGGCCAGCGCTGCCTGATCGTGGCGCCGCCACGCGTCGGCAAGACGGTGATGCTGCAGAACATCGCCAAGTCGATCGAGGCCAACCACCCCGAGGTGTCGCTGATCGTCCTGCTGATCGACGAACGCCCCGAAGAAGTCACTGATATGCAGCGCACGGTAAAGGGCGAGGTCGTGGCCTCGACCTTCGACGAGCCGGCCACCCGCCACGTCGCCGTCGCCGAAATGGTGATCGAAAAGGCCAAGCGTCTGGTCGAGCACAAGAAGGACGTGGTGATCCTGCTGGACTCCATCACCCGTCTGGGCCGCGCCTACAACGCCACTGTGCCGTCGTCAGGCAAGGTGCTGACCGGCGGCGTCGACGCCAACGCCCTGCAACGGCCCAAGCGCTTCTTCGGCGCGGCGCGCAACGTGGAGCAGGGCGGCTCGCTGACTATCATCGCCACGGCGCTGATCGACACCGGCAGCCGCATGGACGAGGTGATCTTCGAAGAGTTCAAGGGCACTGGCAACTCCGAGATCGTGCTGGACCGCAAGGTCGCCGACAAGCGCATCTTCCCGGCGATCGACGTGCTCAAGTCCGGCACCCGGAAGGAAGACCTCATCACGCCGAAGGATCAGCTAGCCAAGACCTATGTCCTGCGGCGCATCCTGAACCCGATGGGTCCGCAGGACGCGATCGAATTCCTGCTCGACAAGCTGCGTCAGTCAAAGAACAATTCGGACTTCTTCCAGTCGATGAATACATAAATAGGCCCGAACGCCTCCGCGCTGCGGGAGGCTGCTTGAGGGCCTGTTTCACGTGAAACAGGAGCGCGCCGCATGAAGATGAATGTAGAAGTGGACTGCACGCCAGCCGAAGCGCGCGCCTTTCTGGGTTTGCCGGATGTCACGCCTCTGAACGAGGCCATGGTCGCCGAGATGCAGAAGCGGATGCAGGCCAATGTCGCGGCCATGCAGCCCGAAGAGCTGATGAAGACCTGGACCAGCTTCGGGCTTCAGGCCCAGGACCAATTCCGCCGTCTGATGGAAGCGGCGGTCAAGTAGTGAACCGCCGCCTCCCCACGATGTGGGGAGGGGACAATCAATGACCGACACCATCTTTGCGCTCGCTACGCCGCCCGGTCGCGGCGCCATCGCGGTCATTCGCCTGTCAGGGCCGGGCGTTGAAGAGGCGCTCTCGGGCCTGGGCGCCGGCGGACTAAAGCCGCGTCAAGCGTCCGTGCGGGACCTTGCGCACCGCGGCCGCCCGATCGATCAGGCGCTGGTGCTCAAGTTTGTGGCCCCGCGCAGCTTCACCGGCGAGGACGTGGCCGAGCTCCATCTGCATGGCGGACGCGCGGTCGTCGAAGCGGCCACCGAGGCCCTTATCGTTCTCGGCCTACGCCCTGCGGAGCCTGGCGAGTTCACCCGTCGCGCGTTCCAGAACGGCAGGATGGACCTCGCCCAGGCCGAGGCGGTCGCGGATCTGATCGACGCCGAGACGGCGGCCCAGCGCGAGCAGGCCTTGGGTCAGTTGGATGGAGCGCTGTCCGCCGCCTACGCCGGATTTCGTCGCGACCTGCTCAAGGCCCTTTCGCTGGTCGAGGCCGAGATCGACTTTCCCGATGAAGAGGTGCCCGACCATCTGGCCGCGACGGCGGGGCCGGTTCTGGATGCCTTGGCCGACGACCTTCGCCGCGCCTTGGGCGATGCGGATCGCGGACGGCGCGTGCGAGAGGGCTACCGGATCGTGCTGATCGGAGAAACGAACGCCGGCAAGTCCTCGCTGTTCAACGCCCTGGTCGAGCGCGAAGCCGCCATTGTCACGCCCATCGCTGGGACCACGCGCGATGTGCTGGACGCCGAACTGGTGATCGGCGGCTATGCGGTGACGCTGTCCGACACTGCGGGCCTGCGTGACAGCGATGACTTGGTGGAGGCGGAAGGCGTACGGCGCGCCCGCGCGCGGGCCGAGGCCGCCGACTTGCGGCTATGGGTCCGGGCGCCCGGCGACGCGGACGGCGCCGCCGCCGCTTTTGCTCGGCCGGATGATCTCGTCGTGCGCACCAAGGCCGACTTGGCGCCGCCCTCGGCCGATCGGCCGGACGAGGTGTCCGTCTCGACCGCTACGGGGCAGGGGCTGGCCGAACTCCACGATTGGATCGCTCGCCGCCTGGCGCGGGATTTGTCCGGCGCGGACTTTCCGGCGGTGACGCGAGAGCGCCATCGGCGCCGTCTGGTGGAGGCGCTTGAGGCGGTCGATGCAGGGCGTCGCGCCTTGGACATCGCACCCGAAATGGCCGGCGATGATCTCCGCCGGGCCGCGCTCGCCCTCTCTCGGGTGACTGGTGAAATCGGAGTAGAAGATATTCTGGGCGAGGTCTTCTCGACCTTCTGCATCGGCAAATAGCCTGTTTCACGTGAAACGATCCCACAGCCTCGGTGGCGGGACCCGTCCACTTCGACTATGTCAGCGGCCATGAACGCTTTCGACGTCATCGTCATTGGCGGCGGCCACGCCGGCTGCGAGGCTGCGGCCGCCTCGGCGCGCGTTGGCGCGCGCACCCTGCTGCTGACCCAGAAACTCGAAACCATCGGCGAGATGAGCTGCAACCCCGCCATCGGCGGTCTGGGCAAAGGCCATCTGGTTCGCGAGATCGACGCGCTGGACGGACTGATGGGGCGGCTGGCCGATGTGTCCGGCATCCAGTTCCGCATGCTCAACCGCTCCAAGGGCGCAGCAGTGCGCGGTCCGCGCAGCCAGATCGACCGTCGCCTGTACCGCGAAGCCATGCAGGCCGAACTGGCGGCCACGCCCAATCTGACGCTGAAGGGCGCGACGGCCGAGAGGCTGATGCTGGAGGGCGACCACGTCGTCGGGGTGGTGACCGGCGAGGGCGAGGAAGTGCGCGCGGGCGCCGTCGTTCTGACGACCGGCACCTTCCTGAACGGCGTCATTCATCGCGGCGAAGAGCGGATCGCCGCCGGCCGTTTCGGCGAGGCGCCCTCGACCGGCTTGGCCGCCGATCTGTATGGCGCGGGCCTGAGCATGGGGCGGCTGAAGACCGGCACGCCCGCGCGCCTGGACGGCCGAACCATCGCCTGGGACCGTTTGGAGATGCAGCAGGCCGACGCCGAGCCTGTGCCTTTCAGCTTCCTGACCGACCGCATCGATGTGCCTCAGATCGCCTGCGGCGTGACGCACACGACGGAGGAAACGCACCGGATCATCGCCGAGAACCTTGGCGAAAGCGCCGTCTACGGCGGGCGGCTGTCGGGTCGCGGCCCGCGCTATTGTCCCTCCATCGAAGACAAGGTCGTCCGCTTCGCCGACAAGATCTCGCACCAGATCTTTCTGGAGCCCGAGGGGCTGGACGATCCAACCGTCTATCCCAACGGCATCTCGACCTCGGTGTCCGATGAGACCCAGCTGAAGTTCCTGCGCACCATTCCGGGACTGGAAGCGGTGGAGGTGTTCCGCTTCGGCTATGCGATCGAATACGACTATGTCGACCCGCGCGAACTGACGCTGGCGCTGGAGGTCAAGGCGCGGCCAGGCCTTTACCTGGCCGGACAGATCAACGGCACGACCGGTTATGAAGAGGCGGGCGCGCAGGGGCTGATGGCGGGGCTGAACGCCGCGCGCTCCGCTGGCGGACAGGCCCCCGTCATTCTCGGCCGTGACCAGGCCTATATCGGTGTGATGATCGACGATCTGGTGACGCGCGGCGTCACCGAGCCGTATCGCATGTTCACCAGCCGGGCCGAGTATCGGCTCAGCCTGAGGGCCGACAACGCGGATCTGCGGCTGACGGGGCTGGGCGTCGAGATTGGCGTCGTTGGGACCGCCCGCGCCGTTGCCTTCGAGGCCAAGCGCGCGGCTGTCGCCGAGGCCCAGGCTTTTGCCCGCGATATCCGCCTGACGCCAAATGAGGCTCAGGCTCTGGGCGTGTCGGTCAACGCCGACGGTCAGCGGCGTTCGCTTCGGGATCTGCTGGCCTATCCGGGCGTCGACCTGACGCGGTTCGAGGGTCGCTGGCCGGCGATCGCCGACTGGTCCGCGACCGTGCGCGAGCAGGTCGAAATCGACGCGGGCTACGCCGGTTATCTGGATCGCCAGGCGGCCGACGCCGAAGCGCTGCGCCGTGACGAAGGCCTGTCGCTACCTGCGGGTCTGGACTATGCGGCGATCGGCGGTCTGTCCAACGAGGTTCGAGAAAAGCTGGAGCGGGTCAGGCCCCAGACGCTGGGCCAAGCCGGTCGGATCGAGGGCATGACGCCCGGAGCGCTTACCGCGCTGCTGGCCCACGTTCGCCGCGGCGCCACCGAGGCGGCGGCGTGAGCGCGGACCGCGCCGCCTTTCAATCCCGCTTCCGCTGTTCTGATGAGACGATGGCGGAGCTGGATCGGTTTCTGGTCCTGCTGACCCAAGCCAATGCCGTTATGAACCTAGTCGGTCCCGACAGCCTGCCGGACTTCTGGAACCGCCACGCGCTGGATAGCGCGCAACTGCTGGAACACCAGCCCGAGGCTTTGACCTGGGCGGACCTGGGTGCGGGGGCGGGGTTCCCCGGCGTGGTCTTGGCGATCCTGTTGAAGGCGCGCGCGGGCGGTCACGTCTGGCTGATTGACAGCTTGGGCAAGCGTTGCCGCTTCCTGGATCAGGTCGCGGACGAACTCAAACTTCCGGCCACCGTCATCAACGGCCGGGCCGAGGATCAGGCCGTAAAATGCCAGGTCGTGACAGCGAGGGCCGTCGCGCCGCTCGATAAGCTGCTGGCTTATGCACAGCCGTACTTCCAGCGTGGTGCACAAGGGCTGTTTCTCAAGGGAGAGAAGGCCGACAGTGAGTTGATCGCCGCCCGCCGAGTCTGGCATTTCGAAGCGGAGCTGAAGCCGTCGTTGAGCGATGCGCGCGGTCGGATCGTTTCCATACGGAGCCTGAGACGTGCCCGATAACACGCCCCTGCCGCCCGTCTCGCCGCGCGTTTTGGCTGTCTCCAATCAGAAGGGCGGCGTCGGCAAGACCACGACCGCGATCAATCTGGGCACGGCCTTGGCGGCGATCGGCGAGCGCGTGCTGATCGTGGACATGGACCCGCAGGGCAATGCTTCCACCGGTCTGGGTGTTCCACGTGAAACACGGCGTGTCACCATCTACGACGTGGTGGTGGATGGACGCTCAATTCAGGACGCCGCCGTGCAAACGGCCGTACCGGGTCTGTCCATAATCCCGGCCGACGCCGATATGTCGGGCGTGGAAATCGAGCTCAGTCAGGCGGATAGACGCTCCTATCGTCTACGCGACGCCCTGGCGGCGCAGGACCGCGCGGGTCAGACCGGGTACGACTATGTGCTCATCGACTGCCCGCCGTCGCTGAACCTGCTGACGCTGAACGCCATGGCTGCGGCGGACGCGGTCTTGGTGCCGCTTCAATGCGAGTTCTTTGCACTCGAGGGTCTGAGCCAGTTGATGAAGACCATCGAAATGGTGCGTCACAGCCTGAACCCGGCGCTGGAGATTCAGGGTCTGGTTCTGACCATGTACGATCGTCGCAACGCGCTGTCGGGCCAGGTCGCCAACGACGTGCGGGCGCACTTCGGCGACAAGGTCTATGACTCTGTCATCCCCCGAAACGTGCGGGTGTCGGAGGCGCCGTCGTTCGGCAAGCCCGTTCTGATCTACGATCTGAAATGCGCGGGCAGCCAGGCCTATCTGCGCCTGGCCCGCGAAGTCGTGGCGCGCGAACGCCAGCGCCGCGCCGCCTGAAGCCTTGAAAGGAACCGCCATGTCCGAACGTCAGAGAGGCCTCGGCCGGGGCCTGGCCGCCTTGATGGGCGAGCAGGACGCCGCGCCCGCCGCCGGCGCCCAGACGACGACCGAAAGTGTGCGGCGCGCGCCGATCGAACGTCTCAAGCCCAATCCTGATCAGCCGCGCAAGATCTTCCAGCGCGAAGATCTGGACGAACTGACGGCTTCGATCCGCGACAAGGGCGTGCTGCAGCCGATCCTGGTTCGCGCCCAGCCCGGCGAGGAGGGCGTGTGGCAGATCATCGCCGGCGAACGGCGCTGGCGCGCGGCCCAGGCGGCGCGTCTGAAGGAAGTGCCGATCGTCGTCCATGAGATGGAGGACAGCGACGTTCTGGAAGCCGCCATCATCGAGAACGTGCAACGCGCCGACCTGAACCCGGTCGAGGAAGCGAACGCCTATTCAAACCTGATGGAGCGGTTCGGCCGCAGCCAGGACGCCCTGGCCGGCGTGGTCGGCAAGAGCCGCAGTCACGTAGCCAACACCCTGCGCCTGCTGCAGCTGCCGATCTCGGTGCTGAATCTGGTGATGGAGGAGAAGCTGACGGCCGGCCACGCGCGCGCGCTGATCACCGCGCCGGACCCCAAGGCGCTCGCCGATGTGGTCCTGTCCAAAGGGCTCAACGTGCGTCAGACCGAGGCCCTGGCGCGACAGGCGGCCGAGGGCCCGAAAACGCCGCGTCCGAGCAAGGCTAAATCTTCGGACGGCGACGCCGACATCGCCGCGCTGGAACAGGATCTGGCCGACGCGCTGGGCCTGAAGGTCGCGCTCAGCGACAAAGGCGGCAAGGGCGAGCTGACGTTGCGCTATGGATCGCTGGAGCAGCTCGACGAGTTGTGCCGTCGACTGATGAAGGGCTGACCCCATGACCGACACCGACAAGGCCCAGGCGCTCGACGCCCTGAAACGCGCGCTGGCGGCCAAGAAGGCGGGCGTGTCGGCCCCCGGGAAGCCGGGCAAGGCGCCGGTCGGCGGGACCGAGAAGTCGATGCAGCGTCAGGCCGCAGCAATGAACAAGCCGGCCTTCCGCAAGGCCTCCAAGCGGGGCTAGAAGCCGGGCTTTACAGCCCCAGGCGACGCCCGCGCGCGGCGATCTCCAGCAATAGGCGCTCGGCGATCAGTTGGTCAGGCTGGCCTGTCGTCTTGGACGCGACATCGGCGGCGTTGACGCTGTCCTGCACCTCGTCGAGCATTTCCAGCCGCCAGCCGCGCGCCTGACGCAGCATTTCGGCTTCCTGTTTCCAGAAGACGCCGGCCGCCTTGGCGGCCTCCTTCGCGCCTGCGCCGCTCTGTTGCAAGATATTGATTCGACGAAGCTTCCCGAGGTGAAGCGCGGTCATGCGCACGGCCATGACAGCACTCTCGCCCTCGGCGAAGGCGCGGCGCAGGCCGGCTTGGGCAGGACCGGGCCGCGCGCCGAAGGCCTGGAGCGCGGCGTCCGACAGAGAGGCGTCCGGCTCGACGCCCAGGTGCTGCTCCAGTTCTTCGGGACCAATGCTGCGTCCTGAGCCGGGTCCGATGAACAGGGCCAACCGCTCGATCTCTTGGCGCATCAGACCACGCTCGCGGGGCAGGCGGGCGACGAACATCTCCAGCGCGTCCGAGGTCAGGCCCACCTTGTCGGCGGCGAGGGCCTCGCGTGTCATGCGCGACACATCCCCGACCTCGTCTTCATAACAGGCGATCGAGACGGCGCCCGTGGCCTTTTCCGCCGCCTTGCGCAGCGCGGATTCCCGCCCCAGCGCTCCGGCCTCGATCACCAGCATGGCGTCGGGGTTGAAGCCGCCGTCGGCATGGATCGTCAGGGCGGCGGCCAGGGCCTTGTCGACGCCCGGTTTGCCGTCGCTCAGTCGCACCCGCACCAGGCGCCGACCGCCCATCAGGCTCATGGCGGTCAGGGCGTCCTCCAGACGCGCCGGATCGTTGTCGATGTCGGTCTCGGTCAGCAGGGTGACGTTGAACGGGTCGTTGAGGTCCGGCGTCACCGTCTTGGACAGAACCACCGCCCGCTCGCCCACGCCGGAGCGGTCTTTGCCGTGGAAAAGAGCCGCGCGGACGGCGGGGTCCGGTGACTTGAGGAAGCGATCGACCTCGGGCCGCTTGGCCAGGATCATGGCGTCACCGCTCCCGGCCTAGGGCTGGCCGACGGCGAGCGCCCGCATGAGGTCCAGCCGGATCAGTCGGGCCAGTTCCGCAGCGGCGCGATCCTCGCCGTCCTGCTGGGCGGCGATGGCGGCATAGGGCTGGTCGGCCGCGGCATAGGTGACGGTGGCTGTCTCTGTACCTGTCAGCGCTTCGCCGCCGCTGGCGGGGGTGAGGGTCCAGACCGCGCGCACGGTCAGTTCATAGCGGCTGGCGGTGTCGTCGATGCGGCGACCCAGAGGACGGCGCTGCGCATCCAGGACCGTTGAGAGGGCGTAGGCCGACGGCGCGGTCCGGTCATAGCCCAGGGCGTCCTCCAGCTGCTCGCGCAGCCGATACCCCAGCCGGTCGTCCGGCGTGCTGACCGTGATGCGAGACAAGCCGCCCGCTACTCCGAGGTCCCCATAAAGGGGCGTGAAGCCGCAACCCGACAGAGCTACGGAGGCCGCCAGAATCGCCAGTGCGCGCCTCATCCGGCCACCAGATTGACGATGCGGTCGGGCACGACGATCACCTTGCGGACCGAGAGGCTGTTGGCGGCAAGGTAGGCCTGAACGGCCGCATTGGCCAGCGCCGCCTCTTCCACCGCCTTGGGGTCTGCACCCTTGGGCATGACGATCTCGCCGCGACGCTTGCCGCCGATCTGGATCGGCAGGGTGACCTCGTCATCGGCGGCCAGGGCGGGGTCGTAGACGGGCCAGGGCGCATTCAGGACCATGCCGTCCTCACCCAGGCGGGCCCAGCATTCCTCGGCCAGGTGGGGCGTGAAGGGGGCGACCAGGCGCGCCAGGGCCGACAGGGCCTCGCGGCGGGCCTCGGCGTCGGCACCGGCGTACTGACGCACGGTGGCGACGAAGGCGTAGAGCTTGGCGATGGCGGAGTTGAAGCGGAAGCCCTCGACCCCGTCCGACACGGCCTTGATGGCCTTGTGCGTTTCGCGGCGCAGGGCGGCGCCAGCGGCCGCATCGCCGGACTGAGCGGCGTCGAAGCCGTCGAACTCGGCCCAGACGCGCTGGACGAAGCGGCTGGCGCCCTCGACGCCGCCGGTCGACCACTGCACGTCACGCTCGGGCGGGCTGTCGGACAGGACGAACAGGCGGCCGGCGTCGACGCCATAGGCCTCGATGATATCCTGCGGGGCCACCACGTTCTTCTTGGACTTGGACATCTTCTCGATGTCGCCGATCGAGACCTGGGCGCCCGTCGACAGCCGGGTGGCGACACGCTGGCCGTCGACCGTCTCGATGCGCACGTCCGAGGGCTCGATCCAGCGCGGCTTGCCGTTGTCAACGCCGTCGAAATAGGTCTCGTGGACCACCATGCCCTGGGTGAACAGGCCGGCGAAGGGCTCCTTCACGTCCATCAGGCCCGCGTCCGTCAGGGCGCGGCTAATGAAGCGAGCGTAGAGCAGGTGCAGCACCGCATGCTCGACCCCGCCGATGTACTGATCGACCGGCAGCCAGCGGGCGGCGGCGGCGCGGTTGATCGGATCGGCCGCCTTGGGATCGGCGAAGCGGGCGAAGTACCAGGAGCTGTCGACGAAGGTGTCCAGCGTATCCGTCTCGCGCCGGGCGTCGCCCCCGCACGAGGGACATTTGACGTGCTTCCACGTGGGGTGGCGGTCCAGCGGATTGCCGGGCACGTCGAAGGTGACATCCTTGGGCAGTTCGACCGGCAGCTGGTCGGCCGGAACCTCGACGGGACCGCAGGCCTCGCAGTGGATGATCGGGATGGGGCAGCCCCAATACCGCTGGCGCGACACGCCCCAGTCACGGAGGCGATAGATGGTCGCGCCCTGACCCTGGCCAGTGGCTTCGATGCGGCGCACGGCCTCGGCCTTGGCGGTCTCGATGTCCAGCCCGTCCAGGAAGTCGGAATGGAAGATCAAGCCGGGGCCGGTGTAGGCTTCCGATCCCACGGAGAAGTCGTCGCCCGCGCCCTCTGGCCGGACGACCGGGATTACGGGCAGATCGTATTTGTGGGCGAAGTCCAGATCGCGCTGGTCGTGCGCGGGACAGGCGAAGATCGCACCGGTGCCGTATTCCGACAGGATGAAGTTGGCGATCCAGACGGGAATTTCCTGGCCGGTGAAGGGGTGCACGACCTTCAGGCCGGTGTCGCGCCCGATCTTTTCGGCCTGTTCGATCTCGGCCTGGCTGGAGCCGCCCTTGCGGCAGTCGGCCACGAAAGCGGCGATGGCCGGATCGGCTTCGGCCAGCTGTTTGGAGATCGGATGGTCAGGGGCCAGCCCCATGAAGCTGGCGCCGAACAGGGTGTCGGGCCGGGTGGTGTAGATTTCCAGCCCGCTTTCAAAGCCCGCCGGCGCGTCGCCCGCCCAGGCCCAGGTCATCTGCAGACCCTTGGAGCGGCCGATCCAGTTCTCCTGCATCAGCCGGACCTTGTCGGGCCAGCGGCCTTCCAGCTCGGTCAGGCCCTCGATCAGATCATCGGCATAGTCGGTGATGCGCAGGAACCACTGGTTCAGCTTGCGCTTCTCGACCACGGCGCCCGAGCGCCAGCCGCGGCCGTCGATGACCTGTTCATTGGCGAGCACGGTGTTGTCGACCGGATCCCAGTTGACCACGCCGTCCTTGCGATAGACCAGGCCGCGCCGACACAGCTCCAGGAACCAGGCCTGCTGCTTTCCGTAGTAGTCGGGGTCGCAGGTCGCGAACTCGCGCGACCAGTCCAGCGACAGGCCCAAAAGCTTCAGCTGTTCGCGCATGTTGGCGATGTTGGACCAGGTCCAGTCGCCGGGATGGACGCCGCGCTCCATGGCCGCGTTCTCGGCCGGCATGCCGAAGGCGTCCCAGCCCATCGGGTGAAGAACGTCGAAGCCCTGGGCCCGCTTGTGACGCGCCACCACGTCGCCCATGACGTAATTCCGAGCGTGCCCCATATGGATGTTCCCGCTGGGATACGGAAACATTTCAAGCACATAGTACTTTGGACGACCCGTATCCTCGTTGGAGACGGAAAAGGCGTCGGCGTCCGCCCAGCGGGCCTGCTGGCGAGGTTCGGCGGTCTTGGGCTCGTATCGGGCCACGGTCAGTCCTGAAGCGTCGGCTCAGGCGCTGAGCCCTGAAGCCGGCCCCCGAGGATTGCGAAGAGAAGGTTTAGCGGGCTGTCGCCAGGTTGAGCTGACGCGCCTTGGTCAGGATGGCGTTTTCGAGATCGGTCTCGGTCTGTGCAGCGACCTGGGCCGTGACCCAGCCGCCCGAGGCGTCGCGCACTTCCTTGGTCACCGTCACGTTCAGCGCGTCGGCGCGCAGGCGGCGATCCAGAATGAAGACGGTCGCCTTGAAGCGCTCGTTCGGCGTGGCCGGATCGGCGTACCAGTCATAGTTCACCACGCCGCCGTACGGGTCGGCGCTGGCAAGGGGCATGAATGACAGGGTGTCCAGGGTCGCACGCCACAGGAAGGCGTTCACGCCGATGCCGGGCTGGGCCTCGGCTGCTCGATTGGACCGGAAGCCCGGCACGCCGCCGCATGCGGTGACGGTCATGCCCAGCAGGACGGCCGGGACGATCGCCTTGAGAGCGCCGCGGAACTGGCCCATCGAAAACCTCTTCGTTAAAGTGAAACACCGAGCCGAACCGTCGGACGATCAGCGGCGGCCTTGGCCGATGCCGGCGCGGCGATTGTCTATAACACGGCGAAAAGGGGCGATGACAAGGCGAATGGGCGCTTGGCGGCCTCCCTTTGACGCAAGTGGGTCGTCGTTGTCGTCCATCGCGTGACGCATGGGACACAAGAGGCGACCGAATCGTCCGGAACCGGCCCGTGAAACCCGCGTTGCATTGACCGTGCGGACAGACGGCGCTTAATCGCAGTGAGTCTGAAGTCGGCAATGCCGCATTCCAGACGACAGGCGTCGGAAAAACCGACGCGAGAGGGCAGGATATGCGCTTCGGCGGCGTCATGGCGGCGATATTCCTCGGGCTGGCTTGCGCCAGCGCCGCCGAAGTCGCGCAGGCGCAGAGCGCGAACACTGCGCAGCGCCGCGCGCCGGTCGCTCAGACTTCTCTTGCCGACGCTTCGACGGCCGCTGACCGGGCCACTTCCGCCCCTGCGCCGCGCCGGGGCCTTCGCTGGTATGATCCTGGCCGATGGGGTCTGAACTTCAACCTAAATCAGCCTGTCGGGCGCGAGGCGGACCTAGGCGACGTAGAGGCCGGCGCCTATTATCGTCTGAACCGTCGCCTCAGCGTCGGCGCCGCCGCCGATCTGGGGGCGCGCGAGGTGGACCCCGCTCGCCCCGCCGAAACCGACCGCCGGGGCCAGCCTCGGGTGCGGCTCGAGACCATCTTCAAGTTCTGATCGTGTCGGGGCCGAAGGCCTTGGCGATCGAATCCACCGCCGCCAAGCCGCACACGCCTGTCAGGGTGGCCGCATTCGCCGCCGTCACTCCGCCCAGCGCATAGGCCCGGCAGGGCGCGGCGGCGGCCAACTCGGCCAGTCCTCCCAGACCCAGCGATGGTCGCGAAGCTGAAGCGCCGCCCGCGGGGAACACCGGCGACAGCACAACGGCGTCCAGCGCCCGCACTGTGTTCAGAGCTTCCTTTGAATGCGCAGCGCCGGTCATGATCCATCCCGGATATCGCTCCGAAAGACCATAGGCGGTCGACAGCGCTCGCTCCGGCAGGTGGACGCCGTCCGCCGCGACCGCCTGCGCCAGCTCGGCGTCGAGTCCGATCAGCAGACGCACCCCCGCCGAGCGCGTCGCCTGCCTCAGCCGTCGAGCCTGATCCAGAGCGTCCGCCGCACCGAAATGGCGAAACACCACTCCGGCCCCGGCAGGCAGGCGCGCGGCGGTCTCCCATGGGCGAGGCGTCCGCGCCGGGTCGGTGAAGAACAGCAGCGGCGGCAGGCGGCCGGCCGCCGGGCTGACAGCGGCGGCGGCGCGGTTTAGAGCCTGTGCGGCGTCCCACAGTCGTTGGGCGTCGTCCGTGAGGAGAGCAGTCATGTCCGCCTCATCGCCCGCCACGCCGGCTTCGTCCATCGCCGAGGCTCTTGCAGAGGCGCGCGACCGCATCGCCCGGGCGGCTGAGGCCGCCGGCCGAACCGACCATCCGACCCTGACCGCCGTGACCAAGACGCAGGCGCCCGACCGGGTCCGGGCCGCGCTGGACGCCGGTCAGCGCGTCTTCGGCGAAAACCGGGTGCAGGAGGCGCAAGCGCGCTGGGCCGACCGTCGCGATGCCCTTGCCGATCTAGAGCTGCGCCTGATCGGTCCGCTGCAGACCAACAAGGCGGCCGAGGCCGTGGCGTTGTTCGACGTGATCGAGACGGTGGACCGCGATCGCCTGATCCAGGCCCTGGCCCGCGCCGGAGAAAGGCGGGGCCGAGCGCCACGGGTCCTTATTCAGGTCAACACGGGCCTCGAGGATCAGAAGGCCGGCGTCGCGCCTGACGCCGCTGACGCCCTCATCGCGAGCGCCCGTGCGGCCGACCTTCTGGTCGAGGGCCTGATGTGCATTCCACCAGCCGACGCGCCGCCCGAACCGCATTTCCGACTGCTGGCCGAGATCGCCGCCCGCAACGGGCTCAACACCCTGTCCATGGGCATGAGCGACGATTTCGAAGCAGCCATTGCGGCCGGCGCGACCCATGTCCGACTGGGTTCGAGACTTTTCGGGGAACGAAAAGCGCCGCTTTCGCCCTCTTGAGTGTGACAAATGCGGCCGCACGCCTTGGCGCGGCCCTCAAGCCTCGCCATTCTGTGTTCATGCCCGCACCCAAGACCATCCTGATCATCGACGACGACGACGACCTGCGCGAGGCGCTGGCCGAGCAGCTGGCTCTGCACGAGGAGTTCCGGCCGGTCCAGGCCGCGACCGCCACCGACGGCGTGCGCCAGGCGCGCGAGATCCGCGCCGACCTGATCTTGCTGGACGTCGACCTGCCCGACATGGACGGGCGCGAGGCGTGCCGGCTGATCCGCAAGGCGGGAGTTTCGACGCCGGTGATCATGCTGACGGGGCAGTCGTCGGATTCCGACGCCATCCTGGGTCTGGACTCCGGCGCCAACGACTATGTGACCAAGCCCTTCCGCTTCGCCGTGCTCTTGGCGCGCATCCGCGCTCATCTGCGCAGCCATGAACAGTCCGAGGACGCCGTCTTCCAGGTCGGCCCGTATGAGTTCCGGCCCGCCGCCAAGATTCTGCTGGACGGCAAGGCGCGGAAGATCCGGCTGACGGAGAAGGAAACCAACATCCTCAAGTATCTCTACCGCGCCGGGGCCAAGCCCGTGTCGCGCGAAGAGCTGCTGACCGAGGTATGGGGCTATAACGCCGGGGTCACCACCCACACGCTGGAAACCCACATCTACCGCCTGCGCCAGAAGATCGAGCCCGAGCCCGGCCAGGCGCGCCTGTTGCTGACCGACACGGGTGGGTACCGCCTGCAGCCCTAGTTGGCCTTGGACGGATCGATCGGAGCCGGCGGCAAGGGTGCGACGGGAACGCCGTCGTCCTTGAGCTTCTTTACATCGGCGGGGGTGGCCTCGCCGTAGATTTCCCGTTTCTCGGAGCGGCCTTCGTGAATGTCGCGGGCCTCGCGGGCGAAGGCGTCGCCGACATAGTCGAAGTTGGCCTCGACATGGGCGCGGACCTGGCGGGCGGCCTGGCTCATCATGGCCTGCATTTTGGCCGCCGCCTCGCCGTCCGGCGCGCTTTTGCGCGTGCCCGCGACCGCCGGAGCCATGATCTGCTTGTCGACCTGTCGGGAACCGCAGAAGGGGCATTCGACCAGACCCCGCGCGGCCTGATCGTCATAGTCGGACGACGAGGCGAACCAGGCTTCGAAGCCGTGGGCGTGGTCGCAGGTCAGGGCGTAGCGGATCATGCGGGCGGGTCGAAGTCTCGGTCATGCGTCAGGGCGGGAATGGCGCGCCGCGCCTTGTCCACGGCCGCCAGATCGAGGTCGGCGAAAAGCACGCCGGGCGCGTCGTTGTCCAGCCGCGCGATGACCTCGCCCCATGGCGCCACCACGGTCGAGCGGCCCCAGGTGCGGCGGCCGTCCTCGTGCATTCCGCCCTGGGCGGGGGCCAGCACGAAGGCGCCGGTCTCGATGGCGCGGGCGCGCAGCAGGGTCTCCCAATGCGCTTCGCCGGTCGGAACCGTGAAGGCGGCCGGCACGGCGATGAGGCTTGCGCCCGCCTTGGCCAGGGCCCGAAACAGGTGCGGGAATCGCAGGTCGTAGCAGACCGTCAGGCCCATTCTTCCCCAAGGCGTGTCGGCGGCCACGGCACGGTCTCCGGGCCGGACGCCGTTGCTTTCGCGGTAGGTCTCGCCATTCGGGAGATCGACGTCAAAGACATGCAGCTTGTCATAGGCGGCCGTGATCTGACCCTGCGGGTCGATCAGCAGCGACCGGTTGGCCGATCGCGCATCGTCGCCGGACCGCACGATAGCCGAGCCGATCAGCAGCCAGACGCCCAGTTCGGCGGCCAGCGCACGCAGGCCCTGCACCGCCGGGTCCGCGTCCTGATCGACGATGGCCTCGCCGCGGCGGTCGCGGCGCTGCTCCATCAGATTGGTCGCCTCGGGCGTCAGGATCAGGCGGGCGTCGCCCGCCGCCGCCTCGCGGATCAGCGGCGTGACGTGATCCAGCGCCGCCTGCGCCGTCGCCGGCGAGCGGGCCTGGATCAGTGCGATCCTGAGCGGGAGCTCGACCATAGGTCAGGCCTGAAGCAGGGGATCCAGGCCGCCTCGGCTGTCCAAGGCGTGGACGTCGTCGGAGCCGCCGAGGTGTTTTCCACCCACGAAGATCTGCGGAAAGGTGGCCTTGCCGCCGGACCTCTCGACCATCTCGGCCTTCTTCTCGGGGTCGTTGGAGGCGACGATCTCGATGAAATCCACGCCCTTGCGCTCGAACAGCGACTTTGCGGCCATGCAATAGGGGCAGCCCGGCTTGGTGTAGAGGACGACTTCGGCCAAATTTCTTCTCCGTGTTGACTAGCCCTAGATAGGCAGTTCGCGCGCGGTGCGCACCCTGGCGACGACCGCCAGATCCACGGCGCGCGCGCCCGCGGCGATCAGCGCCTCGGCGCAGGCCTCGGCGGTGGCTCCGGTAGTCAATACGTCATCGACCAGAAGGATGCGCCGCCCTCTGACCTTCAGGCGGCCCGCCTCGGTCATCACGAAGGCGCCGTGCACGTTCTCGCGCCGACCGCGGCCGGACTTGCCGCCCTGGGTGTCCGTCGCGCGGGTGCGGGCCAGGGCGTCGGGCAGATACTCGCGCCGGGCCGCACGGGCCAGCGGGCGCGCGATCTCGGCGGCCTGATTGAAGCGCCGTCCCAGCAGGCGGGCGGGGTGCAGCGGCACCGGGGCGATGGCGTCGGCCTCGGCGATCAAGGGCGCGGCCGATCGGCTGATCCAGCGCGCAAACAGAGGACCGAACTGCTGCTGATCGCCGTGCTTGAACTTCAGGATCAGGCCGCGCGATGCTTCGTCATAGACACAGGCGGCCCGCGCTCGCTCGAACCGGTAGGGCTTGGTCAGGCAGGCCGCGCATTTGGTTTCGGCAAAGGCCCCGCCGTCGAATTCGAACGCGGCTCCGCAGCCGTCGCACACGGGATCCTCCAGGAACACCACGCGGCTCCAGGCGTCGGGCGTCAGGCCCATGGAGGCGGTGGCCTCGCGGCTGTCGTGCGCCAGGGGCGGCAAAAGCACGTCGGCGAGGGCGCGCCCGAACGCCTTGAGGTGCGGCGCGGCTTTCAAACCGCGCGTCCAGCCCCCATCCTGAAGCGACATGAGCTCCTCCTCCGCCCCGCCCCGACTGTTCGACCCCGCCCGTCGCGCCGCCCGTCTGGCGCGCGCGCAGGGCCTGTTCCCCCAGGCCGACTTCCTGCACCGCCGCGTCGCCGCCGACGCCGCCGACAGTCTGGCGGCCATCCTGCGCGAGTTTCCGGCCGCGGTCGACCTGTCGCCTCACGTCGGCCTGTTCGCCGAGGCCCTGGCCGAGGGACCGTCGGCGGAGCGCGTGGGGGCGGTCGAGGCCGGCGATCCGGCCTGGCGCGCGGCGCCGGCGCATCAGCCGCTGGATCGGGCGCCCGGATCGACCGATCTGATCGTGGCCTTGCTGGGCCTGCACTGGGCCGACGACCTGCCCGGCGCCCTGGCCCAGATCCGGCGCGCGTTGCGACCCGACGGGCTGTTTCTCGGTGCGATCTTCGGCGCTGGAACGTTATCGGAGCTGCGGCAGGTCCTGACCGAGGCAGAACTTCAGGTGCGCGGCGGCGCCCAGGCGCGGGTGTCGCCCTTCGCGGACGGCTATGACGGCGCGGCCCTGCTGCAACGGGCGGGATTCGCCCTGCCGGTGGTGGACGTCGACACGGTGGTGGTGCGCTATTCCGACGCCTTCGCCCTGATGCGCGATCTGCGGGCCATGGGCGAAACCAACGCCCTGGCCGGGCCCGTCCGGCCCCTGACGCGCGAGATCGCCGCGCGTGCGGCGGCGCTTTATGCGGAACGGTTCTCGGATCCGGACGGGCGGGTGCGCGCGACCTTTGAGATCATCCACCTGGCCGGCTGGGCCCCGCACGAGAGCCAGCAGAAGCCGCTGACGCGCGGATCGGCGAAGATGCGTTTGGCGGACGCCCTGGGCGTCAGGGAGCAGACGGGCGAGGATTAGCGGTCAGCCGCCCATCGCCCCACGGATCGCGTCCATGGCTCGATTGAAAAGGCCGCTGGTGTGGTTGCCAAAGGCGGTCAGGGCGCTGAGGAAGACAAGGAACATCAGCGAGATGATCAGGCCGTACTCCAGCGCCGTGGCCCCGGATTCATCGTCGATCAGCCGCTGAATGAAGGTCTGCATCGACCGGCCGCCCTCCTCAAGGCGTCAGAGCAGGTCGCGCAGCCAGGCGACCAGAGGTTCGTCCGCCGGCGGCATGGGATAGTCCCTCAGCCGATCCGGTTTGACCCACGCAAGCCGCGCGTGCTCGCGGGCCTTCACCACGCCGGACCACCGCCGACACAGATACAGTGGCATCAGAAGGTGAAAGGATTCGTAACCGTGGCTGGCGAAAACGAAGGGCGCCAGGCAGGCCGACTGGACGTCAATGTCCAGCTCTTCCTTCAGCTCCCGGATCAGGGCCTGCTCCGGCCGCTCACCGGGCTCGACCTTGCCGCCTGGGAACTCCCAAAGGCCGGCCATCTGCTTGCCTTCGGGCCGCTGGGCGATAAGCACGCGCCCGTCGGCGTCGACCAGGGCGACGGCGACCACCAGTACGACAGGCGTCGTTGCGATGGCCGCGTTGTCGGAGGTCACCAGTTCGGCCCGATCAGACCAGCGCCCCGTGGCAGTGCTTGAACTTGCGGCCCGAGCCGCAGGGGCAGGGCGCGTTGCGCGAGGTCTGCTGCCAGCCGGCAGGCAGGGCCTCGACGGGCAGGCGCGCACGGTCGTCGCCCTGCAATTGGCCTTCCGGGTTCTGGGCCATGGGGTTGGCCATCTCGTTTTCGCCGGTGCCGGGGTTCAGGTGGATCTCCTGAAACTCGGGCATCTCCGGCGGCGGCTGGAACCGGAACTCGACCGTCATCAGCCAGCGGGTGACGTTGTGGCGCAGCTCATGCAGCAGGCCTTCGAACAGGTTGAAGGCTTCGGTCTTGTACTCGTTCAGCGGATCGCGCTGGCCATAGCCACGCAGGCCGATGACGCCCCGCAGATGGTCCAGATGCACCAGGTGCTCGCGCCACTGCATGTCGATCATCTGCATCAGGAACTGCTTTTCGAGCCCGCGCGTCTGCTCGGCGCCGATCTGCTCCAGGCGCTCGGCCGCGCGCGCGTCGGCGGCGGCCTGGATGCGCTCCTCGATCTCTTCGTTGGAGACGCCTTCCTCGGCGGCCCAGTCGTGCAACGGCAACTCAAGGCCGAGGGTGGATTTCACCTTCTCGTCCAGGCCGTCGATGTCCCACTGTTCGGCGTAGGCCTTGGGCGGCATGTGGCGCTCGACCAGGTCGGAGACCACGTCCCGGCGGAAGTCGTCGACCAGTTCCGACAGGTCTTCGGAATCCATGAACTCCTGGCGCTGTTCGAACACGGCCTTGCGCTGGTCGTTCACGACGTCGTCGTATTTCAGCACGTTCTTGCGCATGTCGTAGTTGCGCGCCTCGACCCGCTTCTGGGCCGTCTCGACCGCGCGGTTCAGCCACGGATGGCTGATGGCCTCGCCCTCGGCGACGCCGAAGCGCTGCATGATGGCGTCCAGCCGGTCGCCGGCGAAGATGCGCAGCAGGTCGTCTTCGCACGACAGATAGAATTTCGAGGTGCCGGGATCGCCCTGACGGCCGGTGCGGCCGCGCAGCTGGTTGTCGATGCGGCGGCTTTCATGGCGCTCGGTGCCCAGAACGAACAGGCCGCCGGCGGCCAGCGATTTCTCGCGCTGAACGGCGATCTCGGCCTTCAGCTGGACCTCCATCGCGATTTCGGCCTCGCGCGTGATCTCCAGGCCCATATTGCGCTGGTCCAGACGCCACTTGTCCAGGCGCATCTCCAGATTGCCGCCCAGCTGGATGTCGGTGCCGCGGCCGGCCATGTTGGTGGCGATGGTCACCGCGCCCGGCAGGCCGGCGTCGGCGACGATGAAGGCTTCCTGCTCGTGCTGGCGGGCGTTCAGGACGCTGTGGGGGATGCCGCGGCCCGTGACATAGGTAATGTCGTAGGCGTCGTCCCCGATCTTCTGCGCTTCCTTTTCCCGGCCGGCGTATTCAGGCTTCAGCGTGCGGGCGGTCTCGACCTTGTAGTCATAGGTGTCGAGCAGCTTGGACAGCTCCTCGGACTTCTCGATGGACACGGTGCCGACGAGGATGGGCTGGCCGCGCACGTGGCAGTCGGCGACCTGGGCGGCGATGGCGCGGTTCTTCTCGGCGTAGGTCCGATAGACCTCGTCGTCGTAGTCCTTGCGCTGGATCGGACGGTGGGTCGGCACCTCCAGGACGTCCATCTTGTAGATGTCCATGAACTCCTGGGCCTCCGTCGCGGCCGTGCCGGTCATACCCGAGAGCTTGGAGTAGAGGCGGAAATAGTTCTGGATCGTCACCGAGGCCAGGGTCTGGTTCTCGGGCATGATCTTGACGTCTTCCTTGGCCTCGATGGCCTGGTGCAGGCCCTCGGACAGACGTCGGCCGGTCATCATGCGGCCCGTGTATTCGTCGATCAGGACGATCTCGCCGCCCTTGATGATGTAGTCCTTGTCGCGCTGGTACAGGGTGTTGGCGCGAAGCGCCTGGTTGATGTGGTGCACCAGGCTGACGTTGGCCGCCTCATAGAGGTCCGTCGTGTCGGCATCCAGGTGGCCGGCCTCGGCCAGGGCCCGCTCCATGTATTCGGAGCCCTCTTCCGTCAGCAGGGCCTGGCGTTGCTTTTCGTCGAGGTCATAGGTCGACTTGTCGACGATCATCTTCTTCACGATGGCGTCGACGATCTTGTAGAGTTCGGACCGGTCCTCGGTCGGGCCCGAGATGATCAGAGGGGTCCGGGCCTCGTCGATCAGGATAGAGTCGACCTCGTCGGTGATGGCGAAGTGGTGGCCGCGCTGGACCATCTCGCGTCGGTCATAGACCAGGTTGTCGCGCAGGTAGTCGAAGCCGAATTCATTGTTGGTGCCGTAGGTGATGTCCGCCTCATAGGCGGCCTGGCGCTGGCCCTGGGACAGGCCGTTGACAATGACCCCGACCTCCAGCCCCAGGAAGCCATAAACGCGGCCCATCCAGTCGGCGTCGCGCCGCGCCAGATAGTCGTTGACGGTGATGACGTGCACGCCCTTGCCGGCCAGGGCGTTCAGATAGGCCGGCGCGATCGCGACCAGGGTCTTGCCCTCGCCCGTGCGCATCTCGGCGATGCCGCCCTCGTGCAGGATCATGCCGCCGGCCAGCTGGACGTCGTACTGTCGCTGACCCAGGACGCGCTTGGAGGCTTCGCGCGCCACGGCGAAGGCTCCCGGCAGAATTTTGTCGAGGCTTTCGCCCTTCTCGATGCGGTCGCGGAAGTGGTCCGTCATCATCCGAAGTTCGTCGTCCGACAGGGCCGCGTACTTGGGCTCCATCGCATTGATCTTCTGCACCTGGGCCATGAAGCCCTTGACCTTGCGGTCGTTGGCGGAGCCGAACAGTTTCTTGATGCCGAGCATGGAGTTTCCGGTAAGGCGGTGGAGCGCGTGGGGACGGCTCTGAAAAGATCCCAGGACGGGGCCCAGGGTGGGGCGGTGACGACGCGCCTGCGGCGGGATCAAGCCGGCCGGCGCCCCCGGGCGCCTGTTCAAGCGCGCGCAGGGCCGCGCGAACGGCCGAAAACCCCTCGACTTGGGCGCAGGCGGGACTTAAGCACCGGCCATACCCCTGTCAACGCGAGGGGCTTTTCGGGCGCACGGCCTTTGGGTTCCGGCGCCGCTGGGCGGGGAGCGCCGATGAGATTGGTTTCGCGCCCGATCACCATTGTGGCGCTGGCTCTGGGACTGTTGACCCTGGCCGCCTGCGGCCGGGGGGGCGAAGGCCGTCCGCCCGAGGCCGGCGACCAGGCGGTCGCCACGGTCGAGGGCCAGACTATCTGGGCCTCCGACGTGCGACGCGAGGCGGTGGCCCAAGGTCTGGTCGGCGACGGCGAACCGCTGGACGCCACCTCCGACCTGTTCCGCCGCGTGCTTGACGAAGTGGTCGATCAGCGCCTGCTGGCCCGCGAGGCCGAACGGCGGGGTCTGGACCAGTCCGCCCTGGCCCAGCGCCGGCTGGAAGCGACGCGTCAGCGCATTCTCGGCGACATGCTGGTCGAGAGCGTGGTCAACGGCTCGATCTCCGACCAGGCGGTTGAGCGGCTGTATCAGGAGCAGCTCAGGCTGGCGCAGAACGCCGAAGAGCTGCGCCTTCGCCTGATCCTGTTGCGCACCCGGCCGGAAGCAGAGGCCGTGGTCGGCGTGCTGGCCCAAGGCGCCGCCTTCGAGGCGGTGGCCGGCGAACGCTCAGTTGACGAGGCGACGCGCTTTTCCGGCGGCGACCTGGGCTATTCCACTCTGGACGTCCTGCCGCAGGCATACGCCGACGCGCTGCGCGACCAGCCGTCGGGCGCCCTGGTGGGCCCTTTCGAGACCGAGGGCGGCTGGGCCGTGGTCAAGGTCGAGGACCGACGCCCCGCCACGCCGCCGACGCTGGAGCAGGCGCGCCCCCAAATCGTGCGTTATCTGACCTATGAGGGTGTGCGTCGCTTGCTTGAGGATCTGCGCGGCAAGGCCGAGGTCGAAATCCTGCCGGCGCCGCAAACGCCGTCCAAGTCACCTTCCAAGGGGGTCGTCGCGTCTTGAGCCGCAAGCCCACGCCTCCAAGCCGGCCACAGAAGCCTTCGAAGGCCTCGACGGGGCACAAGCTCGAACATGCGCTCGAAAAGGCGCTGGATCCGTTCGCCACGGCGCTGAAGCGGGCGACTGGGGGAACCGTCGCCACCGCTGCGCCGGCCGCGCCGGGCAAGCCGGGCCTGGACGTGTCGCCTCTGGCCGTGCCCTTCCCCGCGATCGCCCCGATCGTCGGGGTCGAGATCGCCACAGCGCGGGCCGGGTTCTACAAGCACGAGCGACAGGATCTGACGGTCTTCCGCTTCGCGCCCGGCACGACCTGCGCCGGCGTCTTCACCCGGCACAAGGTGGGTTCGGCCCCCGTGGACTGGTGCCGGCGGCATCTGGAGGCGGATCGCGGCGGCGAGGACGTGCGCGCCCTGGTCGTCAACGCGGGTTGCGCCAACGCCTTCACCGGAAAGGCCGGCGCCGACGCGGCTCGGCGCACCGCGTCGGAAGTGGCCAAGCGCTTCGGCTGCCGCCAGCGCGACGTCATGCTGGCCTCGACCGGTGTCATCGGCGTGGTGCTGGACGAGAAGAAGATCGTGGCGCGCCTGCCCGACGTCGAGGCCGCCCTTCATGCGGATCGCTGGGCCGAGGCGGGCCAGGCCATCATGACCACCGACACCTTCCCCAAGGGCTCGGCGGCCGAGGCCGAGATCGACGGCGTCAAGGTGAAGGTCGCCGGCATCGCCAAGGGGTCGGGCATGATCGCGCCCGACATGGCCACCATGCTGGCCTTCATCGTCACCGACGCCGCCATTGCGCCCCCGGTGCTGAGGGCGCTGCTGAACGTGCATGTGCGCACCACCTTTAATTCGGTGACGGTGGACGGCGACACTTCGACCAACGATACGGCCCTGATCTTCGCCACCGGCGCCTCGGGCGCGCCGCGCATTGGCCGGGTCGGCGACCGCCGGCTCAAGAGCTTCTCGGCCGCCCTGGACAAGGTCATGCTGGACCTGGCGCACCAGCTGGTGCGCGACGGCGAGGGGGCGACCAAGTTCGTCAAGGTGACGGTGGACGGCGCCGCCAGCCCCGCGTCGGCGCGCAAGCTGGCCAAGTCGATCGCCGACAGCCCTCTGGTCAAGACCGCCATCGCCGGCGAGGACGCCAACTGGGGCCGCATCGTCATGGCGGTGGGCAAGACCGAGGAGCCGGTCGACCGCGACCGCCTGGCTATCCGCTTCGGCCCCCATGTCGCGGCGGTCGACGGCGCGCCCTCGCCGACCTACGACGAGGCCAAGATGAGCGCCTATATGAAGCGCCCGGAGATCGACATCACGGTGGACGTCGGCTCTGGCCGCGCCTCGGCCACGGTGTGGACCTGCGATCTGACCAAGCGCTACATCGAGATCAACGGCGACTATCGCAGTTGACGGTTCCGGCGGCCGCAAGGACGACCATGAGTTTCAAACCCCTGTTCTCCCGCTCCCTGTCGCTCGCTCCCGACCGCCTGCACTTCGCCGCGCACAGCCACCACCTGTGGCCCGACGCCAGCTTCGAAGCTCACCAGGCGGCCTGGGACGAGGCCAACCGGCACGCCGACCGCAAGTGGGACCAGATCTTCGGCGAGGTCGTGCCGCAGGCCCAGGCCCATGTCGCGGCCGAGCTGGGCCTGTCGGACCCGAACACCGTGGTGTTCGCCTCCAGCACTCACGACCTGCTGGTCCGGCTGGTGTCGGGGATCGAACGCCGTCCCGTGCGCATTCTGGCCACCGACGGCGAATTCCATTCCTTCCGCCGCCAGGCCGCCCGCTGGGAAGAGGCCGGCGCGGTGGTCGTCGAGCGCGTGGCGCTGGACCCGTTCGACACCTTCGCCGAGCGTTTCGTCCAAGCGGCGCGGGCCGGCGCGCACGACCTGATCCTGGTCAGTCAGGTCTTCTTCCGCACCGGCGGCGTGTTCGACCGCATCGCGGATCTGGCCGAGCTGGCTCGCCCCGGCGGGCCGTGGGTGGTGGTGGACGGCTATCATGGCTTCATGGCCCTGCCGACTGACCTGTCGGCGGTCCAGGACCGCGTCTTCTACCTGAGCGGCGGCTACAAATACGCCATGTCCGGGGAGGGCGTCTGCTTCCTGCACGCCCCGGCCGGCTATTGCCCCCGGCCGGTCGTCACAGGCTGGTTCGCAGAGTTCGGCGATCTGGCCGGGCCGCCCGGCGGCGTCGGCTACCGCACCGACGGGGGCCGCTTCTGGGGCGCTACGTTCGACTTCACGGCCCTATACCGCTTCAACGCCGTACGTCGCACCCTGGACGAGGCCGGCCTGGACACCGCGGCCGTCGCCGCCCACGCCCGCAGCCTGGCCGAGCGTTTCCAGGCGGCTGTGACTGAGGGCCGCGCGGGCCGTCTGGTCGAGGCCGAGGTGCTGAACCCGGTGCAGGCGCAGGCGCCGCGCGCACGCTTCCTGGCCCTGCGTCACCCGGACGCCGCCGCCTGGCGCGCGGCTTTGCTGGAGGCGGGCGTCGTCACCGACGTGCGCGACGACGTCATCCGCTTCGGCTTTGGCCTGTATCAGGATGACGCCGACCTGGACGCCCTGATCCAGCGCTGCGCCTCCGTCCTGAACGGTTGAGTCGCACCGCGCGCGCTTTGTCTCTATGAAGCCCGCGCCATGCCCTTCACCGCCACCGTCCTGACCATGTTTCCCGAGGCCTTTCCGGGGCCGCTCGGCGTCTCGCTGATCGGCACGGCGTGGCGCGAGCGGGGCCTGTGGAGCCTGGATACGGTTGACATTCGCGCCTTTTCCACAGATACGCGCGGCTTCCTGGACGACACCCCTGCGGGCGGCGGACCGGGAGCGGTTCTGAAGGCGGACGTGGTGGCCAGGGCGCTCGACAGCGTATCCGGGGCCGGGCGGCCGCTTTTGTACATGAGCGCCCGGGGTCGGCCCCTGACCCAGGCGCGCGTCAAGGAATGGGCCAAGGCGGACGGCGTCACCGTTCTCTGCGGTCGGTTCGAGGGGGTGGATCAGCGTGTGCTCGACGCGCGCGGGTTCGAGGAGGTTTCGGTCGGAAACGCGGTTCTCGCCGGCGGCGAGGCGGCGGCGATGGTCGCGATCGAGGCGTGCGTAAGACTGATCCCCGGCGTGCTCGGCTCAGGCGACAGCCTGTCGTCCGAAAGCTTCGAGGACGGGCTTTTGGAGCATCCGCAGTACACGCGACCGCGGACGTTCGAGGGGCTCGACATACCCGAGGTGCTTCTGTCGGGCGATCACAGGCGGATCGCTCAGTGGCGGCAGGCGCAGCGGGAGACGACCACGCGGGAACGGCGTCCGGACCTCTGGGCGGCGCATCTCGCCAACTCACAGCTAAAGGGCGAAAAAGCCCGAGGAGAATGACATGAACATCGTCCAGCAGCTCGCTGCCGAAGAAAAAGCCCGCGTCCTGGGTGACCGCAAGATTCCCGACTTCCAGCCCGGCGACACCCTGCGCGTCAACGTGCGCATCAAGGAAGGCGAGCGCGAACGCATCCAGGCGTTCGAAGGCGTCTGCATCGCCCGTGACGGCGGCGGCGTGAACGAGACCTTCACGGTCCGCAAGATTTCCTTCGGCGAGGGCGTGGAGCGTCGCTTCCCCATCCTGTCGCCGAACGTCGAGTCCATCGAGGTCAAGCGTCGCGGCGTCGTGCGGCGCGCCAAGCTCTATTACCTGCGCGATCGTCGCGGCAAGTCGGCCCGGATCGCCGAGCGCCAGACCGTGCGCACCCCCAAGGTCGCGGTGCCGGAAACCGGCAAGGCCGAGGCGGCCGACACCGAGTCCTGATCGGCTCGGCGCACGCCCAGATCAAAAAAGGCCCCGGTCGCAGGACCGGGGCCTTTGTCGTTCAGGGTTGAAGCGCGGTCAGGTCGGATAGACCGGGCTGTCGGCGTCGCTGCGGCTTTCCAGGCTGTGCTTGAGGTCGCGCATCTGGTCGTGGCCGGTCTTCACCACGGCATAGGCGCGGCGCACCGTCTCGCGCGTGGTGGCCGACAGCTTGGTGTCTTCCAGCGCGCGTTCGTACTTGGCCTTGATATGGTCTTCGCCGGCTTCGACGGAGTCCACGACCGACTGCTCGTTGCGCAGCAGGGCGTGTTTGATGTCCAGAAACGCGCGATGCGCCTTGGCCAGGATCGAGCCGTCGTCCTCGGGGTCGCCGCCCAGGCTGCGGACGCAGGCCTGCAGGTCTGAGGCGACGCCCGCGCGCTCCTCGGCGCGGCGTTCGAACAGGGCGCGATAGGCGGAGTTGTCGGTTTCCTTGGCGGCTTCGCGATAGCCGTCGACGCTGTCCAGCGTCGTTTCGATCAGGCCGTTCAGAACCTTGATGTCGGGGTCGTTGGGGTTGCTCATGACCGGCTCCTTGAGTGGGGTCGGAGCCCATAACCCTTTCGCCGAGCTTTGGTTTCGGGCCTACAGCGCCGTGCGCAGCGACCACAGCTCGGGAAAGCAGCGCCGGTTTAGCGTCTCGACCAGATAGCCGACCCCGTCGGTGCCGCCGGTGCCGCGCCGGCGGCCGATGATCCGCTCGACCGTCACGACGTGCTTGTGCCGCCAGGTCAGCAGGGCGTCGTCCAGATCGACCAGCTTTTCGGCCAGCTGATACAGCGGCCACCAGCGCTCGGTGTCGCGATAGACCTCAAGCCAGGCCCCCTCGACGCCGGGGTCGGCCTGATAGGGCTGCGAGACGTCCCGATTCAGCACAGTCGCCGGCACCGCAAGGCCCGCGCGCGCCAGCTGGTGCAGGGCGTCGTCGTACAGGCTGGGCGCGGCGATGGCGGCCTTCAGCGCCGCATGGGCTTCGGGCCGTTCGACGTGGAAGCGCAGGAAGCGCTCATCCTTCAGCCCCAGCATGGCCTCCAGCCGGCGGAACTGATCGCTCTGAAAGCCCGAGGAGGCCCCCAGCTCGCCGCGAAAGCGCAGATAGTCGGCCGGTGTCATGGTGGCCAGGATGTCCCAGCTCTGGGTCATGACCGCCTGGATGCGGCTGACCCGCGCCAGCGACTTGTAGGCTGGCACCAGATCGCCCGCCCGCACCAGGGCCTGGGCCAGGGCGACCTCGTGCAGGATCTGCTTGAGCCACAGCTCCTTGGTCTGGTGGATGATGACGAACAGCATTTCGTCATGCTGATCCGAACACGGATGCTGGGCCGCCAGCAGCTGATCCAGCGCCAGATAGCCGGCGTAGGTCATGCCGCCAGGCTCATGGGCGGCGGTCTCGATAGCGGTCGTGCGGGTGTCGGTCATGGCCCCTTATGACCCGTCCCGCAGGCCCCGGCCAGACGCGCCCGGCCGACAGCTTAACCATATTCTTCCGTGGGTTGAGATTGTGGCGATCACAGAACGAGGTTGCGTCGGCCGCGGGGCAGGAGTATGACGACCGCCGTTAAGGGTTCCTTAACCACGACCATCCGGTGCGCCCTGAAGGGTGTGTCACAATGAGATGGCACGGTTCTTGGAACTCACGAGGGGAGGGCTCGCCACATCGGCGGGCGGCCGCTTCGGCGGCGTGGGGACCAAGACGATGGGCGTGGGGAAAAAGCACTTTTCGCGGGTGAACCGCTTGCGCGCTGTCGCGCTGGCTGCGGGCCTGACCGCTTCAGCATGCGCCGCTCCGGCCTTTGCGCATGGGCCCGACAAGAGCGTCGCCCTGGGTCGCAGCCTCGATGTGGGCGTGACCGGCCGGATCGCCTCGCGCTGCATGCTGTCGGGCGGCGGCGACATCGATCTGGGCGAGCTGCGCGGGGGCGAAGGCGCCCAGGCGGCGTTCGGTCTGGACTGCAACGTGCCCTTCGACATCGACGTGCGCTCGGCGCGCGGCGGCCTGGCCCATGTGACCAAGCCGGGCGGCGAGGGGCCGTTCGCGGGCCTGCTGGAATACGACCTGCGTCTGGTGGTGCCGACGGTGCGCCCGGCGCCGGCGACGGTCGAGGAGCGCTTCACCTCGCGCGAGCTTCTGGCCCGCCGCACGCTGAGCAGCGGCGACGGCATCAGCGCCGGCGGCGGCATGATCGAATTCCAGACCCGACGACCCGAGGGCGCGGGACTTCTGGCCGGCCGCTACACCGAGACGGTGACCCTGACGGTCACGCCGCGCATGTAGGCGGCGACTAAACTCAAACTCTACATCATTAATACTGGCCCAAAGCTCAGCAATGACAGAATCGTTGGGCTTTTTGGGTATTTGTGTTCAATAGTTATTATTCACCTGACGGTAGAAAACGCAAAATCGTCGTTTTTTACTGTTGACCCGGTTCTTAATGGATCGTTAAAACCAGCGTTAGATCGGGGGGACTTCTCCATCTCGGTCGGCACGATTTTTCGTCAAACCTCGCTTGGAGACTTCCAATGAAAATCGCTTCGCTTCTCGCCGGCGTCGCCGTCGTCGCCCTGTCGGCCACCGCCGTCTCGGCTCAATCTCTTCGGACTGTTCAGCAAGGCCAACAGGCGCGCGTGAACAACATCACCCTCGGCTTTGGGGCGCTTGGCAACGTTTCCATCACAGCGCCTACCCTGATCAATCCGACTGTGAACATCCCGTATGGCGGCGTTCTCGGCTTCGGAGCCATCAGCAACGCTTCTAATCTGGCCACCGCAAACAATCCGGACGCCAATAACGCCGCGTGGCACGGGGTTGCGCTGTCGGTCGGCAACGTCGGCACCGCCGACGATAGCTTGGAAGCAACGTTCTCGCTGAGCGGCACCGTGACGCCTGACTGCGCCTTCTACACCGGCACCAGCAACAGCCTCAATTTCGATTTTGGCCAGATCGGCGTCTACGCTTCTGACAACACTGGTGCTGCGGCGGCATTCACCATGGTTGCTCCCGCCGCGATGACCTTCGACACCAACCTGGCCGGCTGCAACACCGCCAATACGATCACCATTCAAAAGGATGATGTTCGTGGTCTGGTCAACAGCACCGGCTCCAACTACGACACCAGCGTGTTCCAGGCTAACCTGCCTTACGAGATCGCTGCCCAATACACTGCCGCCAATGGCACGGGCATGGGTATCGGTCAGACGCAAACGCTGAACGTTGGCTTGAACGCCGATGCCGGTTCTGCTTCTCACGGAGCTTGGAAGTCGGACATGAGCCTGCGCGTTGTCATCCCGCAAGCGCCGAACGCGCTGCTCGCCGGCTCGTATGACGGCAGCTTCACCGTGACGATCGCCGCCAACTGAGGCGCGCATCCTTGCGAAGGGCGAGGGGGCGCGATGCGCCCCCTCGTTTTTTATGGGCGCAGGCAACGCGTTCGGCACGAGAATTGCTTGGTTGCATAACCACAGTTTGTGGGCTTCTTTGGCCAGCTGGCCGGGGGGCCGTCGGGGAGTATCGAGATGTTTCGCGGATTGGTTCAAAGCGCGCGCCGCCTGGGTGCGGTGACGGCCGTGGTGGTCGGGGGTTTCCTGGCCGTCAGTTCGGCCGAGGCCATGCGTGTCTCCCCCATGGTGTCCGAGCTGACCACCAGCGGCGCCGGATCGGCCGCTCGGATCGAGGTCGGCAACATCGGCTCGTCTGCCATGCCGTTCGAAACCATGATCACCGAGATCACGATGGACGAGAACGGCGGGCTGACCGAAACGCCCGCCGACGACAGCTTCCTGATCTTCCCGCCCCAGGGCCTGGTGCCCGCCAACGGCCGCCAGGTCGTGCGCGTCCAGTGGGTCGGCGACACCGCCATCGATACCTCGCGCGCCTATTACCTGTGGGTCCGCCAGCTGCCGGTCGCCACCACGCCCGACGGCGAAGGCGGCGGATCGCTGCAGGTGTCTGTCCTCTATACGATGAAGGCCCTGATCGTGGTCGCGCCTCCGGGTGCCGAGGCCGACGTTCAGGTCGAGTCCGCCAAGCCGGCCCTGGTCGCTCCGCCCGCCGCCGAGATCGACCCGTCCCTGAGCGGCGACACGCCCCTGGCCGCTCCGCCCGAAGAGCCGGGTCTGGAGGTTACGGTCGTCAACCGCGGCAAGCGCTATGCTCTGATGAGCGGCGCCACCTGGACCGTGACCGGCACCGACATGGCCGGCCAGCCCTTTTCTCAGGCCCTTTCCAGCCAGACGGTCGCGGCCACGGTCGGCGTCGGCTACCTGGCGCCCGGCGGCGCACGCCGCACCTTCAAGATCCCGACCGGCGGCGTCGCCCTCGATCCCTCCAAGCCCGTGACGGTGCGGTTCACGCGATGAAGGTCTCGGGGGGGACAGTTTCGGCCATCGCCCTGATCGCGGCGATTTCGTCGACCACCAATGCGGCGGCGGCCGAAGCCGCGCGGGCCACGCTGGACTCGCTGGAGGCGGCGCAGACGGCTGCGCTCAATCTGGCCAGCCTGGCCGCGGCCCGCGCGGTCGAGCAGGTCCAGGCCGCGCCCGCCGCACCCCCCGCGCCTCAACAGGCGCCAGCCCAGGACGCCGCGCCCGCCGCCCAGGCCTCGGCCGAGAGCCAGGCCCAGCCGACGCGGCCCAACATCAACCCCTATGACCGCGACATCAATCTGACGGTGCCGCTGCAGTTCAACCGCCGGGTGCTGGGCGAACTGCCGGTTCTGCTGACGCGCGACGACCGCTTCATCGTCGATTCCGCCGGCTTCAAGGCCCTGATCAATCCGCTGCTGACGCCCGAGGCGCAGGGCGAACTGGACGTGACCCTGGCGGGCCGGACGTCGTTCGAGCCGGAAGCCATCGGCGGATCCGGCATCGCGCTGGACTACGATCCCGAACAGCTGGCCGTGCTGGTGCTGCGCATCGATCCTACACGCCGCGTGCCTGAATCCCTGTTCCGCGGCGGCACGCCCGACGCGCCGGAACGCGGCCCGGAATCGTTCAGCGCCTATCTGAACACCAGCATGGCGCTGCAACGTCGCGAATCCACCGGCGACGTCGACAAGCCCAGCATCTTCCTGAACGGCGCGGTTCGCCTTGGCGGCCTGGTGTTCGAAGCCGACGTCCAAGGTCGCGACGATCGGTTCGCCGACACCTATGAGGTCGATCGCCGCTACGCCCGCTTCGTCTATGACCAGCCCGAAGAGTATCGCCGCTGGGTGCTGGGCGACCTCAGCGCCGAGACGCGCGGCCGGCAGGGCTTCGTCGAGCTGGGCGGCCTGGGCGTGGCGCGCCAGAAGCGCCGGTTCGAATCCTTCCGCAACAACGTCCTGACCGGCGCGCGCCAGATCGTGCTGCAGGAGAACTCGGTCGTTCGGGTGCTGCGCAACGGCGTCTTCGTGCGCGAGTTCCGCCTGGATCCCGGCCAGTACGACGTCTCCAACCTGCCGCTGACCACCGGCAGCAACGACATCCAGCTGGAGATCGAGGGCCAGTCCGGCCGCCGCGAGAGCGTGGCCTACAACGCCTATCTGGACAGCATCGACCTGGAGCCCGGCGACTATGAATACGCCGCCTATGTCGGCGTGGTCAGCAACCGCGGCTTTGGCTCGCCCGACTATTCCGGCGGCGACGTCGCCTTTACCGGCTATTACCGCAAGGCCTTTCTGGACCGCCCGTCGATCGGCGTGGGCCTGCAGGCCTCGGCCGATGTGCAGACCCTGACCGGCCAGACGCAGTACCTGCTGAACGCGGGCTCGCGCCTTCGGCTGGACGGCGCGGTCTCGAACAGCAGTTTCGTGGACCAGGGCTACGCCTTCACCGTCAGCTACGACTACATCCTGGACTACGGCGGCACCGCCGACGTCTGGACCGTGGTAGCGGACTACACCTCCGAGAACTTTGCCGATCTGGGAAATTCTCTAGGTCAAAATCAGACGGCTTGGACCCTGTCTGCAGCATATTCACGACGGTTCTCGCCAGACTGGACTATGGCTTTTAGCGGTTCATACCGTCAGAGCCGTGACGCCTTTCGCGAAGATTCTTACTCTCTGAACCTCACCTCCAGCTACCGTTACGCACGCCAATGGAGTGTCCAGGTGGGCGCTGAATACGTGGAACTGGGTCTGCCCAGCAACTCGCCGTTCGGCGGGTTGGGCGGCGACGGCTTCGGCGTCACGGCCGCCCTGGTCTGGACGCCGCGCTACGACCGCCGCGCCGAGGCCCGCTACTCCAGCGCCCGCGATTCCGGCAGCATCCGCTTCCAGCAGGCGCCAGAGAACCGCGTCGACAGCTTCGGCTATTCGCTGGCGGCCACGCATGACGACGGGGCCAAGACGGTGTCGGGCCAGGTCGACTACATCTCGAACCGTTTCGACGCCAGCCTGTCGCATCTGGCCTTTGGCGAGAGCTTCTCGAACATCACCCAGGAACAGGTCACCAGCCTGCGTGTCGGCACCTCCTTCGCCACCACGGGCGGCAAGGTCGCCATGGGCAGGACCATCTTCGACAGCTTCGCCATCGTCTATCCGCACGAGACGCTGGACGGCGGCGTGATCGCCGGCGAGACGCTGGAGGGCGGACGCTTCACCTCGCGAAGCGGCGCCTTCGGACCGGCGCTGGACAACACCCTGACCTCCTACGTGAATCAGTCGGTGCGCTATGACGCCATCGACGCGCCGCTCGGCTACGACATCGGCGAAGGCATCGTGCGCGTGCGCCCCGCCTATCGCAGCGGCTACGCCATCGAAGTGGGGTCCTCGAAGTTCGTCAGCGCCTTGGGCCGCCTGGTTGGCAATCAGGACAAGCCGGTCGCCCTGGTGTCGGGTCGAGTGATTGCGCTGGATGATCCGACGGCCGAGCCTGAACTGTTCTTCACCAACTCGGTGGGCCGTTTCGCTGTGCAGAAGCTGGAACCCGGCAAACGCTATCGCGTCGAGCTGTTCTCCAGCCCGGCGACCAGCTTCGAGTTCGCCGTCCCGGCGGACAACGACGGCCTGCTGGACCTGCAGATCCTGCGCGTCCCGCTGAATATTCCCGAATGACCCGGAGGTCGCTCATGTTTCGCGCCAAGACGCTCGTCCCCGCGCTCGCCGCCGCCCTAGGGGTTCTGACCCTTGCCGGTCAGGCCGCCGCCCAAGGCCAAGGCCAGGGCCAGCCCAACTGCCAGCTGGCGTTCGAGTCCGGCCCGGACCAGTGGATCGTCCAATTTGATCCTTTCGCCGACAGCGAGGCGGCGCGCCAGTTCGACCTGGCCGTCGTCAACCGCGGCTCCGGCCCGTGCACGGGCGAGGTGGTCGTGGATACGTCGGGCGACCCCTTCGGCCTGGCCCTGAGCGGCGATCCGCAGCGCCTGCCCTATGTGCTGGTCGACGAGCGCGGCTCGATCGACGTGACGCCCCGCACGGGCGAAAGCGCCCGGCGGCCCGGCGGCCGATCATTCAACCTGCGCCCCGGCGAGCGCGAAATCCTGCGCTTCAGCTTCGCCGTCGATCCTCAGTCGCTGCTGGGAGCGGGGCTGTATTCACAGAACGTCTTCATCGGCGTGAACCATCCCAACGGAGCGCCCCAGACGCAGAAGCCCGTGACGCTGGGCGTGCAGGTGGCCTCGACCGCGCTGATGGGGCTGAAGGGCGAGTTCACGCGGCGCGGCGGTCTCGCCACCATCGACCTGGGCGACCTGACCCAGGGTGGACGGACCCTGAACACCAGCCTGTATGTGCTCAGCACCGGCGGCTATCGCGTGTCGGTGACCTCGGCAAACGCCGGGCGGCTCCGTCAAGGGGCCAGCGACTGGTTCGTGCCCTATGGTCTGGCGATCGGCGACCGCGCCATGAACCTGGCGCAGGGCGATCAGCTGGAAGTGGTGTCGCGCCGCCCGCGCCTGGACGACTATCCCCTGTCGATCAACATCGGCTCGACGGCGGGCCGCCGGGCCGGGGACTATTCCGATGTCCTGACCTTCACGGTGTCGGCGATCTGACGCGAAAAGGCCGGGCCGACGAACGACGGCCCGGCCTCATTTAAAGGCACGTCGAAGGGCGTCGTCAGATCGGCTGGATCGTCAGCGCCAGCACCAGCGGCTGCTCCAACTCGACCTCGTCGAAGCGGTAGTCGACCGTGCGGATGGTGGCCAGGTTGGAGCGACGCAGCACCTGGTCGCCGGTCTTGGCCAGATCCAGCGCACGGTCGCCGTAGATCAGCCGCGCCTTTTCGGTCGCCAGCAGCGGTCGGTAATTGGCCGAGACGGTGAAGCCGCCTGGGCTGTTGCACGCCTCGACCACCTGGCCCGAACGGCCGGTTTCAGCCAGCACCGGGCTGGCGGGGCGAACCCAGCAAGCGACCGGCACCGTCGCCGTCACCCGGAAGGTGTGGCTGCCGGTCGGGCCCGCCTGGGCGGCCTGGGCGAAGGTCATTGCGGCGGCCAGGGCGGCGGCCGAGGAAATCACGCGAAAGGTCTTGGTCATCGGGTCGTCCGATCCATGCCGTTGTGACACGACCCTAGACCCGGCCCTGTTAAGGTCAGGCGATCAGACACGCTTAGCGAGCGGTATGCGAACAGGCTTAGCGGGCGCTAACCATTCGTCTGGCCCAGGGCGGGGGGCGGCGCAGCAGCCACCAGCGGGGCTCCGTCCAGACGGATCGGATTGGCGACGGTGCGGACCGGCTGGGTCAGGTCCGGGCGCGTCTGCTCGACCACCAAGCCGCGCGCCACGGCCTGAGGCTCGGCGAAGACCTGATCCACAGTGTTGACGGGCCCGCAGGGCACGCCCGCCGCTTCCAGCGCCGCGATCAGCCCGGCCTGGGTGAAGCCGACGACAAGGGCCGAAAGGGCGGCCGAGAGAGCCGCGCGGTGCTCGACCCTGACGGCGTTGGTCACGAAGCGCGGATCCTCGCCCAGCTCAGGCGCGCCCAAGGCGGTCGCCAGGGCGCGGAATTGGCCGTCGTTGCCGACGGCGACCACGACCGAGCCGTCGGAACAGGCGAAGGGCTGGTAGGGGGCCAGGTTGGGGTGGGCGTTGCCCATGCGGCCGGGCGCCTGTCCCGAAACGAACCAGTTCGTCGCCTGATTGGCCAGCATGGCCGCCTGGACGTCGAACAGGGCGATGTCGACATGGCCGCCGACTCCCGACGCCCGCGCTCTCAGCAGAGCGGCCAGCACGCCGTTGGCGGCATACAGGCCGGTGAACAGGTCTGCTACGGCGACACCGACCTTCATGGGCTCGGCGCCCGGCTGGCCATCGGCCTGGCCGGTCACGCTCATCAGCCCGCCCATGGCCTGGATCATGTAGTCGTAGCCGGCCTGGTGCGCGCGCGGGCCGGTCTGGCCAAAGCCGGTGATGGAGCAATAGACCAGTTCTGGGCGGTCCTTGGAGAGGCTGGCGTAGTCCAGGCCGTACTTCTTCAGGCCACCGACCTTGAAGTTCTCGACCACCACATCGCAGGTCGCGGCCAGGCGGCGCACCGCCTCGGCGCCGTCGGGCGTGGCGATGTCCAGCTCCACCGAGCCCTTGCCCCGGTTGGCGCACAGGAAATAGGCCGCGTCCCCACGCGAGCCGTCGGTGCGGATGGTGAAGGGGGGACCCCAGTGCCGGGTGTCGTCGCCGACGCCCGGCCGTTCGATCTTGATCACCTCAGCGCCGAGGTCCGCCAGCAGTTGGGTCGCCCAAGGCCCGGCCAGCACGCGCGAAAGGTCCAGCACGCGGACACCCTTGAGGGGCGGAGAGGAAGTAGTGGTCATGCGGCCAATCTAGGACTGATGTCGAAGGATGTCGCGGGAAACGGCCGGGTGCCGCTGCGATGTCCGAAAACCGCGAGACATCGACGGGCGTCGGGCTCATGCTGAGCTCATGAACCAGTCGCTGGAGCCCGAAGCCTGCTACCGCGCGGTCGTCACGCGCGACCCGCGGTTCGACGGTCGGTTCTTCACCTGCGTGAAGACGACGGGAATCTACTGTCGGCCGGTTTGCCCGGCGCGCACGCCTCGGCGCGATAACGTCAGTTTCGTCCCCAGCGCGGCGGCGGCGGAAGAGGCGGGATACCGGGCCTGCCTACGCTGCCGGCCCGAGACGGCGCCCGACATGGGGGCGTGGAAAGGCACATCGGCCACCGTCGGCCGGGCCCTGGCCCTGATCGAGGCGGGGGTGCTGGACGAAGCCGACGTGGACACCCTGGCGGCCCGGCTGGGCATGGGCGAGCGGCAGCTTCGGCGTCTGTTCCGACGACATCTGGGCGCAGCGCCGGTCAGCGTGGCTCAGACCCGGCGCGTGCTGCTGGCCAAGGCGCTGATTCAGGAGACGGACTTAGGGCTGGCCGAGGTGGCGCTGGCCTCGGGCTTCGGCAGCGTGCGGCGCTTCAACGAGACCTTCCAGGCCCTGTATGGCCGCCCGCCCTCGGCGCTTCGGCGCGGGGCTACACGCGGCGAAGGTGGCGGCGTCAGGCTGAGCCTGGCCTATCGCGCGCCCTATGATGAAGGGGCGATGCTGGCGGCGCTCACGGCGCGCGGCGACAGCGTTCAGGCCGGCGTCTGGCGGCGCGCCCTGTCGCGAGAGGTCGACGGCGCGGCGGGTTCGGTCTCGGCCCGGTTCGCCAAGGGTCGGCTGGCGGTCGAGGTCGAGACGCCGGACCTGCGGGTTCTGCCGGGCGTGCTGGCGCGGGTGCGGCGAGTGTTCGACCTGTCGGCCGACCCCGAGGCCATCGCCGCCGATCTGGCGCTGGATCCCGGCCTGCGGTCGGCGCTTGAGGCGCGGCCGGGGCTGAGGCTGGCGGGCGACTGGCTCGAGGCGGTCGAGACGGCGCCCAGCGATCGACTGCCCGAGGATTTTCCCAGGACGCTGGCCGAGCGGGCCGAGGCCTGGCGGCCCTGGCGCGCCTATGGGGCGCTGTATCTCAAGACGATGGAGACGCGTGATGTCGCGGCCTGAACGCCTGACGCTTGACCGGATCGAGACGCCGCTGGGCGAAGTGCTGCTGGTCACCGACGCCGAGGGCGCGGTGCGCGCGCTGGACTTCACGGACTTCGAACCGCGCATGATGAAGCTGCTCGCGCGACATTACGGCGCAGTGGAACTGTCAGAGGGCCTGGCGCCCGAGGCCGTGCGGATGGCGGTCCGGGCCTATTTCGACGGCGACGCGCACGCGCTGGACGGCCTGGCGACCCGCACGGGCGGAACGGATTTCCAGCGTCAGGTCTGGGCGGCGCTGAAGACCATTCCGGCGGGCCAGACCCGCAGCTACGCCCAACTGGCGGCCATGATCGGCCGGCCGAGCGCGGTGCGGGCCGTCGGCCTGGCCAACGGCGCCAATCCCATCGCCCTCATCGCGCCCTGCCACCGCGTCGTCGGCGCCAACGGAACCCTGACCGGCTATGCCGGCGGGCTGGAGCGCAAGCGCTGGCTGCTGGCGCACGAGCAGGCCGCGCGGCGGCCCTAGAGCTTCACGCCCCCGCCGGACAGCAGGCCCGTGTGCTCCGCCAGGATGAGCGTGCCGATGCCGATCAGGGCCACGCCGCCGATGATCTCGGCCGCCTTGCCGAACCGCACGCCGACGGCCGCGCCGATGCGCATGCCCACCGTGGTCAGCACGAAGGTGGTGACGCCGATGCTGAGCGCGATGATCCAGATGTTCACGCCGATGAAGGCCAGGCCCACGCCCACGGCTGCGGCGTCGATCGAGGTGCCGACGGCCGTGGCGATCAGGGGCCACACGCCCGCGCGACGCGGGGGGGCGTCCTCGTCGGTCTTCTTCAGGCCCTCGTGGATCATCTTGGCGCCGACCACCGCCAGCAGGCCGAAGGCGATCCAGTGGTCGATCCGCTCCACCAGGCCGGCGGCGATCATGCCCAAGCCCCAGCCGATGATGGGGGTGATGGCCTCGATCACGCCGAACACCAGGCCCGCGCGCACGGCCGCGGGCCAGGTCGGGCGGTGCGCCGCGCCACGGCCGACGGCGGCGGCGAAGGCGTCCGTGGACATGCTGAGCGACAGGATCGCGATGGCGCCTGGGGTCATGGAGTACTCCGCCGGGCGAGCAACGAGACGCGCGTCCTTCCGTCAGCCCGGCAAGGCGACAGGACGCGCTGGTCTCGCCAGGTGAAGCCAAGGCTTCACTGATCGCGCCACGCCCGCGCCGAAAACGGCGAAGGCGAATGTGTTGACGCGACCCCGGCCATGACGCTGCCGGCGGCTACTCCCCAACGGGTGGGCGTCCCTCTAGCCGCCCGCGCGGTGGAGATCAACGATCAGACCACCATCACCGTGCCCAGCAGCACGCGAGCGCCCGGCCGGCCGAGCACCTGGTCCGTGGCGGATTGTAGGGCCCGCGCCAGCGCATCGACGTCAGGAACAGCCGCCGGCAGCAAACCTTGGGCGGTGCGCTGGATGACGGCCCCGTAGGCCGCGTTCAAGCGGGGCTGCGACTGTTCGGCCCTTGTGCGGAGGGCGACGTCCGCGACATCCACTCCCACTTCCACCGACATCACGCCTCTACGACCGTCGCCGCGCACCACCGTGCCGGTCGCCGTCGATAGACGCAGGTAGGTGTTGGCCGAAGGCGGGGCGGTGGGCCCGCCCGTGCGGCGCGGCTTCAGACCTATGAGGACCCGGCGTTCCATGGGGGCGATCATGGGCCGTTGCTCGTTAAGACGCGGTTTGCATCCGCTCAGCAGTCCCGCTGCGGCTATAGGGACGCGCCGAACTCGCCTCGGCCGAGATCCATCCAGACGCTGTCGAAGAGACTCAGGACGTCAACCGCGAGAAGCATGGCGGGCTGCTGCTCCAGACCCGAAATACGAAACGTGTGAAAATCCCCGACGACCACCGGCAACTGCGAAATCGTGTATCCCGCGAAGCTGAGCCTTGGCAGCACGCGGACGTGAGCCGCCGCGGAGAGGCCGCTGGGTGACTGGATCCGGCTTTGTCCGCCTTCCGCCGGAGGTATCGTCCTGGCGCGTCCGGCGATGGCGGCGGGCAGGTTGATCACGCTTGCTTCGGCGCCGGAATCGACGATGGCCACCGCCGCCGCCCGGCCCAGCTTTACGGGGATGGCGAAAAGATCGAACGGCCCGACCTGAAGCAGATTCGTCCGCTTCAGCAGCGAGGGGGACGTTTCCGACAGGCCTCGCCGCGCGGAGGAGCCGCCGATGCGCGCCCGCACGCCCCCTCGGAAATTGAGCGTCAGTCGCTGCCGAAGCAGGAAGTCCATTCCCAGGAGACCATCCAGACCTTCCATGGCCGACCGAAGGCCGACGGCCAGACGCTGACGCTGAAGGCGTCGCGCTCCGCTGGCGATCTCTTCGGCCCAGACGGATGGGACGACCTCCGCGCCGAGAAGCGTGTGCATGGTCAGGGGCTCCCCCGCTCGCAATTCAAGCGGCGCAACCAGGTCGCTGGCGATGACGGAGCAGTTGGCCGCGCTGTCGATCGCGAAACGCAAAGGCCCGCGCCCGTTCACATGGGTGGCGGCGACGACCCGTCCACGGGTCCTCGCCGACGCCGGCTCATGCGGTGTGTCGCCGGGAGCGGCTTCCTGAGCGACCGCAGCCGGCGCTCCGACGGCCCATCCGGCCGCGGTCCACAGCAACGAACGGCGAGAAAGCATCGCCATTCCTCCTCAGCCGCAGCAAACGCCTTTGCGGCCCGCGCGGCAAGAAAAACCGCAGGCACGGATATAAGGACATCCTTATGGGTTTCTTGCCCCGAGCGGCGGCGGCGGCTATACGGCGGCTGACTTTCCCGAAAAGACGACATCAGGAGCCGACCGTGGCCGACTATATCGTGCGCGACATCTCTCTCGCTCCCTGGGGCGAGAAGGAAATCGCCATCGCCGAAACCGAAATGCCCGGCCTGATGGCCCTGCGCGATGAATACGGCAAGGCTCAGCCGCTGAAGGGCGCCCGGATCGCCGGCAGCCTGCACATGACTATCCAGACCGCCGTGCTGATCCAGACGCTGGAAGCGCTGGGCGCTGAGGTCCGCTGGGCCTCGTGCAACATCTATTCGACCCAGGACCACGCCGCCGCCGCCATCGCCGCCAGCGGCACGCCCGTGTTCGCCACTAAGGGCGAGACGCTGGAAGAGTACTGGGACTACGCCCACAAGATATTCGAATGGGCCGACGGCGGCTATCCGAACCTGATCCTGGACGACGGCGGCGACGCCACCCTGCTGTGCGTCCTGGGTCCCAAGGCCGAGAAGGACGCCAGCGTCCTGGACAACCCGCAGAACGAAGAAGAAGAAGCCCTCTACGCGGTGATGAAGCGGTACCTGAAGGAGAAGCCCGGCTTCTATTCGGCGATCCGCGACGCCATCGGCGGCGTGTCGGAAGAAACGACCACCGGCGTGCACCGCCTGTATCAGATGGCCGAGCGCGGCGAACTGCCCTTCCCCGCCATCAACGTCAACGACAGCGTCACCAAGTCCAAGTTCGACAATCTGTATGGCTGCCGTGAATCGCTGGTCGACGCCATTCGCCGCGGCACCGACGTCATGCTGTCGGGCAAGGTCGCGGTGGTCTGCGGCTACGGCGACGTGGGCAAGGGCTCGGCCGCCTCGTTGCGCCAGGGCGGCGCGCGCGTGATCGTGACCGAAATCGACCCGATCTGCGCCCTGCAGGCGGCGATGGAAGGCTATGACGTCCAGACGCTGGAAGACGTGGCTGGCAAGGCCGACATCTTCGTCACCGCGACCGGCAACAAGGACGTCATCACCGTCGAGCATATGCGGGCGATGAAGCACAACGCCATCGTCTGCAACATCGGCCACTTCGACTCCGAGATTCAGGTCGCCGGCCTGAAGAACATGAAGTGGGACGAGATCAAGCCGCAGGTCGACCATGTCGAGTTCCCGGACGGCAAGAAGATCATCCTGCTGTCCAAGGGCCGCCTGGTGAACCTGGGCAACGCCACGGGCCACCCCTCGTTCGTGATGAGTGCGTCCTTCACCAACCAGACGCTGGCCCAGATCGAACTGTGGACCAACAAGTCCGCCTATCAGAACCAGGTCTATGTCCTGCCCAAGCACCTCGACGAGAAGGTCGCCTTCCTGCACCTGGCCAAGCTGGGCGCCAAGCTGACCAAGCTGTCCAAGGACCAGGCCGACTACATCTCGGTGCCGACCGAGGGCCCGTTCAAGCCGGACCACTATCGCTACTGATCACAAGCGATCGAAAAGACGAGGGCCCGGCGAACGAACGCCGGGCCCTTTTTCGTTGTCAGGCGGCGATGTCGCGCGGGTCTACGGCGCTGGACTCGCGGCCCATCAGGCCCGTCTCGAAGTCCATGAAGATGTCGATCAGCTCGTCTACCCCGACCGGCGGCGACTTGGGTCCGAAACGGAAGTTCCAGAAGCTGACGATGTGCTGCACCGCGCCCAACTGATCGCCCAGGCGGCTGAACATGGCCGGCGCCTCCAGAAGGAAGTCGCGGAAGGCCAGCGGATTGCCTTCGCGCGTCAGACCCTCATAGGCCTCGTCGTAGACCTTGAGCGTGCGACTGACCTCGACGCAGGTCTTGAGGATGTGGCTGCGAAGGACGTGGCGGCCGCGCTCGATGTACTCGCGCGCCGCTGGATCGCTGGGGCCGGTCGGCTTCACCTTGGCAACGGCGTCCGCGACGCTCGCCACGTCGGCCGTCATCGCGTTGAGCGACCACTTGTAATAGAGGAAGCCCTTCCAGCAGAAAACGCCCTCCTGGTACTGCTCAGGCTGCAGACGCAGCGTCTGGCCCAGAACCTCCATGCCGTCGCCAGGCGCGTTTGACAGAATCTTGGCCGCCATCCGCTCGATAGAGCTGGAAGCGGTTACATCTCCACCCAGGCTGAGGATGACGAGCGGCTCGATCTCCTGTTTCACGAAGCTGAGCATCCGATCCAGGTCGGCCTCTGACAGGGCGAAATAGCAGGCGCCCGCATCCACCCCGCCGCGACGAAGCTGCTCGCGCAGCAGGAAGGGGTCCAGCGACGGCAACTTGTCCATCAGGCGCAAGGTTTGCAGGTCGGGATGGTCGTGGCCGAGGCCGAAGGATTCGTGCAGCGCCCGCTCGAAGCCGAACTGGTCCACGAAGACATAGCGGCCGCCGCTCTTCAGGTCGGTGCTGTCGATCGGAATGACCACCTTGGTCGCGATCTGGCGACGCCCGGGAAACAGGTCCAGCTCGTTGCGGCGCAGGCGGTGCTTGATGATCAGCGAACGGTTCAGTCCGGCGGTCTGGAACATGGGTTTCTCGGCCCATTCCTCGGTGTGACCGTGTTCCTCGGCGACGTTCAACAAGTTGAGCACGCGCGCGGTCGAGGCCGTGCGACGGAGATGCTCGAGATTGCGAACGTTGCGGTCTGACATGGATCCCCCGATCTAAGAAGGACCCATACAGGGTAAAGGTTGATCAACCGTGCCTTTGAAAAACTTTGGTCGATCAACCTCGCGCGCGTTTCAGAAGCGCGCCGTCACAGAAACCCACAGGCGTCGAGGCTCCTGGTTGTTGGCGTACTTCGGCGTGTAGGCGACCGGCGTTCCGTACGGCAGCAGCTGCACGAAGTCGGTGTCGAACACGTTGTAGACGGCTGCAGTAAAGGTGACGTTGTCGGTCGCGTCATAGGCGCCGCCGATGTGCATCAGCCCATAGGCCTCGTAGTCGCCCCAGACGTCCTGGGGCACGCCCGCGCCGCGATAACGCTCCGACCGATATTCGCCGCGCACCCAAAGGCCCAGGCGGTCGGTGGCCTGCCAGCGCAGATTGGCGTTGACCATATGCTCGGGCGTGTCGGTCAAGGGCAGGCCGGCCGAGGCGCCCGACTTCTGCTCGCTCTCTGTGAAGGTGTAGTTGGCCTGCAGCATCCAATCCGGGGCGAAGCGCCAGCGCATCGAAGCCTCGGCGCCGCGCGTCTCGGCCTCGTCGATGTTCACCGACTGGCCAAAGGTGGCGAAGGTGGGCCAGAAGCCGACGTCGGCGCAGCCCGTGGTCGGATAGCCCCCGGCCGCATACTGCGCCGCCGTCAGGCCGAAGCTGCAGTTGGCGATTGGCACGCCCGAGGCGATCTTGTCCTCAAAGGTGTTGTGAAACAGCGTAAGACTGGCCCGGATCGGGCCGCCGGCGTCATAAAAGGCGGCGATCTCTGTCGAAGTGGAGGTCTCGGGCTTCAGCGTGGGCGTGCCCAAAAGCGGCAGGCGGCCCTGCTGGCCGAAGCCGTTGATGCCCTCCGCCAGTTGCTCCAGCCGCGGCGTCTTGAAGCCCTGGCTTACGCCGCCCTTGAAAGTCCAGGCGTCGGTCGCGTTCCACACCAGATAGGCGCGCGGGCTGAAGTGCGAGCCGAACTTGGAGTGGTCGTCGTGACGCGCGCCCAGGGTCAGGGCCAGGGTGTCGGTGAAACGCCACTCGTCCTCTGCGAACAGGGCCCACTGGGTGTGCTCGAACCGCTCGGGCGCCACGCCGTCGACCATCTCGGCTTCCCAGTACTGGCCGCCGACGGTGAAGGTGTGGTTGCGCCACTGCGAGAACAGCTTGGTGTCGAAGATGCGGTTCTCGCTCTCCAGGGTGCGAGGACCGCCAGCGCCGGCGACGCCGTTGGGGATGATCCGGCCAACGGTCTCGGTGCGGCCCAGCGACACATTGGACTCCAGCATGCCGAACGGCAGGCGCCAGTCGTGCGCCAGCGAGACCTGGTCGCGGTTGAACTCAAGGAATTTGTCATAGCCGCCGGCGGTGGTGGCGGTGCCCATCTCGCTGTTGCGGTTGTCGTACCACTGGCGCGCGACATCGACGTCCAGCCAGACGTCGTGATCGGGGTGCGGGGTCGCCGACAGGCGGCCGCCGACGCTCCAGATGCGGTTGGCGGTCGAGCTGCGCCCGAAACCGGTGACGGGCGCATCGGTCCCGACCGCGTTCTCGAAGGTCAGGCTCGACGCCTCGCGCTCGGACCGAGAGGCACGTAGCGTCAGGCCCAGGCGATCGCGGATCAGCGGGCCGCTGAGGTAGACGTCGCCGCCGCGGATGTCGCCGAACTCGTTATCACCCTGCAGGGTGTAATGAGCCGTGCCGGAGCCGGTCCAGACATCGCCGACCTTGCGGGTGATGATGTTGACCACGCCGCCCATGGCGTCGGAGCCGTACAGGGTCGAGACCGGGCCGCGCACGACCTCGATCCGCTCGATGGCCGAGACGGGCGGCAGGAAGCTGGTCGCGGTCTCGCCAAAGCCGTTGGGCGTAACGCTGCCGGCCGTGTTCTGGCGGCGACCGTCGATCAGGATCAAGGTGTAGTCCGAGCCCATGCCGCGGATGTTGATGGTCTGGCCGCCAGTCTTGCCGACGGGCGCCCCGACATCGACGCCTTCGACGGCGGTCAGGATTTCGGCGATGGAGACCGCGCGCATCTCCTCGATCTCGGCGCGCGGAACGACGCTGATTGAGGCCGGCGCCTGCTGGATGCGCTGCTCGAAACCGGCCGCGGTGACGACCACGTCGGCCACCTGGTGGGCCTGCTGCTGGCGGCTCTGATCCGTCTCTTCGGGCGATGCAAGGGCTGAAGACGCCACGGCGCTGAGGGCGACCGCGCTCAACCAGCCGGATTTGCGCGAGAGAACGGAGGAGATGATCATGAAGGCGCCCCAAAGAGATACTTGCGAGCGCCTCTCAATAGCGACTCCCCCTCCCTGTCAAGGATAAATGCGAATTAGTCGCACTTGCTGAGCGAACTGCTGGCGCAAGGGCGGACACAAGCCTAGAAGACAGCCATGAGCGTCTTTGACATCCTGATCCTGGCGGCTGTGGCGGCGGTGGCCATCACCCTTTTCTATGGCCTCTACACCTTGTATCGCGGGGGCGACCTGGCCCGCTCGCGGTCCAACAAGATCATGCGGCTGCGAGTGCTGCTGCAGGCGGTGGCGGTCGTCCTGCTGCTGATCGGCTTCTGGTGGAAATCCACGCACGGAGCCTGATGCGATGGTGGTGCTGAACAAGATCTACACCCGGACTGGCGACGGCGGCCGCACCCGCCTGGCCTCAGGCGCCGAGACCTCCAAGACCGACTCTCGCGTCGCCGCCTATGGCACGGTCGACGAGCTGAACGCCGTCCTGGGCGTCGCTCGCCTGCATTCGGGCCAGAACGACCGCATCGACGCCATGCTGGCTCGCATCCAGAACGAGCTCTTCGACCTCGGAGCCGATCTGGCGACGCCGTTGGATCCGCCGCCCGCCTGGGAGGCGTTGCGCATCGTCGCCTCGCAGGTCGAACGGCTGGAGCAGGAGATCGACTGGATGAACGAGAGCCTGAAGGCGCTCGACAGCTTCATCTTGCCGGGCGGCGCGCCCCTGTCGGCGCACCTGCATCTGGCGCGCACCGTCTGTCGCCGCGCCGAGCGCGAGGCGGTCGCCCTCGTCGAGACCGGGGCGGAGCTGAACCCGGAGGCGGTACGCTATCTCAACCGCCTGTCGGACCACCTGTTCGTCGCCGCCCGCCGCGCCAATGCCAACGGCGCCGGGGACGTGAAATGGCGGCCCGGCGCCACCCGCTGAACCAAGCCGAGACTTGCACATCGGCTCACGGCCGCGTTACCCCTGTAAAGCTTGTCGGGATCGGCCCGACTGACAGACAGGGGTAAGACACATGAAGATCCGTACGCTGATCACCGCCGCCGCCGGCGTGGCCGCTCTCTCGGTCGCCGCCTGCCAGCAGCCGGCCGACACCACGGCCGCAGACACCACCGCTGACGCGGCCGCCGACACCGCTGCGGTCGCCGCCGATCAGGCCGCGGAAGCCGCCGGCTCGGCCGCAGCCTCGGCGGACGCCGCCGCGGCTGAAGCGACCGACGCCGCCGTCGCCGCCGGCACCACGCCGCCAGCCGACGCTCCCGCCCCGGCTCCGGCGCAATAAATCGACACACGCGAGGCGGGCGCAGACGCCCGCCTCGCGTGTTCACCGCAATCGATCACGAAGCTGTGAGAATTCGCTTGCGGTTTCGCTCACGATCCCGTTATCTGTCCTCAGCGGGGGTTCATGACCCCGCCATTTCCCTTCTGAAGGACAAAACCATGCGCATCACCGCTCTGATCGCCGCCTCGGCCGCCGCTCTGGCCCTGGCCGCTTGCCAACCGGCCGCCGAAGACACCGCGACCGACGCCGCCGCCGACGCTTCGGCCGCTGCCGACACCGCCGCTGACGCCGCCGCCACCGCCGACGCCGCCGCCACCGACGCCGCTGCCGCCGCTGGCGAAGCTTCGGCCGCCGCCGCCGCCGCTCCGGCTGCTGACGGCACCGTTGCTCCGGCCACCACGGAAGCTCCGGCTGCTGCTCCGGCTCCGGCCGCCGCTCACTAAGACTTCGGTCTTTTGACGGTTCGTCCCGGTTCGCCGGGATGACGGAAAGGGGTCGCCCTCGGGCGGCCCCTTTTTTCGTGCGCGCAAGGTCGGTTCGGCCCTAGAAGCGCCTGTGACCATCGACACCGATCCCCGCCTGGACTGGAGCCTTGAGGGCGAGCCCCGCTCGGGCCGGTTCGGCGACGTCTATTTCTCCAAGGACGACGGCCTGGCGGAAAGCCGCGCGGTCTTCCTGGCCGGTTGCGGCCTGCCCGACGCCTGGGCCGGCCGGCGCCGCTTCGTGGTGGGCGAACTGGGCTTCGGCACCGGTCTGAATATCGCCGCCCTGCTGACGCTGTGGAGAGACAGCCGCCCGGCGGGCGCGCGACTGAATGTCTTTTCGATCGAGGCCTATCCGCTGTCGCGTGACGAGGCGCGCCGCGCGCTGACCGCCTGGCCCGAGATTGCGCCCGCCGCAGAGGCCCTGCTGGCGGCGTGGCCCGAGAGCACGCCCGGCCTGCACCGCCTGGACCTGCCCCAGTTCGACGCGGTGCTGGACCTGTTCATCGGCGAGGTCGAAACCGCTTTGAGCCAATGGACGGGCCGGGCGGACGCCTGGTTCCTCGACGGATTCTCGCCGGCGCTCAATCCCGCCATGTGGTCCGAGGCCGTGATGGACGGCGTCGCCGTCCGCTCGGCCGCAGGGGCGCGCCTGTCAACCTTCACCGTCGCGGGTCATGTGCGGCGCGCGCTCGCGGCCCGTGGCTTTGAGGTGGAGAAGCGCCCGGGTCATGGCCGCAAGCGCGAGCGGCTGGAGGCGCGCCTGCCTGGCGCGGCGTCTGCAACCGCAGCACCCTCGGCCCTGGTGTTGGGCGCTGGCGTCGGCGGCGCCGCCGTTGCGCGCGCCCTGGGCGCCGAAGGGGTCGCCGTGACCGTGGTCGAAGATGGGGCGTCCGACCTGGCTTCGGGTTTTCCGCTGGCGCTGGCGACCCCGCGGCTCGATGCAGGGGATGCGGTGCTGGCGGCCCTCTACGCCGCGGTCTTGGAGCGGGCGAGACGTCTCTATCTCGACCTGCCTGACGCCGTAGCCGTGGAAGGCGTTGTCCAGATGGAGGCGGCCGACCGGGACGCCAGGCGGTACGATCACATCGCCCAGCAGGCCGTGTGGCCGGTCGGCGCAATGAACCGGCTTGAGAGCGCGGAGGTCGCGTCGCGCCTGCAGGAAGCTGATCTTCCCGGCGCGCTGCTGATGTCCGGAGCGCTGGCCGTCCGGCCCTCCGTCATTCGCCAATCATGGCTGGAAAGCACGGCACGCATCACCGCGCACATCGCAAGGGTGGAGCGAAGGGGCGACCTGTGGGCGCTGATCGACGCCGGCGGCGAGGCGATTGCGGCGGCGGATCACCTCGTTCTGGCCGGTGGATGGGGCGTCCAAGGCCTGTGGTCGGAGGCGCCTTTGAGCCCGGTGCGAGGACAAGCGGACTGGGTCGCTACCGACGGTGCGCCCTTCGCCGCCGCCTGGGGCGGATATGGCGTGTCTGACGGACGGCTGATGCTGTTTGGGGCCACCCATGATCGAGGCGAGACCGACACGACGGTCCGCGCGGAAGACTCCGCGCGAAACCTGGCGGCTCTGCAGGCGCGAATGCCCGGCAAGGCCGATCGGGTCTCCGCCGCCGAGTCTTCCGCCCGCGCCGCCGTCAGGGCCACGACGCCGGATCGACTGCCCCTCTGCGGTGAGATCGAAGCCGGTCTGCACGTTCTGGGTGGCCTGGGGTCCCGAGGCTTCTGCGTGGCGCCGCTGCTGGCCGAGCATATCGCCGCGCGGATTGTCGGCGCGCCGTCGCCGCTCACTGTTGATCAGGCCGCTCGGCTTAATCCGCTCCGCTTTCGGATGCGGCCTCTTGCGCAACCTGATGGCCTAGACGAGGCTTAAGTTTGCGGCAGGGGACAGTCAGGGAAGCCGACCATGCGATCGATACCGCTTCTTACAGTGATAGCCACGATGGCGGGCCTGGCCGGGTGCGCGCCGCTCTCGCCCAGCCTGTCGAGCGAGGATGTGATAGGCGAACCGAGAGCGTGCTTCCGCACCGATTTCGTTCGCAACTTCCGTTCCGGCGACAGCCAGAGCATCTACATCCGCGACCTGTCGCGCAATGTTTTCCAACTGGACACTTCAGGCTTTTGTCGAGATTTGGATTTCGTCAACGCCATCGTCATCCGACCTCAGGCCGGGGGCGGCAATCGCGTCTGCGTTGACGACTGGGTCGTCATCGGCGCGGGAGCCGAGCCGTGCCGCGCGGTCGTGCGCCGCCAGTTGACCGAGGCGGAAGTCGAGGCCCTGCCGTCTCGCCAGAGGCCCTAGGCTCAGTCCGGCTCGCGCTCGCCCACCTCGGTCGGGCGCACGGCGCGCAGCCAGCCGGCGGTCAGGTGCAGTTCGGGCACGGCCTCGCGGGTGAAGGGCAGATACCAGGTCGGGCCGCCGGTCGCGGGGGCGATTTCCAGCATGTCCGAGGCGCCGAAGTTCTGAACCGACTTCACCACGCCCAGCGCGGCGTCGTCGGGGTCGCGCGCTTCGACGCCCACCAGATCGGCGAGATAGAATTCGTCCTCGTCGGGCTCGGGAAAGCGGTCGCGCGGCACGTGCAGCTTCAACCCGCGCAGGGCGTCGGCCTCCTCCTTGGTGGCGATCTCGCGGGCGCGGCCGACGACGCCGTTCTTGTCGGGCCGGGCCGAGGTCAGGGTCAGGCCGGGCGAGCCGTCGGCGCGCAACAGGGGGCCGTACGCCGTCAGCGCCAGCGGGTCGGCGGTGTAGGCGGTGATCCGCACCTCGCCCTTCACGCCGAAGCCGCCGGCCACTTGGCCCACCAGGATCAGTCTGTCATCGCCGGCCATGCCGCTCTCCGCAGTTCCTGCCCGCCCATAACAGAAAAGCAGCGCCCGTGAGGACGCTGCTTTCCATATCCGATCCGGTCAAAACCGGACGCCGCGAAGGGATCAGCCCTCGGCCTTGTCTTCAGCCGGGGCGTCTTCAGCGGCCGGAGCCTCTTCAGCGGCGGCTTCCTCGGCGGGGGCGTCTTCAGCCGGAGCGTCTTCAGCAGCCGGGGCGTTCTTGGCTTCTTCAGCGGCGGCGGCGGCTTCAGCCTTGGCGCGCTCGGCGGCTTCGGCGGCTTCCACCTTGGCGGCGGCTTCGGCTTCGGCGCGGTCGGCTTCGCGCTGGGCGCGCTCGGCGGCGCGTTCCTGAGCCTTCTTGCCCGGCTGGGCCTTGTTTGGGTTGTTGGACTGGGTCCAGTTCACCTTGCCGACCAGGGCTTCGTCCTGCGACTGGCTGATGAAGCGCGCGACGCGGTCGGTGGGCTGGGCGCCCTTGCCGAGCCACTCGGCGATGCGGTCGGCCTTCAGGGCGATGCGCGGCTTGTCGCCGTCCTTGGGCAGCATCGGGTTGTAGCTGCCGACCTTCTCAATGAACTTGCCGTCGCGCGGCGAGTGCGAGTCGGCGACGACGATGTGGTAGTAGGGGCGCTTCTTGGCGCCGCCGCGGGCCAGACGAATCTTCAGCATTGTCAGTCTCTTTCTAGGAATCAGTTCTTCTTGGGGAGGCCGGGAAGACCCGGAAGGCCCCCCGGCGTTTGTCCGCCGCCCAGGCCGGCGAACCGGTCCTGAAGGGCTTTCATCTGTTCGGCGTCCGGCTCGGGCATCTTGCCCCCGCCCATCGCCTTGAGGCGGGCCATGTCGGCCCCGCCCGCACCGCCGCCCAGGCCGCCCAGCATGGCGGCCATCTGCTGCATCTTCTTGGGTCCGCCGCGCGACAGCGACTTGACCATGTCGGCCATCTGCCGGTGCTGCTTCAGCAGGCGGTTGATATCCTGAACCTCGACGCCGGCGCCGGCGGCCACGCGGCGCTTGCGGCTGGCGTTCAGCAGGTCGGGCTTCTTGCGCTCGGCCTTGGTCATGGACGACAGAATGGCCTCCTGGCGGGCGATCATGCGGTCGTCGATGTTGTTGTCGGCCATCTGGGCCTTCATCTTGGCCACGCCCGGCAGCAGGCCCATGACGCCCTGCAGACCGCCCATGCGCTTCATCTGCGCCAGCTGGCCGGCCAGGTCGTCCAGATCGAACTGACCCTTGGCCAGCTTGCGGGCCATCTTCTCGGCCTTGGCCTGATCCAGCTCGCCGGCGGCCTTTTCGACCAGGGCCACGATGTCGCCCTGGCCCAGGATGCGGCCGGCGACGCGGCGGGCGTCGAAGACGTCCAGCTGGTCGACCTTTTCGCCCGCGCCCAGATATTTGATCGGCAAGCCGGTGACGGCGCGCATCGACAGCATGGCGCCGCCGCGCCCGTCGCCGTCGGCGCGGGTCAGCACCAGGCCGGTCAGCGGCAGGCGTTCGTGGAAGGCGGCCGCGGTGCGCACCGCGTCCTGGCCGGTCAGGCTGTCGGCGACAAGCAGGGTCTCGACGGGGCGGCTGATGTCGGCGACCTCAGCCACCTCGTTCATCAGCCCTTCGTCCAGGGTGATGCGGCCGGCGGTGTCCAGGATCAGGACGTCGAAGCCCTGAAGCTTGGCCGAGGACAGGGCCCGGCGGGTGATCTGGACCGCGCTCTCGCCCGCCACGATCGGCAGGGTGGCGACCTCGATCTGCTTGCCAAGGGTCTGCAGCTGCTCCATCGCCGCCGGACGCCGCGTGTCCAGCGAGGCCATCATGACCTTCTTGCGATCGAACTTGGTCAGGCGCAGCGCCAGCTTGGCCGAGGTCGTCGTCTTGCCCGAGCCCTGCAGGCCGGCCATCAGGATGACGGCGGGGGGCGTGGCGTTGGTGTTCAGCCCGACAGGCTCTTCGCCGCCTAGCATGTCGACCAGGCCGTCATAGACGATCTTGATGACCTGATCGGCCGGCTTGACCGAACGGATCACGTCCTCGCCGGTCGCGGCCTCCTTGGCCTTGGCGATGAAGTCCTTGACGACGGGCAGGGCGACGTCGGCCTCGAGCAGGGCGACGCGGACCTCGCGCAGCGCGGCCTCGACATCCTTTTCGGACAGGGCGCCGCGGCCGGTGATCCGGTCGAATACGCCTGTCAGCCGCTCGTTCAGAGCCTCGAACATTCAAACCCTTTCATGCGCTCGAACGGGTCTCCATAGCGAAACGGCCTCTGGCGACGATCACGTCGGCAGAGGGTTCTCGCCCGCCTCGTCCTCATCTTCGTTGCGCTACCGGCCTTCGGCCTGCTTGAGCGCGTGCTCAAGTAGCGCGAAGCGCGGTAGCACGACCAAGAAAGGGGTCGTGCGGGTGGAGACGCAGGGTTCACTTGCGCCGGAAGCGGCGGCTTATGAGGGAAAAGCGGGTCAAAGACAAGGCCGACGCTTGCCAGGCGGAACTTCAGCCCGTTTGATTCCCTACCTTGACACAAGGGGAGGCGACGATGATCCGCAATCTGGCGTGCCGCATGGCGCTGGCGACCGTGCTTCTGGCCTCGACGGCGCCGATGGCGCTGGCGCAGGGCGAGCAGAGCGCCGGGGCGCAGACCTCAGGAGCCCAGACCGCCGCCGGCCAGCCGGACCGGCGCGAAGTCGGTGCGCTGGTGTTCGACGGCATCCCCGCGATCCCAGCCGAGCTGAAGCCGCAGCTGCAGCGCTATCGCAACGCGCGCTCGGCGTCCTTCCAGGACTGGACCGCAGACGGCGGCATGCTGATCAGCACGCGCTTCGGCGAAACCGCGCAGATCCACCGGGTCGCAGCGCCCGGCGCGGACCGGCGGCAGCTGACCTTCTTCGCCGAGCCGGTGGGCGGCGCCACCGCCCTGCCGGGCTCGGACCGCTATGCCTACTCGCGCGACAGCGGCGGCGCCGAATATTTCCAGATCTATGTGGCGGGACCGGACGGCACCGAGACGGCGCTGACCGAGGCCGGGACGCGCAACCAAGGCCTGCGGGTGTCCGACGACGGCCGTCTGGCGGTGTGGAGCCAGGTGCGGCCGGGCCAGGCGACCTATGAGATCGTGGCGGCCGATCCGTCTCAGCCGGGCCAGCGGCGGGTGCTGTATCGCGGCGACGGGCTTTGGCAGCCGGCGGACATTTCGTCGGACGGCCGGTCGATCCTGCTGACCAAGTACAACTCGATCCAGGACAGCGAGCTGTGGGTGCTGGATGTCGCCTCGGGCCAGGTGCGCGAGGTTCGTTCGTCCGACACGCCCGTCTCCTATGGCGACGCCCTGTTCGGGCCGGATGCGCGCTCGGTGATCGCCACCAGCGACGAGGGGTCCGATTTCCGCGGCCTGGTCGAAATCTCGCTGGCCGACGGCGCGGTCACGCCGCTGACCGAAGGGCTGAACTGGGACGTGGCGTCCGTCGAGCTGTCGGATGACGGCCGGGTGCTGGCCTATGTCACCAACGAGGACGGCTATTCCAAACTGCACCTGCGCGACCTGCGCACGCGCCGCGCCCTGCCGCAGCCCGAACTGCCGACCGGCGTGGTGGGTGGGATCAAGTTCTCGCCGGACGGCCGCTCGCTGGCCATCACCATGTCGACGCCCCGATCGTCGGGCGACGTCTGGACGTGGGACGTCGCCGGGGGCGGTCTGACGCGCTGGACCGAGTCCGAAGTAGGCCCGATCGACGCCTCGGCCTTCGTCATTCCGGAGCTAGTGCGGTTCGACTCCTTCGACGGCCTCAGCGTGCCGGCCTTCGTCTATCGCGCGCCCAACGCCTCGGGCCGCGCGCCGGTCGTCATCGATATTCACGGCGGCCCCGAAGGCCAGTCCCGACCGGGCTTCAACACCACCTATCAGCAGTGGATCGCCGACCTGGGCGCGACGGTGATCGTGCCCAACGTGCGCGGCTCGACCGGCTACGGCAAGCGCTACGTCTCGCTCGACAACGGCCCGCTGCGCCAGGATTCGGTCAAGGACATCGGAGCCCTGCTGGACTGGATCGCGACCCAGCCGGACCTCGATCCGGAGCGGGTGGTCGTGCACGGCGGATCGTACGGCGGCTTCATGGTGCTGGCCTCGATGGCGGCCTATGCGGATCGGCTGGCGGGCGGTGTCGACATCGTCGGCATCTCCAACTTCGTCAGCTTCCTGGAGAACACCGAGGGCTATCGCCGCGACCTGCGCCGGGCCGAGTACGGCGACGAGCGCGACCCGGCCATGCGGGCGGTCTTCGACCAGATCTCGCCCCTGAACCTGACCGACCGGATGACCAGCCCGCTGCTGGTGATCCAGGGCGCCAACGACCCGCGCGTGCCGCGCTCCGAGGCCGAGCAGATCGTGACGGCCGTGCGCGGCCATGGGCGGCCGGTCTGGTACCTGCTGGCGATGGACGAGGGTCACGGCTTCCGCAAGAAATCCAACGCCGACGCCCAGGCCGAGGTGACCAACCTGTTCCTGCGCGACGTCTTCGACCTGCCGCCGGTCAGCGCACAATAGGGTTACGACGCGCAACCGGCCTGGCCGCCGGGACTTCTGCTCGCATCCCTTCTGACGAGAGACGCTTCATGATCCAGGCCGCCGACGACCGACTGCGCGAGGAAATCCGTCTGCTGGGCGGCCTGCTCGGCGATGTGATCCGCGACGAGGGCGGACAGGCTCTGTTCGACCGCGTCGAGGCGGTGCGTCAGGCCTCGGTCGCCTGGCACCGCGACGGCGCCGACGCCGAGGCGCAGACGCTGGAAGGCCTGCTCAAGGATCTGGACGCGGGCGAGGCGGCGGGTCTGGCGCACGGCTTCGCCCTGTTTTCGCTGTTGGCCAACATCGCCGAGGATCGGGCCGGCCAGCGCCGCGCGCGGGCTCAGACCTCGGCCGGCGAACGGCCCGACACGCCCGAGGGCGCGCTGCGTCGGCTGGCCAAGGCCGGGGTGGGGCCGGAGGCCGCGCGCGATCTGCTGGACAGCGCCCTGATCTCGCCGGTGCTGACGGCCCACCCGTCGGAGGTGCGGCGCAAGAGCGTGATCGACCGCATCACGGCCATCGGCGATCTGCTGGATGAGTACGACCGCGCGAGCGTCGCCGACGCGCCGGATAGGCTGAACTCCGGGCTGATGCGCCAGATACTGATCCTGTGGGCGACCCGGTTGGTGCGCGCCGAGGGCTTGGTGGTGCAGGACGAGATCGACACGGCGGTGTCCTTCATGCAGCGGGTCTTCCTGAAGGTCGTGCCCGAACAGCTGGCCGACTGGCGGCGTCTGCTGGACGCGCCGGAGCTCAAGCCGTTCCTCAAGGTCGGGGCCTGGGTCGGCGGCGACCGCGACGGCAATCCCAATGTCGACGCCTCGACGCTGAAGGCGGCCTTCCGCACCCAGGCGCGGGCGGTGCTGGGGTTTTATCTGGAGGCCGTGCATGCGCTGGGCGGCGAGCTGAGCCTGTCGGCTGATCTGGCGAAGGTCAGCCCTGCCTTGCAGGCCCTGGCCGACGCCTCGGGCGACGCTTCGCCGCATCGCGCGGACGAGCCCTATCGTCGAGCGCTGTCGCACATCTACGCCCGGCTGGCGGCGACGCATCTGGAACTGGCCGACGCCGCCCCGCCGCGCCCGGCCGGGTTCGAGGCCCCCGCCTATGAGGGGCCGGACGCCTTGGAGGCCGACTTGCGGCTGCTGCGCGACAGCCTGGTGCAGGGCCATGGCGCGGCCTTCGCCGACGACGGCCTGTCGCGTCTGATCGCGGCAGTGCAGGCTTTCGGCTTCCACCTGGCGACCCTGGACCTGCGTCAGAATGCCGATATGCACGAACGGGTCGTGGCCGATCTGCTGACAGGCGCGGGCGTCGCCGACGACTATCTCGACCTGGACGAGGACGCGCGCGTCGCGGTGCTTGAGGCCGAGCTGGCCTCGCCCCGCCCGCTGTTCTCGGCCTATGCCGACTATGACGCCGAGACCCTGAAGGAGCGCGAGATCCTGGCGGCGGCCGCGGAAGCGCTGGCCCGGTTCGGGCCGCAGGCGATCCGCACCCACATCGTCTCCAAGACCGACGCGGCGTCCGATCTGCTTGAGGTCTATCTGCTGCTCAAGGAAGCCGGTCTGTTCGATCCGGCCGACCCCGGCGCCTGTCCGATCCAGGCGGCGCCCCTGTTCGAGACCATCGAGGACCTGCACGCTTCGCGGCCGACGCTCGAACGCCTTCTGGCCCAGCCCTCGGCCGGTGCCGTCGCCCGCGCGCGCGGCGTGCAGGAGGTGATGATCGGCTATTCGGACTCGAACAAGGACGGCTCGTACCTGACCTCGGGCTGGTCGCTGCACCAGGCCTCGCGCGCCCTGCTGGAGGTAACCGAGGCGGCGGGCGTGCGGCTGCAGCTGTTCCACGGTCGCGGCGGGGCGGTCGGGCGCGGCGGCGGCTCGGCCTTCGCCGGCATCCTGGCCCAGCCTCGAGGCACGGTCAGCGGCCGCATCCGCATCACTGAACAGGGCGAGGTCATCGCCAACAAATACGGCGAGCCGGCGGTGGCGCGGCTGAACCTGGACGCCCTGGCCTGCGGCACGCTTCTGGCGTCGCTAGAGCCCCGTCCCGACCTGTCGGACGACGACGACCGGCTGGCGCTGATGGACGATCTGTCGGAGCGGTCGCGCGGCGCCTATCGGGCCCTGGTCTATGACACCCCCGGCTTCGTCGACTACTTCCGCGCCGCCACCCCCATCGCCGAGATCGCCGAGCTGAAGATCGGCTCGCGCCCGGCGTCGCGGACGTCCTCGACGCGGATCGAGGATCTGCGGGCCATTCCCTGGGTGTTCAGCTGGTCGCAGTCGCGGGTGATGCTGCCGGGCTGGTTCGGTTTCGGCTCGGCGGTGCAGGGCGCGGACATGGCGCGGCTGGCGGAGTTGAACCGCGACTGGCCCTTCTTCCGCACCCTGATCCAGAACATGGAGATGGTCATGGCCAAGTCGGACATGACACTGGCCGAACGCTACGCCGGACTGGTGCCCGATCGCGCCCTGGCGGAGCGGGTGCTCGGCGAGATCCGCGCCGAATGGGAGCGCACCCACGCCGCCGTCCTGGCGATCACCGGCGAGGATCGACTGCTGGGCGGCCAGCCCGAACTGGAGCAGCTGATCCAGCTGCGCATGCCCTATGTCGAGCCGCTGAACCACGTCCAGGTCGAACTGATCGGCCGCCGGCGCGCTGGCGACGACGACCCCCAGCTGCGCGACGCCATTCTGCTGACCATCAACGGCGTGGCGGCGGGCCTGCGCAACAGCGGCTGACGCCCCTGCCTTAAAACCAGCGCGATCCGTGCTATAAGGCGCGCCTCCCGTCGTTCAGGATCATCAGCCTTGAGCATCACGCTCGATCTTTCGCGCGCTTCGTCGCCGGCCGCTGCGGCCCCCGTCAACCTCAGCGGTCTGACGCGTGCGGGGCTGCGCCAGGCGCTGATCGACGCCGGCGTCTGCCCGCCCGAAAAGGCCAAGATGCGCGCCAGCCAGATCTGGGGCTGGATCCACCACTACGGCGTGACCGACTTCGCGGCCATGAGCAACGTCGCCAAGGACATGCAGGCCAAGCTGGCCGCGCACTTCACCCTGGCCCGCCCCGAGATCGTCGAGCGCCAGGTGTCCAAGGACGGCACGCGCAAATGGCTGATCCGGACGGCGCCGGGCATCGAGGTCGAGGCCGTCTACATCCCCGACGTGGGCCGGGCCGGGGCGCTGTGCGTCTCCTCCCAGGTCGGCTGCACCCTGAACTGCACCTTCTGCCACACGGGCACGCAGAAGCTGGTGCGCAACCTGACCACGGCCGAAATCGTGGCTCAGGTCCAGGTGGCTCGTGACGATCTGGGCGAATGGCCGTCGCCCAAGGAAGACCGCCGCCTGTCCAACATCGTCTTCATGGGCATGGGCGAGCCACTCTACAATCTGGACCACGTCGCCGACGCCATCGACATCATCTCTGACAACGAGGGCATCGCCCTCTCGCGTCGGCGGATCACCGTCTCGACCTCGGGCGTCGTGCCCAAGCTGAACGAGCTCGGCGAGCGCACCGCTGCCATGCTGGCGATCAGCCTGCACGCCACCAACGATGCGCTGCGCGACGTTCTGGTGCCGCTGAACAAGAAATATCCGCTGGACCAGCTGATGGCCGGCATCCGCGCCTATCCGGGCCTGTCCAACGCACGGCGGGTGACGTTCGAATACGTCATGCTGAAGGGCGTCAACGACAGCCCCGAGGAGGCCCGCGCCCTGCTGGACTTGATCAAGGGCATCCCCGCCAAGGTCAATCTGATCCCGTTCAACCCGTGGCCGGGCACCGATTACGAATGCTCGGACTGGAAGACCATCGAGCGGTTCGCGGCGATCCTGAACAATGCCGGTTACGCCTCCCCGATCCGCACCCCGCGCGGTCGCGACATTCTCGCCGCCTGCGGCCAGCTGAAGTCCGAGAGCGAGAAGGTCCGGGCGTCTGCGCTCAGGAAGGCGGAGCAGGCGGCGGCTTGAGACCGTCGTCTGTAAACTTCAGTCGCGGACTGTGACCTCGACGCCCTTGCGGATTGGGGCGGCAATGGGGCAAGGACGGTCCGGTTTCGTTCCTATCTGCACTCCTTGATCAGGCGCCGTCTGATGGACCCGTCCAACGCCCTGTCCAGCCCGGAAGTTCAGGCCTTCGCCAGCGGATTTCCAGTGATGCTGCTGCACCTGGCGGTGACGCTCGTGCTGCTGGGCGCGGGCGCGGTGCTGTATTCGCTGATGACGCCCTGGCGCGAGGTCACCCTGATCCGCCAGGGCAATGCGGCCGCAGCCCTGGCGTTCGGCGGGGTGCTGGTGGGGCTGGCTGTTCCGCTGGCGGTGTCTCTTTCTGTTTCGACCACGGCCCGCGACATCGTCATCTGGGGCGTGGCCACGCTGGTGATTCAACTGCTGTGCTTCCGGCTCGTCGATCTGGTGCTGACCGGCCTGCCGCAGCGCATCGAAAAGGGCGAGATGTCCGCCGCCGTCGTCCTGGTGGGCGCGAAGCTTGCGACCGCTCTGGTGCTGGCCGCCGCCCTGACGGGCTGAGCCCATGCATTTCCCACGCCTGCCGGACTGGGCCATCTATGCAGCGGTGGTAGGCGTGCTTCTGGCCGCCTCTCTGGGCCGCCGGGAGAACGCCGACGTCGCATCAAGCCCGCCTGTCGACGCAGAGGCCGAGGGCGAGCTTCTGGGCCCCATAACACCTTTCGATCCCGCCGTGGTGGTCAACGCTCCCGACATCCCGTTCCAGCCGTCCTCCGGCACTGCCTTTTCGATCGCCGGAGAAGGCCGATGGGTCACGGCCCGCCACGTGGTTGAGGGCTGTCGCCAGCCTGCCCTTGTCGTCGGCGGCGGGCGTGCGGTGGCCGCCGACGTGCGCCTGGCGCCACGGGCCGACATCGCCGTGCTGCTGACCGACGGGGGGCCGCCTGCCTTGCCCGTCTATTCGGGGTCAGAACTGAGGCGCGGCCAGCGCGCCTACCATCCTGGGTTTCCGCAGGGGCGGCCCGGCGAGGTGGCCAGCCGGCTGCTGGGCCGCGAAACCCTGCGGGTCCGGGGGCGAGGCGAGCGCGACGAGCCCGTCCTGGCCTGGGCCGAGGTCGGACGCACTCGAGGGCTGGAAGGCACCCTGGCGGGCCTGTCGGGCGGTCCGGTGCTGGACGCGCGCGGGCGGGCCGTGGGCGTCACCCTGGCGGAATCCCCGCGCCGGGGCCGCGTCTACACTACCTCGCCCGAGACCTTCGGACCCACAGTCGGCGGGCAGCAGGCAGCCGATGAACAGGTGCTGGGCGAGCCGGTGAACACCGACAACTACGGCCAGGTGGCGGAAGGGCTGAGGCGCGACCTTCGGGTGGCCCAGGTCGTCTGCCTGTCCGCCTGATCAGCGACCGAAGACCTCAACCCCGATCTCGCCGTCAACGCCCAGCCAGGCGCGCTTCATGCCTTGGCTATTGAAGGGCGCCGCAATCTGTCCGTCGTGGCTGAGAGCAATCAGGCCGCCGTCGCCGCCCAGGGCGCCGATCCGGTCGATGACGGATTGCGCGGACTGAGCAAGGGTCTGTCCGCCCTCCACGCCCCAGGCGACCCGCGCGGCGGCGGCCAAGCGAATGAAATACTCGCCTTGGCCGGTGCAGGACACGGCGGCCTGTCCGTCGGCCCAGGTTCCAGCGGCGGGGATCGGCGTGTCGCCGACCCGGCCCGGCATCTTGCCGAACACGCCGGCGGTCGAGGTCGCGGCCGCCAGCCGCCCCTCCATGTCCAGCACGCAGCAGCCCACGGTGCCGTGCGCCAGGGTTCCGGGCGGATGATTGTCCTCGCCCTGGCCGGCGCCGGTGAACCAGGCGGCGGGGTCGTCAACCGTCGTCAGACCCTGATCGGCAGCGAACCGCGCGGCGCCTTCGCCGGCCAGCATGACGTGAGGCGTTCGGTCCATCACCGCGCGGGCGGCGACGACCGGATTGCGGTAGCCCTGCAGCGCCGCGACCGCCCCGGCCTTGCCGCTGGGGCCGTCCATCAGGCTGGCGTCCAGCTCATAGGCCCCGTCCAGATTGGGCGAGGCTCCCCGACCGGCGACATAGAGGCCCGAGTCCTCCAGCATCACCACCGCCGCGACGGCCACGTCCAGCGCCGGCTCGCCGGCCTCCAGCCGCGGCTTCATGGCCTCGACGACAGACCGCATATGCGCGATCTCCGCGGTGTAGTCGCGCGAGCGGCGGGCGCCGGCGCCGCCGTGAAGAATGAGGGCTGGTCGCGTCACGCGGCCTCCGATGGACTAGGCAAGTCGTACGCGCCTGATTAGCCTCCCTCGATCCTCCCCGCCACACGAGAAGCCGACATGCGCGCCATCCTGTCCAAGACCCCCGGCGGTCCCGAAACCCTGGTGCTGGAGGAGAGGCTGGATCCGACGCCCAAGAAGGGCGAGGTGATCATCGATGTGCGGGCGGTGGGCATCAACTTTCCCGACACCCTGATCATCGAGGACAAGTATCAGTTCCGGCCCGAACGGCCCTTCTCGCCGGGCGGCGAGGTGGCCGGCGTCATCGAAGCCGTGGGCGAGGGCGTGAAGGGGCTGTTCAAGGGCGACCGCGTTATCGCCGTGCCCGGCTGGGGCGGGCTGGTCGAGCGGCTGGCCGTGCCGGCGGCCACCGTCATCAAGATGCCCGAGACCATGAGTTTCGAAGAGGGCGCGGCCCTGATCATGACCTATGGCACCAGCTACTATGCGTTGAAGGACCGGGCGAACCTGCAGCCGGGCGAGACGCTGCTGGTGCTGGGCGCCGCAGGGGGCGTCGGCGCCGCGGCCGTTGAGCTCGGCAAGGCCATGGGCGCGCGCGTGGTCGCCGCAGCCTCGACCAACGACAAGGTCGAGTTCGCGCTGGATTTGGGGGCCGACAATGGCCTGATCTATCCGTCTGGCCATATGGACAAGGCCGCCCAGAAGGAGCTGTCAGGCGAGTTCAAGCTGGCGACCGGGCGGGACGGCGCCGATGTGGTCTATGACGCGGTAGGCGGCGACTACGCCGAGCCAGCCCTGAGGGCCATGGACTGGAACGGCCGCTATCTGGTGGTGGGCTTCCCGGCGGGCATTCCGTCCCTGCCGCTGAATCTGACGCTGCTGAAGTCGGTGTCGGTGATTGGCGTGTTCTGGGGCGCGGCGGTGATGCGCGACCCTGCGGCGCACACGGCCAACATGGCCGACCTGTTCCGCCTCTACGCCGAGGGCAAGATCAAGCCCCGTGTCAGCCGGACCTATCCGTTCGAGCAGGCGGGCGAGGCGATCAAGGCCCTGGGCGACCGCCAGGCCATGGGCAAGATCGTCGTGACGATCGCGTCATGAGCCTGTCTCTGGCCGCAGGCGTGGACATAGCGGCCGCGCGCGCTCGGCTGGCCGAAACGAGCCGCGTTCGGGTGGAGCGGGTGTTAGGCGATGGGGCGACGATCCTGGCCGAGGCGATGGTCCACCCCGACATGGTCTGGAACCGCGCGATCCGGAACCCCTACAATGCCGACGTGCCGGTGGCCGTGTTCAACAGCGAGCCGCTGGAGGAGCAGGCCCGCCTGATCGGACTGGCCCACGAAGAGGCGACCGAGGGCTTTCAGTTTATCTTCGACCGTCTGCGCCTGGGTCAGGCGCGGGCCATGGGCCTGCCGATCCCGCAGGCGCTGTACGACGTCCATAGCCTCTTCAACAGCGAGGCCTTTCTCCACTTCGCGCGCGACCTGACCGGCGACGACCGCATCGCCTATGTCGACGCCCAGGCCACCCGCTATCTACCGGGCCATTTTCTCAACAGCCACACTGACGAACATGAGGGCGCGGGGCGACTCTATGCCTATGTGCTGAATCTGACGCCGCGCTGGCGGGCCGAGTGGGGCGGCCTGCTGATGTTTCTGGACGGAGACGGAGCAGTCGGCGAAACCTTCACGCCAGCCTTTGGGACGCTCAACGTCTTTCGGGTGCCGCAAGACCACGCCGTCTCGATGGTCGCCCCGTTCGCCGGCGGCCCGCGTCATTCGATCACCGGCTGGTGGCGGGTCAATCCGCCCGAAGCTGGTCAGCCGCAGACCTAGCGGGTCTTCAGATCGTCCAGCGCCCGCTCGGCCTTTTCGTGGTGGCGCGGCTTCACATGGCTGCCCAGGGTCGCCAACAGGGCGGCGATGACCGCCGCATCGTCGGTGAAGCCTATGCCGACGAAGACATCGGGAATGGCGTCGACCGGCAGGACGAAATAGGCCAGCGCGCCCAGCATGATCCCCTTGGCCGCCACCGGCGTCTTGGGATCGCGCGCGGCGTACCAGACGCTCAGCAGCCGGTCAGCGAACGGGATGTGCGCGGCCGTCCGCGCCACCTTGGGCCAGAAGCCCTGCTTCACCCGCCGCTCGTTGACGCGCACCACCGACGGGATCAGGGCGCGCTTGGGATCGATCACGTCGCGCGGCGACCAGGATCCAAAGGGGCGTTTTGCGTTTGCGGCCATGACGGCTAAATCCCGCACACTCTTCCAAGGTTCACTCATATAGGGGCTCAGGCCATGAAACTCGACGGTTCGATCGCGGCGGTGGTGACGGGCGGGGCCTCGGGCCTGGGCGAGGGCACGGCGCGCGCGCTGGCCGCCCAGGGTGTGAAGGTCGCGCTGTTCGACATGAACGTCGAGCGCGGCGAGATTATCGCCGAGCAGATCGGCGGCGTCTTTTGCCAGGTCGACGTCACCGACGACGCTTCGGTCGCAGCCGGCTTTGAAAAGGCGCGCGCCGCCCATGGTCAGGAGCGCCTGACTGTCAACTGCGCCGGCATCGCCACGGGCCAGAAGACCGTCAGCCGCAAGAAGGACACCGGAGAAATCCGCGCCCACGACATGGCGCAGTTCGAGAAGACGGTGACGGTCAATCTGTTCGGCACCTTCCGCGTGCTGTCCCAGTCGGCCGCCGGCATGGTCACGCTGGAGCCCATGGCCGACGGCGAGCGCGGTCTGATCGTCAACACCGCCTCGGTTGCGGCCCAGGACGGCCAGATCGGCCAGGCGGCCTATTCGGCCTCCAAAGGCGGCGTCTACGCCATGACCCTGCCGGTCGCCCGCGACCTGGCCCAGGAGGGCGTGCGCTGCAACACCATCCTGCCCGGCATCATGTGGACGCCGATGATGGCGGGCATGGACCAGAAGATTCAGGACGCCCTGGCCGCCGCCATCCCGTTCCCCAGCCGCCTGGGCACGCCGGCGGACTACGCCTCGCTGGTGCTGGAGCTGGCGCGCAACGTGTACATCAACGGCGAATGCATCCGCCTGGACGGGGGGATCCGTCTGGCCCCGCGCTGAGGCGGAGCCGTCGTTCTGGCGGGCGGGCGTGAGGATCGGCGATCAAGGCCGTGCAGAAAAGCCCCTCACCTCGGCGCCCCAGCACGATCGCTGCGCCTTCGTGGGCTTAAGCCCGCTCCCGTCGGGAGACGGGCTCGACCGGAAATTCTTCTGAAAAGTCTCTTGCCCGACTGCGTTTCTCTCCGCTATACGCCGCTTCCTCGACACGGGGCGGCATCGTCGCTCCACGGAGTGCGGGCGTAGCTCAGGGGTAGAGCATCACCTTGCCAAGGTGAGGGTCGGGCGTTCGAATCGCCTCGCCCGCTCCAGTCGAAGTCAATAAAATCAGGGGCTTACCGGTTTCGGTAAGCCCCGATTTTTTGCCCGCCGCGGCGCTGGTCATCACATGGTCATCAAAACCGTCTGCAGGACGGAAGATGGCTTGATCGAGGTGTGTTCGCTTGGACACGCCCGCTCTGATGACCGTCCAGCGAACTTTATGACCGCCCCTCGAGACACGCGCGGTTTGGCGGCCTCCCGCAGCCTCTGGGATGCGTCCAGCATCGCGTCGAGAGATGAGGAAGGGTCGCGAGACATTCATGATGTCGGCAGCCTGTTGCGTGGTCGGCATCTGGCTGACCGGCACGATGGTCACGGCGTCGCCGCGTCCGACGTGGCAGGGTTGAAGACGGCAAGGGGGTTGCGAGCCGTGAGGGCAGTCTAGGCCTTCAGGTTGGCGAAGCTGCAGGCGGCGGCGACGGCGGCGCAGGCGGCGGCCACCAGAGCGGGCCCGGGGCCGTGGCCCAGGCCGCTGGCGAGCAGGGCGGCGAGCACCGTGGCGCCCAGGGCGGATCCTAGCAGCCGCGTAGTCGAGATCATCGCACCGGCCGAGGCGCTGCGGGAAGAGGGCGCCGAGGAAAGGATGAGGTGCGAGTTGGGCGCCAGAAACAGGCCCGACCCCACGCCTCCGAGCATGAGCGGGCCTATCAGGAGGCCAAAGCCGGGAAAGGTCGTTGGCAGCCGCGACATGAGAAGAAAGGCCACGCAGCACAGGATCATGCCCAGGCCGCCCAGCAGTCCCTTCGGCGCGCGGTCCGACAAATAGCCGGCGAAGGGCGCCACGATCATCATGGTGAGAGGCCAGGCCGCCATGACCGCGCCGATCTCCGCCGGTGAGAGCGCGTAGGCTGAGCCGAGCCGGAACGGCAGCGACAGGGTGAAGGCGATCGATGCGACGAACGACAGAAGGGCGGAAGTCGTGGCGAGGGCGAAGGCAGGCTTCGACAGCAGATCGATCGGAAGGATGGGAGCCTCACGGCCACGCTCGCGTCGAACGAAAAGCCAGGTTCCGACGAGGCCCGCCAGGGCGAGCGGAGCCGTGAGCGACATAGCCGAGCCATGGACGTGCAGTTCCAGCGCTCCGATCAGCGCGCCGAACATCAGGGCGCAGAGGGCGGCCCCGGCCAGGTCGTAATCTTTCCGAGCCGGAGGAGGCGCCGGCAGAAACCGCCCGATGGCCAGGGAGAGCACGGCGAAGGGGGCTGCCGCCAGGAACACCCATCGCCAGGATCCCAGCGCCAGGATCAGCCCTCCCACGGTGGGGGCGAAAGCTGCGGCTGAGCCGATGATGATGCTGTTCAGGCCGAGCCCTCGGCCGAGCGCCGCCGACGGATAGATCCGCCGCAGAAGGGCGGCGCTCACCGCCAGGACCGCCGCCACCCCCAGGGCCTGGGCCGCTCGCGCGGCCAGCAGCATGGGCAGGTTGACGGCGAAGAAGCAAAGCAGGCTGGCGAGAACGAAGGTGATCTGTCCGGACTGGTACAGCCGTTTGTGGCCGATCCGGTCGCCCAGCGCTGAAAACGGCAGCAGGGCCATAAGCAGCACGAGTTGATAGACGGTCACGATCGTGACGGCGGAGGCCTGGGGCACGTCCAGGGCTTCGGCGATCGTCGGCAGGGCGATTGTCGCGATTGCGTTGTCGAGCACGAGCAGGGCCGTGCCGAAAGAGATCGCTCCGATCGCCCAGAGGCGACGCGGCATGGGCAGGCCGTCCGGGGGGGACGCGGCGATCAAGGCGCTTGCGGAGGCGGAACTTTGCAGGCGGCTCAGGTCTCACCCGGTGTCTGGAGGGTGTGATAGCCCTGCTGACGACGCGCCTCGTCCAGCCGAAGGCCTGAGAGTACGGCCTGGCGGATGCGCCCTTCGGCGATATCGATGGCCTCTGCGGTGGAAAGCACCTCGTCCTCTCGATCCTGAGGGATCGCCACGACGCCGTCGGAGTCGCCGCGCAGGATGTCGCCCGGCCGGACGCGCGCATCCCCGATGTTGACCACGGCCTGCACGGCTTCGAGCTGCACGCGGTCCTTGCCCGTGCGCATCGAATAGCTTCGGCTGTAGAGCGGATAGCCCAGGTCCAGAGCCAGATGGGTGTCCCGGCAGGCGCCGTCGATGACCGTGCCGCCGATGCCGCGATTGTGCGCGTACAGGGTCATGATGTCCCCCCACACCGTCGCGTCCGGGCGTCCCCCATTGTCGATCGCGACGATCGCCCCCTGGGGCACGTCGTCGATGAAATCGCCGACCGTGCCTCCCGGACCGGCGGGCGCATAGGCCAGGGTGAAGGCCCGGCCCGCCAGCCTGGACTTCTGATCCAGCGGCTTGATGCCGAGGCACTGGCCGGCGATGCCCAGCTTGTCTAGGGCGTCGCTCAGCGTGGCCGTCTCGAGGCGGCTGGCGCGTTCCACATTGGCGTCCGCAACGGTTGCGTCAGTCATTGGCCGCTCTTCTCCAGCAGATGTTCGTATCGGGCGCCCATCACGGTGCTCACGGGTTCGCCGCCCAGCACCGCCTTGGTCATGGCCGCTTCCTTGGCGGCGATATGCTCGGCGGCCTCCAGAACGGCGTCCAGGGCGTCAGCGGGCACGAAGGCGCAGCCGCTGGAATCGGCGACAACCCAATCCCCGTCCCTGACCAACACGTCGCCCACGGTGATCGGGCCGCCCGTCTCGGCTTCATGGATCCTCCCGCGCGCCGTGCGCGCGGTGGATCCGCGTCCGTAGACCGGAAAGCCGATGTCCGCGGCCTCGTCGACATCGCGGGCCAGCCCCTCGACGATGACGCCGGCCAGGTCACGGCCACGCGCCGCATTGGACAGGATTCCGCCCCAGCCGGCGCATTCGACGCCGGTCCGCTGTTCGACGACGACGACCGCGCCGGGCTCCGAAGCATCGATGGCGGTGGTGCACAGATGGCGCGGCGGCGCCCCCTGCGCCGGCTTGCCGGCCGCTAGCCTCACGGTCGTCACCCGGCCCGAGATCCGCTGACGCACCGAAAGGGGGCGAAGTCCGGTGATCGACGGCTCAAGGCCCAGTTGATCCAGGGCGTCGGACACGGCGCAGGCGTCGAGCCGCGCAAGACGCTGAGCAGGGGTCTGGGTCATGCCTGTCCTCTCTCGGCCCAGGCGACGAATCCGTTGGCTGTGCCGGTTCCGGCTTCGGACCGATAGCAGGGCACATAGTCCACCAGATCGCCGGACAGGTCCGTCTCGAACAGACAGCCGGCGGCCGCGACCCAGTTCTTGAGCTCCGAGGTGCCTGACTGGAACCACGACTCCGCGATATTGCACAGCATCTCGCCGTCGCGGGCCTCGATCGCGTCGATGATGCTGCGATCAAAGGATTCATCAATGACGAAATGGCTCATCCCGCCAGACCCGATCACCACGACGCGCGCATCGGTGTCCCAATCGCGTATCGCTCGGCCGACCGATCGGCCGAACTCGAACATCCGGCGCGCGGTGGGCTGGTTCGGCGGGAAGAAGGTGTTGGCGATCAGGGGAACGTTCGGGACCACCTTGTCGCGCATGATCTGTCGATAGACGAAGCCGAAGGCATGCCCGATGCCGCTGTTCCAGTGCCCCGGGTTCTCCGGCAGGCGAGCAGAGCGGGCGACGTCGAACTGATCCGCCACGGCCTGGCGGATGATGTGCGCGGCGAGCTCGGGCTCGCCGGGGTAGTCCGTGCGTACCGGCGGGTTGTGACCCCATTCGGCAGCGTGGATTCCCGGCGCCATCTTGGCCGCCTGCTCTTCCGTGGCGGGTGCATTCCACAGGGTGGGGCCGTCGAAGACGGTCAGGGCCGGCATGATGTCGTCGAGGAACAGTTCGCCCTGGTCATTGCCGAAGATCACCGCGACGTCGGGCTTGGCCGCCTCATAGATGTCGGCCATCCGCTCCACCGCGGCACGGCAGGCGGCGTGGCGACGCGTGCGCTCGGCCTCCGAGGCCTTCTCCCCCAGGTTCTCATCCCGACGCAGCTCGACCAGGCTGTCGAAATCGTAGGTCTTGCCGCGGAATGGATGGTTGGAGCGCGCGCGATCGGCCGGCAGGCGCAGAAGCCACTCTTCAGGCGTGGTTGAAAGGGTGGGGCCGTGGGTTGTCCAGAGGCCCAGGACGATCTCGGCCATGGCGGCCTCCTTTTCTGCCGCCTTCAGATGTCGAGTTTGAAGACGCGGCGCGCGTTGTCTTCGAAGATCTTCTTCTTGTCGGCGTCGCTGAGGAAATCGAACTTGGCGATCGTCGGCGCGATGTGGTCCATCGTGTGGTCGTGGCCGTCCAGCATCTTTGATCCGACGCCGGGGCATTCGGACCCGAAGAGACACTGGTCGACGCCGACGGTTTCGATCAGCAGGCGCAAGGCGCCTTCGGTGTAGAGGACCGTGTCATAGTAGAGTTTGCGCATCCCCTCGGAAAAGCGTCGCTTGGCCCCGGGATGGATCGAGCCCGCTTCGAACCGGCCCAGCTGATACGGAATGGCGCCGCCGCCGTGGCTGACCACGATCTTCAGCTCCGGGAAGTCGTCCAGCACGCTGGAGTTCACCAGATTGTAGACCGCGATCGTCTCCTCGTTGATGAAGTGCAGACTGTAGGGTGAGCGGTCGGACCGTGAACCGGTTGCGTGGATATGGGCGGGCACGTCGAGCTCGCAGAGCTTTTCGTACAGCGGATACCAATAGCGATCGCCCAGGCCGGGGCCGTCGGTGCGTGTGTTCTCGTAGGGGTCAGGGTTCAGCAACACGCCCTTGAAACCAAGCTCGCCAATGCAGCGGTCAAGTTCCCGGAAGGTGTTCTCGATCGGCTCGCCCGCGACCTGCGGCAGGCCGCCCACCCCGACGAACTTGTTGGGGAACAGCTGGGTCTGCCGATGGATGATGGTGTTGGTCTCCTCCACGAACCAGTGGACCACGCGGCCGGGTTCGAAGCTGGACATCATCTGGAACGGGCGAGGCGAGATCAGCTGAACGTCGGTGCCGTGGCGATCCAGCATGTCGAGATGCCCGCACGGGGCCATCTCGACCTTGTTCACCGCCCGACGGATATCATCGTCGCTGACGCGAACGCCGCCGCGGCCATGCGATCCGCGATGCGACAGGACCGAAGCCTTATAGGCCCAGAGCTCCGCCGGGGCGCTGACGTGGCCGTGGCAGTCGATGATCATGGCGCTTTCTCCGTTCACCGCACTGCGGCGGCTTTCAGCGCAGCCTAGGTGCGAGAAATAGTAGACGCAAGCAACATAATGGTTTTGCTCGACATGACGAGTGGGCTTGGAGCGCGATCGATGTGGGCAGTGAGATCGCCTATGACACGCGAATGTGTCATATGGTTTCCAGGGTCTGCAGGGTGAGGAGAGTTGGCATGTTGAAACCGGATCCAGCCCCGGCGGGGCGCAGCGTGTCGATGCCGTCCCGCATCGTGACCCGCGTTCTGGACGACCTTTTCGCGGGAAAGCTGAAGCCCGGCGATTTCCTGGGGACCGAAGCCCAGATGGTGGAGACCTTTCAGGCGAGCCGGGCGCCCGTGCGCGAGGCCCTGGGCCGGCTCGAGGCGCTGGGCGTCGTGCGCGTCAAGACAGGCGTCGGCGGCGGGGCCAGCATCGCGGTCGGCGAGCCGGGACGTTTCGCAACGGCGCTGGCGGTCCAGTTCATCCTCCTCGGGGTCTCGGCTGAGGAGGTGTTCGACGCCCGCATCGCCGTTGAGGCGCGCGCCGCCGAACTGGCCGCCATGCACGCCAGCCCTGAGGATCTGATGAAGCTTCAAGGCCTTCTTGCGGACATACGCGCGTCCGGAGAGGCCGGGCGCAATCCCATCGGCCTGATCCTCGACTACCATATGGCGATCGTCGAAGCTTCGGGCGCCCGTACCCTGATCGCGCTCATGCAGGCCATCTCCCACGCACTGCTGAACCTGTATCGGGCGTCGTCCTACCCTTCGGGAACCGCCGGTGCTGACACCGGCTACCAGTCGCTGGGAGAGATACTGAAACGCATCGAGACGCGCGACGCCCCGGGCGCCGGCAGGGCGATGCACGAGCACCTCCTGCGCCAGAGAGACGCCGTCACACAGAATCGGTAGGGGCCGAACAGGAACGCCGTCTCCTACGCGGTCCACCTGCGTGTTGCTGTCGCCGCCGCTTGACAAATGGACAGCGGACTCCGCACATCATAGTCAAACTATCATATGGTTTGACGGGCAGCGGGTCCGACCCCGGATCCTGCGCCGGACCCGAAGTCCGGCCCCGTTTTGTTGTTATCGACCAGATTGAGCGCCGGAGACGCCGCCATGCCCCCCTCCATGATCGCCGTCCGCATCCAGGCCAAGCGGCCGGCGGCGGATGACATCCAGACCTTCGAACTCGTGGCGGCCGATGGAGGCGCGCTGCCGCCTTTCAGCGCCGGAGCGCACATCGACGTGGAGGTCGAACCCGGCGTGCTGCGGCAGTATTCGCTCTGCAACAGGCCGGGCGAGACCGAGCGCTATCGCATCGCCGTGCTGAGGGATCCGGCTTCGCGTGGAGGATCCGTCCGGCTTCACGACGCCTTCGCCGAAGGGGAGGCGGTGAACATCAGTCCGCCCCGAAATCACTTCGAGCTGGCGCCCGGCGCAAGTCGCTCCATCCTGATTGCGGGCGGCATAGGGGTGACCCCGCTATTGTCCATGGCCGCCCATCTGCAGGCCGAGGGCGCCGATTTCGAATTTCACTACTGCACCCGGTCGCCTGCACGCACCGCCTTCCACGATGAGCTGGTCAGGGGCGACTTCGCTGACCGGTTGATTCTCCACTTCGACGACGGGCCGGACCATCAGCGCTTCAATCCCGACAAGGCGCTCGGAGCGCCGCAGCCTGGCGTCCACATCTATGTCTGTGGACCGCAGGGTTTTATCGACTGGGTGCTTGCCAGCGCCCGGTCGCAGGGGTGGAGCGACGGTCAGCTGCACCGGGAGTATTTCTCAGCGTCTCCGATCGTCGTGGACGGCGACCAGGCCTTTGAGGTCCGCGTAAACAGCACGGGCGCCGTCTATCCAATCCCCGCCGACCGGACCGTGGTGGAGGTTCTGGCCGACCACGGCATCGAAATCCCGGTCTCGTGCCAGCAGGGAATCTGCGGCACCTGCATCACCCGGGTGATCGAAGGGGAGCCCGACCACAGGGACATGGTGCTGATGGGCACCGAAATGGACGAGTTCGCTCCCTGCTGTTCCCGGGCGCGAACGCCCCTCCTCGTGCTGGACCTCTAGCCGGAGCCGTCCGGCCGGAAACGCACGCCTAAATCGTTGAACAAGACAACGAGATGGTTATATTCCACCATAAATAGCCAGCCCCGCCTCGGCGGTCGGCTCGATAGAAGACAGGGAGGCTCCAGCCATGCTCAGCCAGGAAAAGAACGATCTGCTGACCCAGGTGGGTCCGGGCACGGCGATGGGCGATCTATTGCGCCGATATTGGATGCCGATCGGGGCCGCCAGTGAGTTCGACGAGAAGCCGGTTCGGGCGGCGCGCCTGATGGGCGAGGACCTCGTGCTCTACAAGGATCTGGGGGGTCGGTACGGACTGATCGACCGGCAATGTCCCCACCGTCGCGCCGACCTCTCCTACGCCTTCGTCGAGCAGTGCGGGCTGCGCTGCAACTACCATGGCTGGCTGTTCGACGAGACCGGCCAGTGCATCGAGCAGCCCTATGACGACGTGGCCACTCCGGACCTGAAGCTGCGCGAGAAGATCAAGATCAAATCCTACCCGGTGCAGGAGAAGGGCGGCCTGCTGTGGGCCTATATGGGGCCGCTGCCGGCGCCGCTCCTGCCCAACTACGAACCCTTCGGCTGGACCAACGGCTTTAAGCAGATCGTCTTCGCCAACATTCCCTGCAACTGGTTCCAGTGCCAGGAGAATTCGATCGATCCCGTCCACTTCGAATGGATGCACGCCAACTGGAGCGTCCGGCTGAAGAACCAGACCGGACCCTATGCGGCGAAGCACCTGAAGGTTGGCTTCGACGAGTTCGAGCACGGCTTCGTCTACAAGCGCGTGCGCGAGGACACCGACGAGGAGCATGACCTCTGGAAGGTGGGCCGGGTCACCCTGTGGCCCAACGGCGTCTTCCTGGGAGATCATTTCGAGTGGCGGGTGCCGATCGACGACGAGAACACCCTCAGCGTCTGCTGGTCCTTCTCGCGCGTGCCCCACGAGAGCGAGCCCTTCGAGCAGGAGACCATCCCCTCGTGGTACGGCCCCATCAAGGATGAGAACGGGCGCTGGCTGTCCACCCACGTCATGAACCAGGATTTCGTCGCCTGGGTGGGACAGGGAACAATCGCGGATCGGTCCAAGGAAAATCTGAGCGGCAGCGACCGGGGCGTGGTGATGATCCGGCGTCAGTTCTTCCAGGACATGGAGAAGATCAAGCGCGGCGAGGATCCCAAGGCGATCATCCGCGATCCCGAGCAGAACATCTCCGTCGAGCTGCCGATCGTGAACCGCGCCAACTACACCACGGGCATGAGCAAGGCCGATCTGATCAAACACCCCATCCTCGGCCACCATCTGCAGGGCTACGCCTTCCAGGCGGGACAGCCGGCGGAGATCGCCGCGGCCTACTCCGCAGCCATGGGGGTCACGCCGGAAGACCTGAAGCAGGTGCATGCGCCGCTGCAGTTTCCGACGCGGGGCGGCTGAGCCCCGTTCCATCTGAACCCAGCCATCTTTCGTAGCGGCGTTAGCGCCGGGAGGCTTGCCTATGGCCGAGACCCAGACACCCCGACCCTACAAGCGGATCGCCACTGAAGAGGCGTTCTGCCCGCCCGACATGCTGACCCGCTACAAGCGCCTGATCGATGAGGGCGGTGTGGACGACGTCGGCTTCAGCAGCATGTGGGGCTTCTACCTCACCTCGGACAGCGCACGGAGCCGCCACATCCGCGACTGCCTGTCCGACGTCGACGAGCGCAGGCTTCAGCACATGGACGCCGCGGGCGTGGATGTCGCCATCCTCGCCCTGACGTCGCCAGGCGTTCAGATCATGCCCAGGGCGGAAGCCACCGCCTTTTCGACCTACGCCAACGACTGGCTGGCCGACGCCATCTCACGTCACCCCGACCGCTACGCCGGTCTTGCCGCGTGCGCGCCGCAGGATCCGGCCCAGGCCGCCAAGGAGATCGAGCGCGGTGTCGGCAAGCTGGGGCTCAACGGGGTCATCCTGAACTCCCACACCCAGGGCGAGTATCTCGACGATCCGAAATTCTGGCCGATCTTCGAGGCGGCCGAGGCCATGGGCGCGCCGGTTTACCTGCATCCGAACTCGCCCAACAACGCGATGATCAGCCCCCTTCTCGACAAGGGGCTGGACGGCGCCATCTACGGCTTCAGCGTCGAGACGGGCATGCATGTGCTGCGTCTCATCATCGCCGGCGTATTCGACCGCTTTCCCAAGCTTCAGCTTGTCGTCGGGCATGTCGGCGAGTCGCTGCCGTTCACCCTCTACCGCATCGACTACATGCACCAGGCGTCCGTCGCCTCAGGTCGCTATTCGTCCATGAAGCCGCTGGAGCGTCGGCCGAGCGACTACATGCGCGAGAACCTGCACTACACCAACAGCGGCGTGGCCTGGGCGCCGCCCATCCGCTTCCTGCAGGACGTGATCGGCGAAGATCGCGTGATGTATGCGATGGACTATCCGTACCAGTACAATGTGGAAGAAGTCGCGGCGCTGGACGCCATGCCGATGGCGGACGCCGCCAAGGCGGCCTTCTTCGAAGGCAATGCCCGCCGTCTTTTCCGGCTTTCGGATCGCCTCTGACGGGCGAAGGTTTCTCCCTGAAACTGGGGCGGTCGACCGAAAGGACGACCGCCCTTCTTTTCAGGTCGCCGGAGGCGCCGGCGCGCGTTCCGGCTGGGGCTGCGGCGGCAGGCTGACCACCTGGAGCTCCATGTAGGAGCGCAGACCGAGCTGACCGTGTTCGCGGCCGTAGCCCGAATCCTTCATGCCGCCGAAGGGCACCTCCGATTCATTGACCCCATGGCGATTGACCCAGACGGTGCCCGCGTTCAGCCGCTCGGCCACGCCCAGGGCCCGGTCGAGGTCGCGCCCCCAGACCGAGGCGCCCAGCCCGAAGCGGGAATCGTTGATCCGCGCCACGGCTTCGTCGATGTCCGCGAAGCGAAGCACCGGAAGCACAGGGCCGAACTGCTCTTCCCTGACCAGACGGGCCTCATCGGAAAGGCCGGTGATCACGGTGGGACTGATGAAGTATCCGCCCGCCTCGGCGACGTCGCCGCCGCTGCGCAGGGCGGCGCCGTCCTGACGCAGGGCGTCTTCGAGATAGGCCTTAACCTTGCCGAACTGAGCGGCATTCTGGAGCGGGCCGAGCGTGGACGACGGGTCCATCCCGTCGCCCGGACGGTGGTGATCCAGGGCTGCGGTCAGACGGTCCACGAAGGCGTCATGCAGGGCGTCTGCGACATAGACCCGCTTGGTCGCCATGCAGATCTGGCCGCTGTTGTAGAAGGCGCTGCGCGCCAGGCCGGGCACCACGACGTCCAGGTCCGCATCGTCGAGGACCAGAGCCGCGTCATTGCCGCCCAGCTCCAGGGTGATGCGTTTGAGCGTCGCCGAGGCGCTGGCCATCACCTTCTTCCCGGTCTCGACCGATCCCGTGAAGGTGATCTTGTCGATCCCCTCGTGGCTGCTCATCCAGGCGCCGAACTCATTGCCGCCGGCGATGACGTTGATCACACCGGCCGGGAAGATGTCGCGCGCCAGCGCGGCCACGGCCAGCGTCGCCAGAGGCGTGAAGGGCGATGGCTTCAGGATCAGGGTGTTGCCCGTGTAGAGGGCCTGGGCGACCTTGTGCATGGCCAGGGCGATCGGGAAATTCCACGGCGCGATCGCGCCTACGACCCCCAGCGGATGGTAGCGCAGCAGGACGCGCCCGCGCGCGTCGTCGTCGCGCAGGATCTCGTCGTCGATGGATATCGACGACAGCTGCTTCATGTGATGGGCCGCCACGGTGAGTTCGAACTTCGCCTGTTCCAGCGGCTTGCCGTGTTCCTGCGTCAGCAACGGCGCGATGTCGCCGGCGGCCTCCACCATGCTATCGGCGAACTGAAAGATCAGGCGTCGGCGTTCCTCGGGGGCCAGGGCGCGCCAGGAGGCCGCTTCGCGGCGCGCGGCGCGAACCGCATCGTCCAGATCGGCCCTGCCTGCGCTCGGGCAGAGCGCAAAGGGCCGGCCCGTGGCGGGATTTATGACCTCGAAGGTTTCGGGGCCGCGACGCAGGACCCCGTCGATCAGATGGCCTTCCACGGGGATGGGCAGGTCCCCGCCGTCTGCTTGCCGCTCGACGCCGTGCTCGAACATGATCGACCTCCCAACTCTATTTCGTTGGGCGCAGTATGATTATCGTTGTGTGAGGCTACAATAATTTTCTGCTGACTGGCGCGGCGGCTCAGCGGCCAAGCTGCAGGGCCAGGGCGTCCGCCAGGGTCTGGGCGAGGTCGCGATCCAGTGCGATGGCGCCGGTCTGGCGTGCCGGCGATCCGGTCAGGGCGGCGTCAGGCGTCTCGGACGCCTGTTCGATCTCTTCGAGCGAATGGCTGAGGCTCTCCAGCTTCGTCTCCAAATGCCGAAGCGTAGCTGTGAGCTGTTCGACCTGGCTGTTCAGAAGGTCCGTGCTCAGCCACTCGTTCAGCCGTATGGCGGCCTTGTGCATCTGGTCATGCACCGCCACCCCGTGTGGGGTCAGGCTCAGCAGGACCGATCGGCTGTCCGACGGATTCTCCAGCTTTTCAATGATGCCGCGGTCCACGAGCGCGGAGACCACACGGCTCGCATAGCTCTTCTCCAGATAGGTGTCGCTGGCCACCTTCTTGAAGGAGACGGAGCCGTAGCCTCCCGTGATGCCGATCACACGGCACTCCGGAAGCGACAGGTCGAACCGCTGTCGATAGTAGTCCTCCGATACCCGCTCAGACAGCCTTGCCACCATATGCAGGCGAAAGGTCATCAGGTTTCTGAAGCTCTTCAGGCCCGTGGGGCCTGACGTCTGCTGGGTATTGGAAGTCTTTTGCCTGGCCATTCCGCTACCATAGCGAGCAGGCCCACAGGGCTGCAAACCCAAAAAGGCGCCCTGCCCGGGCCTCTTGGCCGAGAATCGATCTCGACCCAACAAAACGATTGTCCTTGGAAACAATATCGGCTTACGATCCTGCTGTCGGCAGGGGCATAAGCCCGGCGAACATACGCCAGCCGCGAGGAATCGTCGGAGGAATGATGTTCAGGTTCGACAGCGAGTTTCGCGCCGAGTTTCGACAGAACTGGTTTGTTCTCGTCGTGGCCTTCTGCTGCTTCCTCTTCGGGTTCGCGGCTCCCGCCTTCGCGCTGCCCTTCATCTATCCGGAAGTGATCAACGAGTTCGGATGGACACGGGAGCAGGCGACGCTGCTGGCCTCCTCGAAATACGCGGTCGGGGCCGTGGCGGCCCTTCTGGCCGGACGTGTGGTCGACATCGTCGGCGCCTGGGCCTCGCTGATCGTCACGGTGGCGATGGGCGGACTGGCGCTCGTCTCCTTCCTCTGGGTCGACAGCCTGACAGCCTATTACATGATCGGCATCCTGCTGGGTTTCGCGGCGGGCGGAACCATGGTCTCGCTCAAGGTCCTGATCTCGCGCGCCTTCAACACCTCTCAGGGCTCGGCGATGGGCCTGGCCCTGATCGGCACTGTCACGGGATCGATCATCCTGCCCTTCTTCGTCGTCTTCGCCACCGAAGCCTGGGGCTGGCGCACGGCGATCGCGGCGCTCTCGGGCGGAATCTGGCTGGTCGCCATCCCGCTGCTGGCCTGCGGCCTGTTCGCCAAGACGATGGCGTTCGGCCGACGCGTCCAGGCGGCGAACCGCGTCAAGGTCGCCAAGGAGGATTCCCTGGGGCACCTTATTCGCGAGCGCCGCTTCTGGGTGATTGGCGGCGGCGTGTTCCTGGTGGCTCTCGTCGATCAGGCCTTCATGCAGCACCAGGTGCTGATCTTCAACGACGCCGGCATACCGCGCGATCTGGTCGCGGCAGGCGTCAGCGCTTTGGGCTTGGCAGGCATCCTCACGCGGGTCCTGGTAGGCAACATCCTCGATGGAACCTCCAACAAGGGACTGGCCGTGCTGTGGGCGACTCTCAGCGTATCGGTCCTGCTGGCCTTCGCCCTGCTCAACCCGATCATCTTCATGGCCTTCATCATCACCCGGGCGATCGGCCATTCGGCTGTGCTCATCGACACCACGGTCATGACCAAGCATGTCTATGGACCCGCTCGGCTCGGCACCCTGCTGGGCTTCTACACCGCCCTGGTGAGTGCGGGCTTCGCCGTCGGCCCCTGGCTGATGGGCAAGATGTACGACATGTCGGGATCCTACACCTCGGCCTTCGTCCTGTTCGCCATCCTGCCGCTGATCGCCTCGGCCATGATCTGGACGATCAAGCCGGAATACTGGCTGTCGCTGCGAGCCAGCAAGGCGGCCTCTCGCGAGAGCCAGGCTTCAACCGCCGGCGCCAAATCATGACGCCGGCCCCGCGGGGCTCGTACGAACGGGCCTCCCGACTGGGCGCCGCAACCCTGCACGAGGCCGCCGGCCGACGGGGCGCGCTACCCGCGTCGATCAAGCCGGTCAACAACGCCATGCGGCTGTGCGGACCGGCCTTCACCGTCCACTGTCCGGCCTTTTCGAACCTGCAGATCCATCACGCGCTTTATCATGCGCAGCCGGGCGATATCCTGGTTGTGCACGTCAGCGGCGGGGTCGAGGCCGGCTACTGGGGCGACATCCTCAACGAGGCCGCGCTGGCCCGGGGTCTTGGCGGTCTCGTCATCGACGGCGGCGTGAGAGACACGGCCGGCCTGTCGACCATGGACTTTCCCGTGTTCTCCAACGGGGTCTGCATTCAAGGAACGGGCAAGGACTACGAAGCCGTCGCCTGGCTGCAGGCGGCGGTGCGGATCGGCGAGGTGGTGATACGCCCCGGCGACCTGGTGATGGGCGACCGCGACGGGGTCGTGGTCCTGCCGGCCGGCGACGTTGAAGCGGTGATCGCCGCCGGAGAGGCCCGGGAAGCCGACGAGGCGGACAAGATTGCACGAATCCGCCAGGGCGCGCGCACGCTCGATCTCTACGGCTTCGCCAAGGGCGCGCCGACTTCAGTGACGCCAGGCGCGCCCTTCAGGGGGCGCGCCTGACCTTAATCCTATCGCCTCAGGCCGAGCTCACAGGTGGGCGCGGTGTCCGGTGTCCACGGTGACCGTCCCGACCGCGCGGGACACACAGGCGCAGATCAGCGCATTCTCCATCTTCTGATGATCGGACAGGAACAGGTCCCGGTGATCGACCTCTCCCGCAACCGCCACCAGCTGAACCGCGCAGAGGCCGCATTCGCCGCGCTTGCAGTCTGAGGCGACGTCGACCCCGGCGCCGGCCAGGGCGTCGAGAAGGCTGCGGTTGGCCGGCACCGTGAGGGTCAGGTCCCGGTCCGCGACATGCACCACGAAGTCCTGGGCGGGATGGTGTCCGCTTGAGCCGAACGTCTCCATGCGCAGCCGCTCGGCCGGACGCCCCGCGCGGCTCCAGGCGCGGCGCGCCGCCTCCATCAGGCCTACGGGGCCGCAGACATACATTTCACCTTCGGGATGCAGGCCGGCGATCTCCGCGTCGAGATCGACGACGGCGCCTTCGTCGTCGACGCGCAGGTCCAGGCGGCCAGCGAGCCGATCGAGGAAGGCGGCCTGGCTGCGGCTGCGAACGGCGTAGACCAGGCGGGCGTCCGCGCCCGCGGCGGCGAGGGCCTCAACCATGCCGACCATGGGCGTTATGCCGATGCCGCCGGCCAGCAGCAGATAGGACGGCGCTCCCGGTCTGAGTTCGAAATGGGAGGTGGGCCTCGCGATCCTGAGCCGGGCGCCGGGTGCGAGCGCCCACATCCGCTCCGAGCCGCCACGGCTCTGCGGCAGTCGCTTGACCGCGATGCGCCAGACCCCCTCGGTCGGCCCGGCTCCGACGAGGGAGTAGGAGCGGGTCGCGGGCTCGTCGCCGATCAGGACCTCGATCTCGATATGGCTGCCTGTCGGATAGGGGGTGGCGCCGCCGTCGGGCTCGATCTCGAACAGACGAATGTCTTCGGCCACGTCCTCGATCCGGCGCAGGACCGCCGGAATCCACATGCTGTCATGTTCCATGGGAGCTCCAAGGCTTGGCTGGGTCGGGGAGGAGCAGATCAGGCGGCCGCAGTCCGGACCTGTTCGGCTTCGATCATCCGGTCGATGAGCTTGCGCGCCCAGACCCCGCCGGCGTCGATATTGAGATTGTAGAAGTCCCGACCCGGGTGGGCGTCGATGGCCTTCTGCTGGGCTTCGAGGATCAGCTCGTCCTCGCCGAAGACGCCGCGAACGCCGGCCTTGATGCGCTGGGTGATCGCTTGATCGCCCAGTGCGTAGTTGCGGCTGAAGGCCCAGAAGTACCAGCAGGAGCCGTCGCGTTCGGGGGTGATGGTGTTCAGGACATAGCCGTTGACGCCCTGGCTGCGGTCGCCCTGCGGGGCGCCGCTGCCGGCCGCGGCGACCCCGACGTCGATGGCGATGGTGGAAGGAGCTTCGAACCGGATGATCTGCCAGCGATCCACCCGGTCCGACGCCCCGAACTTCCACATCATCTGCTGGCGCCAGAACGGCGGCGCGGCCTCGAGGTCGGTCATCCAGCGCTCGACCTCGACGCGTCGCTGGCCGTGGAAGGTCATGAACGGGGCCTCGGCCACGGCGTCCTGTCCGATGGACGAGCCATGCACGAAGGTCTCGTGGGTCAGGTCCATCAGATTGTCGAGCACCAGCTTGTAGTTGCAGCGGGCATGGATGACTTCGCCGTCGCCCGCCCACTCCGGATCATCGTTCCAGTGCAGGTCCGGGATCGACTTCGGATCGGCCAGGGCCGGGTCGCCCATCCAGATCCATATGAAGCGATGCCTTTCGACCACCGGATAGCTGCGCACGCAGGCCGCCGGGTTGATCGTCTCCTGAGAGGGCATGTGGGTGCAGCGGCCCTCGGCGTTGTATCTCAGGCCGTGGTAGCCGCACATGATCTCGTCGCCTACCAGCCGGCCCTTGGACAGGGGCAGCATGCGGTGCCAGCAGCTGTCGGCCAGGACGGCGGGCGCGCCGTCGGTGCGCCGGTACATCACCAGGTCGCGGTCACAGATCGTGCGCGCCAGAAGCTCATGCTTGAGTTCGATGTCGTAGGCGCAGGCGTACCAGGCGTTCAGGGGATAGTCCTGAGCTTGAGCGCCCGCCGGCGTCTTGTTGATCAGCTCGTGCACGGGTTGGATCCCTCTGCCACGTTTCCTCTGCTCAAAAGCTCGCACGCAAAGTTGTCAAAAACAACAGAAAAGTTCCCAAAACACTCCTCTATCAAAATCGGCTTGATATAAAGCGGCTTGATATAAGGCGGGCCTTGGACGTAGGCTGACCTCAAGGAGGCGTCCCATGCATACGTCCGAAGATCTGGCGTTCGCCGACGAGGTGCGGGCGTTTGTCGATGACAACCTTCCGGCCGACGTTCGCCGCAGGGTGATCCATGCCCTTCCGGTTGCGCCCGAGGCGCGCAAGGCCTGGCACAAGGCGCTTCATGCACGCGGCTGGGCTGCGCCCCACTGGCCGGTCGAGTGGGGCGGCCAGGACTGGTCGCCGGCGCGCGCCTACCTGTTTTCGGAGACCCTGGCCGAGGAAGGCGCGCCGGAGCTGAGCCCGTTCGGCCTCATGATGCTCGCGCCGACGCTCATCCGGTACGGCTCCGAGGCCCAGAAGCAGGCCTATCTCCCGGGGATCATCGCCGGCGACCAGCAGTGGTGCCAGGGCTTTTCGGAGCCGGGCGCGGGGTCGGACCTGGCGTCGCTTCGGCTTTCGGCCGTGAAGGACGGCGAGGACTGGGTTCTCAACGGTCAGAAGATGTGGACCACCATGGCCCATCGGGCCGACATGATGTTCTGCCTGGCGAGGACGGACCCCGGCGCGCCCAAGCGCCAGATGGGCATCTCCATGTTCGTCCTGCCGATGAGCACGCCGGGGGTGACCGTCCGGCCCATACTTCTGCTCAACGGCCGCCAGGCCACGAACGAGGTCTTTTTCGACGCCGTCCGTCTCCCGGCCTCCAGTCTGGTGGGCGAAGTCCACAAGGGTTGGGACTACACCCGGGTCGTGCTGGGCAACGAGCGCCTGAATATCGCGCGCGTCGGCCTGTGCAAGCGCCAGCTCAGGCTCGTAAAGCAGCTCGCCGCGGAGGCGCCGGACGGGGCGGGCGGCAGGATGCTCGACCAGCCGCTGCTGCGCAGCCGCATCGCGGCCGCCGAGATCGACCTGCTGAGCATCGAGGCGCTGAGCCTGGGCATGCTGGCCCAGGTGCAGAAGGGCGCGGTTCCGGGCTTCGAGGCCAATATGCTCAAGATCCGAGGGTCCGAAATGCAGCAGCGTCTGACGGAACTGCTCGTGGATGTGCGCGGTCCCGGCGCCCTGCCCTTCGAAGCCGACCCGGACGAGGGCGACGCCGGCGCAGCCCTGTTCAAGAGCCATTTCGACACCCGAGTAGTGTCGATCTACGGCGGCTCGAACGAAATCCAACGCAACATCATCGCCAAGGGTATGCTGGGTCTGGGAGGCCGGGGCCAATGAGGCACGACGAGCCGACGCACGAGTTCCGCACACAGCTGCGGGAATCCCTGTCTCGCCTGATGCAGCGCCAGTACGACTTCGAGAGCCGCCAGCGGTTCAGGCGCGAGGCTCCGGGTTACTCCACCGAGGCGTGGGCGGCTTACGCCGAGCTGGGACTGCTGGCCCTGGGAGTTTCGGAAGAGGGCGGCGGGCTTGGCGGCGGACTGGGCGATCTGGGGGCGGCCCTGGACGTCCTGGGCGGGGCCCTGGCCCTGGAGCCCCTGCTGCCTTCCGTCGTCTTCGGGGCGCGCCTGATCGACAGGTTCGGCTCCCCGCAGCAGAAGGCGCTCTGGGCACCGGGCCTGCTGTCCGGCGCATGCATCGCCAGTCTCGCCCATATCGAATCCGAAGGTCGGTACGGGCTCGGCGTGCGCGCCACCACGGCGCGCCGAGACGGCGCGCACTGGGTGCTGGACGGGTCTAAACAGGCGGTCGAGGGCGGCGGCGCTGCGGGACTGCTGGTGGTCTCGGCCCGGATGGACGGCGGCGGAACCGGTCTGTTCCTGGTCGAGGCCGATGCGCCGGGGGTGACCCGAACGGCAGGACAGGCATTCGACGGCCTGGGTCTCTCCGAGGTGGGGCTCGACAGCGTAAGACTGGACCCGGACGCCCTACTCGGCGGCATGACCGATGCGGCGGCGGTGCTGGACCGGGCCGTTGACGAGGCCGCAGCGCTCCAGTGCGCCGACGCCGTGGGAGCTATGCGGGCGGCCAACGCCCTGACCCTGGACTATGTGCGCACGCGCAAGCAGTTCGGCGGACCGATAGGAGGCTTCCAGGCGCTGCAGCATCGCCTTGTGGACATGAAGATCGCAGAGGCCCTGGCCGAAGCCATCACCCAGGTTGCGCTGAACGCCCTGGACGCCGAGGCGACCGACTCCGGCTGGCGGGTCTCGGCTGCAAAGGTCCGGTGCGGCCAGTCCGCGCGGCTGATCGCCCAGGAAACCGTCCAGATGCACGGCGGCATGGGGCTAGCCGAAGAGTATCCCGCCGCCCATTTCTTCGCCCGGCTGGGGCTGTTCGAGCGCCGGTGGGGCGACGGCGATCATCACCTCCTGCGCTATGCGGAGGCGACAGGTGCGGACGTAAAAGCGACTTGATATAAAGTGACTTGATATAAAGAGGCTGTTCTGAAACAGTGGTAGGACAAGGCGGGCGCAGTCCGGCGCCGGCTTCATCAGGTTCACCCATGTCCCGTCCGCCCAGTCCCAAGACCGCAAAACCCGGCGCTGGCCGTACGGCCGCGCCCTGGCTCTTCTATCTGGTCAAGCGCTGGTACTCCGCGGGTCATGCGCGGGTCGAGGCGGTCACCCGCAGCTTCGGCATGACGACGGCGGACTATTCGATGCTGGCGACGCTGGGCCGCAAGGGGCCGTGCTCCTCGGCCGATCTGGCGCGCATGACCGGAATCACGCCGCAGGGCGTCACCCAGCAGGTCGCCCAGCTCGAAGGCAAGGCGCTTGTCGTCCGCTCCGAGAATCCCGCGAACCGCCGGATCACCTTGGTGGAGATGTCCGACAAGGGCCGCGAGAACCTTGCCGCCATCGATGCGCGGGTGAGCGAGATCGAGCGCGACGTGCTCGCCGACATCCCGGCCGATCAGGTCGCCGCCATCAAGGCCTTCCTGTCCCGGCTGCCCCTTTCCCCAGACTGAAGGCGGCCTCAGCCGCCTGAACCCGCCCAAGGAGACTTCATGTCCGAGACCGCCATTCCTTCCGTCGTCGATGTCCAGATCGACAATCGCCTGGCATGGGTCACCCTCAACCGACCGGCCAAGCGCAACGCCATGAGCCCCACGCTGAACCGCGAGATGAACGTGGTCCTGGATGAGCTGGAACAGCGCGAGGACGTCGGGGTCGTGGTGCTGACCGGCGCCGGCGAATCCTTTTCCGCCGGCATGGACCTGAAGGAATATTTCCGCGAGACCGAGGGGCAGACCGCCCTGCAGCAGGCGCGGGTGCGCAAGGAAGCCACCAACTGGATGTGGCGGCGGCTGATGCACTATCCCAAGCCGACCATCGCCATGGTCAACGGCTGGTGCTTCGGGGGCGCCTTCACGCCGCTGGTCGGATGCGACCTCGCCTTCGCGGCCGACGAAGCCACCTTCGGCCTGTCGGAGATCAACTGGGGCATCATTCCGGCCGGCAATGTGACGCGCGCCGTCGCCGAGGTCATGAACCATCGTGACGCCCTGTACTACATCATGACCGGCGAGCCGTTCGACGGACGAAAGGCCGCGGAAATGGGTCTCGTCAACAGATCGGTCCCCGCCGCGGAGCTGCGCAGCCACACCGAGGCCGTGGCCCGCACACTGCTCGACAAGAACCCGACCGTGCTTCGCTTCGCCAAAAACGCGTTCAAATATGTGAAGACCATGGACTGGGATACGGCTGAGGCTGTCCTGGGAGCCATGGCGGCCACCTCCGCCGGCTCCGATCCCGAGCGTGGGCGTCAGAAGGGCATGTCCCAGTTCCTTGACGACAAGTCCTATCGTCCCGGCCTGGGCGGCTACCGTCGTGACGCCTGAGGCCTCGCCCGTGACCCGGACGCCCGTCGACCGCGCCCTTCGTCCGCGCTCCATCGCCGTCGTCGGCGTCTCGGCCACCCCCGGCAGCGCCGGCCGCAACGCCCTGAACAATCTTGTGGCGGGCGGCTACGACGGCGACATTCACCTGGTGAGCCGCAGCGGCGTGGAGATCGACGGGCGGACATCGGTTTCTTCCGTCGCGGATCTGCCTGAAGGCGTCGATCTCGCCATCCTCGCCGTGCCGGCGGCCGCCATTCTGGAAACCGTCCAGGCCTGCGCCGCCCGGCGTGTGGGTGTCGGCATCATCTTCGCCTCCGGCTTCGCGGAACTGGGCGAGGCGGGCAAGGCCGCCCAGGACGCCCTGGTCGAAGCCGCCGAAGCGGGCGGCATGCGGCTCATCGGCCCCAACTGCCTGGGCTATCGCAACTATGTGCGTCCCATGTACGTCGGGTTCAGCGGCGGGATGACGCCGACCCTGCCGCCGAGCCAGGGGCAGGCCGTCGCCGTCCTCACGCAGAGCGGCGGGATGATGGCGCATCTTACTCTGGCCCTGACGACGCGGCACCTGCCGCTGTCCTATGGCGTGTCCACGGGCAATGAGGCGTCTCTGGGCCTCGAGGACTTCCTGGCCGACTTCGCCGATGACGAGGCGACACGGTCGGTCATCGTCTTCGCCGAACAGATCCGACGCCCTTCCGACTTCCTGGCGGCCGTCTCCGCCTGTCGGGACAAGGGCAAGGCGGTGGTGCTGATGCATCCGGGCCGGAGCGAGCGCGCCCAGGAGGCGGCCCAGTCCCACAGCGGGGCCATGGCCGGCAACTACGCGGCCATGCGCACCCTGGTCAGCCATGCCGGCGCCGTCATCGTCGAGACCCTGGAAGAGCTTGTGGATGTGGCTGAGATCCTCGCCCGCACGGGCCCGCCCTCCGGCGGGGTGGGGATTGTGACCACCTCCGGCGCCTTCTGCGGCATTGCGCTCGACTATTGCGATACGATGGGGCTGGACGTGCCGCGACTGGCGCCGGCCACCCTGGAGGGGCTTGCCGCCATCCTTCCCGCCTACGCCCAGCCGTCCAATCCCCTGGACCTGACGACGCAGCCGCAACGCGAACCGGACCTGCTGGGCCGGGGGCTCCAGGCGGTTCTGGACGACCCCGCCATCGGCAGCGTCGTGGTCGCCATCACCCCCGGCGGGCCAGGCCAGGCGGTGAAGTATTTCGACGGTCTTCAGCCGGCCCTGTCGGACGCGAAGAAGCCTGTGTCGCTCGCCATCATGGGCGACGGCTCCCCGCTTGCGCCGGAATTCCTGGAACGCGTCCGCGACGCGCGGATCGCCTTCACCCGGTCTCCGGAACGCGCCCTGCGGGCGCAGGCGGCGGCGATGGAGTTCGGGCGCAATGTGGAGCGTGCGCGCAAGGCCGGCGTGTCCGGCGAGCCGACGCCGAGCGTCACCCTCTCCGCCGCCGATCCCGTCCTGCCGGAACACCGCGCCAAGCAGCTCCTGGCCGACCTTGGCGTGCGCATACCGCCGGGCGGGCTCGCCCGAACCGCGGACGAAGCCGTCGGCGTCGCAGGGCGGATCGGTTATCCGGTCGCGCTCAAGGCCCAGGCCGCCGATCTGCCGCACAAGTCCGACGTGGGCGGCGTGGCGCTCTCGATCGAGACCGAGGCCGATCTGAGGACGGCGTGGGACCGGATGACCGCCGATGTGGGCCGGGCTCGACCCGAGATGGTGCTGGACGGTCTGCTCGTCGAACGCATGGGTGCGCGCGGCCTTGAGATGATCCTGGCGGCGCGCCGCGATCCGGACTGGGGCGTGATCCTGGTCATCGGCCTGGGCGGCGTCTGGACCGAAACCATGAAGGACTTCCGCATCCTGCCGGCCGACCTGGCAGAGGCGGACATCGCCGAGGAAATCCTCAGGCTAAGAGCAGCCACCCTTCTGACGGGCGGCCGCGGATCGACGGTGAAGGACCATCACGCCGTAGCAGCCGTCGCCGCACGTCTGGGTCGCTTCATGCTGTCCAATCCGTCCATCGGAGAGATCGAGATCAATCCGCTTGTCGTCCACGCGGAGGGCGAGGGGGTGGTGGCGCTGGACGCCCTGGTCTTCGCCGCCACCGGCGGGTGAGCTGCGTCTTCCGATGGATATTGTTCCAAAAGCATCGGTAGTGTTGACAAAGACAATGTTGTTGAACACACCAATATAGGGGTTTCAGGCAATAGCCATCCCCAAGGGCCGACATGCGACGCAGAGCGCAGTCGGCGAGGAAACGGAAATGCTGCCGGTCAGCATGGGATTGGGAGGATACCCATGGCCTTCAAGGTCACTCGAGCGACTCTACTGGGGACGGCCGCGGCGTCGGCCCTGGTTCTCTCCGCCGTCGAGGCTCAGGCCGCGATTCAAGTCGTGGTCGCGGAGCCGGCGGCCCAGGCGGAGCCGTCGACCGCACAGGTCAGCGACATCGTGGTGACCGGAACTCGAGTTGCACGCGCCGGTTTCGACGCGCCCACTCCCACGACCGTCCTGGGCGCCGAGGCCCTTGAACAACGGGCCCTGCCGAATGTGGGTGACTTCCTGAACGAAGTGCCCGCTTTCCGGCCTAGCCAGACGCCGCAGACAAATCCCCAGAACCTGCTGGGCGGCGGACAGAGCTTCGCGGACCTTCGCGGTCTGGGCAGCATCCGCACCCTCACCCTGGTCAACGGCCGACGCTATGTGCCGTCCTCGGCGACCGGTCAGGTGGACCTCAACCTGATTCCGACCGTCATGGTGGACCGGATCGAGGCGGTGACCGGCGGCGCATCGGCCGCCTGGGGCTCCGACGCCGTGGCCGGCGTCGTGAACATCATCCTCAATTCCACCCTGCGCGGGGCCAAGGGCGACGTGTCCTATGGCGTGACCCAGGAGGGCGACAACGAAACAGTGCGCGTGGGCCTGGCGCTCGGCGACGAGTTCCACGAAGGGCGGGGCCACTTCGTGGTGGGCGCTGAATATTACAACGGCAGCGGCATCAGCAGCTACAATGACCGCGAGTGGGGCCGCCGCTGGGAGGAACTGGTGTCCTTCTCCGGTCCGCGCGGCGACAACCCTTCGCGCCTTTACGCCAGCGGAGTGACGCAGAACAACCAGACCTATGGCGGCGTCATCATCGGGCCTAACGCAAATCCGGGCGGTCCGCTGCGCGGAATCCAGTTCGGACCAGGCGGAACCGTTCTGCCGTTCGATTATGGAAACGCCATCGGCGTCAACGCGATCGATTTCACCGGGGACGGCATTTATTCGCGCGGTCAGCACACCCTGCTTCCGGAAATCTTCCGGGAGGCCGCGACGGGGCACTTCAAGTACGATCTGACGTCGTCAATCCAGGCTTTCGCGGAGCTCAGCTACGCCAGCGCCGGAGCGCGGTTCCGCACGCCCCAGTCGAGGGATTCGAGCCTGACGGCCATCGTCATACGGCGCGACAACCCCTTCCTTCCGGCTTCCGTCGCTTCAATCATGGACGCCAATGGAATCACCTCCTTCCCGATCGGCCGCGCCAATGACGATTTCGGGCCGACCGACGCTGAGAATTTCAGCACCACCACCCGTTTCGCAGCCGGGCTGAGCGGAGACCTCGGCGGGGGTTGGGCCTGGGACGCCTACTACCAGTTCGGCCGCAACATCGCCGACTCCACGATTGAGAACCTCCGGATCGCCCAGAACTTCGCCTATGCGGTCGACGCCGTGAGCGATCCGATCACCGGCGATCCGATCTGCCGCGACGCGGTGGCGCGCGCGGCGGGCTGCGTTCCGATCAATCTGATCGGCCAAGGGTCTCCGTCTGCGGCTGCGATCGACTACACCCACGGCACCCAGATCTACCGCGTCGAGCTCGAACAGAGCGTGTTCGCCGCCAACATCACCGGCGAGCCGTTCAGCACCTGGGCGGGGCCGGTCTCGGTTGCGGCAGGCGGTGAGTACCGCAAGGAGGAAACCACCGCTACATCCGACGACCTGGCCGCAAACGGCCGGTTCACCTTCAGCAATCCTCGACCTTTCGCAGGGGACCTTTCGGTCAAGGAAGTCTACGCGGAAACCGTGGTCCCGCTGGCCGCAGACGCTCCGTTCGCCAAGACCTTGGACCTGAATGCGGCCGTTCGTTACACCGATTACAGCACGAGCGGCGGCGTCACGACCTGGAAGGTCGGTGCGACCTGGGAGCCTTTTGACGATCTGCGCCTGCGGGGGACGCGTTCACGCGACATCCGTGCGCCCAACGCCAGTGAACTGTTCTCCACCACTTCGAGCGTCACGACGATCCGCAATCCGTTCACCGGGGTGACAGAGCAGACCACCGTCATCTTCAGCCCGAGCCCGACGCTTCAGCCGGAAGAGGCCGACACCCTCACCGTCGGGGCGGTGATCAGCCCCTCAGCGGTTCCCGGCCTGCGCTTCTCTGTCGACTACTATGACATCGACATCGCAGGGGCGATCTCGTCCTTCACCCCGCAGACGGTCGCCGACAACTGCTTTGGCGAGATCGCCGGCGGGGCGCCCGGCTTCTTCTGCGGCTTCGTGGATCGCTCGGGAACGGGCGGCTCGACGGCGGTTCGGTCGGTGAGCGTGCAACTGCTCAATGTGGCCTCTCTGAAGGCGCGGGGTGTTGACTTCGAAGTCAGCTATCGTCTGCCGCTGTTCGCCGGCCACCTGACGTCGCGTCTCTTCGGGACTTACACCGAGGACCTGATCTTCGACGACGGCACGGGCGCGACGCCGGTCTTCAACGCCCAAGGGGTGATCCAGAGCCTGGGCGGCGTGATCAACCGCGCTGGACAGGTGGGCGGCTTCACCTCGGGGCAGAACAACGGAGCCACCAATGCGCCGGAATGGGTCCTGAACGGGTCGCTCAACTACGCGACGGACCGCTTCTCCGCCACCCTCCAGGGGCGTTATGTCGGGGGCGGAAGCATCGACAACGGACTGGTGGGGCCCGACAGCCCCTTCTATGATCCGCGCTCGCCGATCTCGATCGCGGACAACCGGGTCGACAGCCGGTTCTATGTCAATCTGTCGGGGTCGTACCGTCTCAGCGAGACGGCGGAAGTCTACGGCTCGGTGAACAACGTCACCAATACCGAGCCTCCCTTCCCCTCGACTGCGGTGGCGGGCCTCTACGACCGGATCGGGCGATCCTACTCGCTCGGCCTGCGGGTCAAATACTGATGGCGGGCGGTCAGCTGTGAGCTCAGTTTCTTCAACGTCGGCGAGTGCCTTCAGGCTCGCCGACGGCGGGCGCTGCGTCACGGCCGACGCTCCCGTTACGGGGCCCAGGGCATGAGCGGCAAGCTGTTCGGCTCTCCGGCGGAGGCCCTGGACGGACTTCTGTTCGACGGCATGACCCTGATGTCGGGAGGGTTCGGCCTGTCCGGCAATCCGGAGAGCCTCATCCCGGCGATCCGTGACTCAGGTGTCTCCGGCCTGACAGTCGTCTCCAACAACTGCGGCGCCGACGGGTTCGGACTGTGGATGCTTCTGAACAACGGCCAGATCCGCAAGATGATCTCCTCCTATGTCGGAGAGAACCGGCTGTTCGAACAGCTTTATCTGTCTGGTGACCTGGAGCTGGAGCTGACGCCCCAGGGCACGCTGGCGGAGCGGATCCGCGCCGGAGGCGCGGGCATCCCGGCCTTCTACACCCCCACGGGCGTCGGCACCGTGGTCGCCGAAGGCAAGCCGGTCGAGGCCTTCGAGGGGCGCGACTATGTGCGCGAGACCTGGCTGAGGGCCGATTTGGCGGTGATCAAGGCCTGGAAAGCCGATCCGGAAGGCAATCTGGTGTTCCGCAAGACCGCGCGGAACTTCAACCCGGTGATGGCCACCGCCGGCCGCGTCACCGTGGCCGAGGTCGAGGAGTTCGTGGCGCCCGGCGCCTTGGATCCGGAGGTCATCCACACGCCCGGCATCTATGTCGACCGGGTGGTGCTCTCCACCGTCAACGAGAAGCGCATCGAGAAGCTTACCGAGCGGCCTCGGATGGAGACCGTTCCTTGAGTTGGAGCCGCGAGCAGATGGCGGCGCGCGCCGCGCGCGAGCTGCAGGACGGCTTCTATGTGAACCTGGGCATCGGCATTCCGACCCTGGTCGCCAACCATATTCCGGCCGGTCTGCATGTCACCCTGCAGTCGGAGAACGGCATGCTGGGCATGGGGCCTTTCCCCTATGAGGGCGAGGCCGATCCCGACCTCATCAACGCTGGCAAGCAGACCATCACCCAGCTGCCGACTTCGAGCTTCTTCGACAGCGCGCAGAGCTTCGCCATGATCCGCGGCGGCCATGTCGACCTCACGATCCTGGGCGCCATGGAGGTCGCGCAGAACGGGGACATCGCCAACTGGACCATCCCCGGCAAGATGATGAAGGGCATGGGCGGGGCCATGGACCTGGTGGCGGGCGTCCGTCGCGTGGTCGTGGTCATGGATCACGCCAACAAACATGGCCAGTCCAAGGTGCTGCGCCGCTGCGCGCTGCCGCTCACCGGAGCGGGCGTGGTCGACCGGATCATCACCGACCTGGCCGTGATGGACGTGCTGCCGGACGACGCCGGCCTCCGCCTGGTCGAACTGGCGGACGGGGTCGCGCCCGACGAGGTGGCCGCCCGGACGGAGGCGGCCCTGTCCCTGGGAGAGTTCGCATGACCGAGGCCTTCGTCTGCGACGCGGTGCGGACGCCGATCGGGCGCTGGGGCGGCGGGCTGGCCCCGGTTCGCGCAGACGATCTTGCGGCCGTGCCGGTGCGGGCGCTGCTTGAGCGCAACGACGTCGATCCCGAGGCGATCGAGGAGATCTATCTGGGCTGCGCCAACCAGGCGGGCGAGGACAATCGCAATCTGGCGCGCATGGCGGGCCTGCTCGCCGGACTGCCGGTCAGCGTCCCGGGCGTCACGGTCAACCGCCTGTGCGCCTCCGGGGCGGACGCCGTCGCGGCGGCGGCTCGCGCCATCCGCGCCGGAGAAATGGACCTCGCCCTGGCCGGCGGCGCGGAATCCATGACGCGCGCGCCGTTCGTGATGGCCAAGGCGGAGACCGCCTTCCAGCGTTCCGCCAGGATTGAGGACACCAGCATCGGCTGGCGCTTTGTGAACCCGAGGATGGAGGCCCTGCACGGCGTCGCCTCCATGCCGGAGACCGCCGAGACGGTCGCGCAGCGTTGGGGCGTCAGCCGCGAGGATCAGGATCGCTTCGCCTTCGAAAGCCAGCGCAAGGCCGCGGCCGCCCAGGCCTCGGGCTATTTCGGCCGGGAGATCGTGGCGGTCGAGGTCGAACGGCCCCGGGAGGCGACCGGTCGGATGGATCGCGACGAGCATCCGCGGGAGACGACGCTGGACAGGCTGGCCGCGCTCAAGCCCGCTGTCAGGCCGGACGGAACGGTCACTGCGGGCAATGCGTCGGGCGTAAACGACGGGGCGGCGGCGATGTTCATCGCCTCGGAAGCCGGTGCGAAACAGCAGGGCCTGGAGCCGCGCGCGCGCCTTCTCGGCTTCGCCTCGGCGGGCGTCGAACCGGACGTCATGGGCATTGGGCCGGTGCAGGCGTCCCGGCGACTTCTGGAGCGCCTGGGACTGTCGTTGGACGACATGGACCTCATCGAGCTGAACGAGGCCTTCGCCAGCCAGGTCGTGGCCTGCCTGCGTGAACTCGGCGTCCGTCCCGACGACGAACGGGTCAATCCTCGCGGCGGCGCCATCGCGCTGGGCCACCCGCTCGGCATGTCCGGCGCCCGCCTGGTCCAGACGGCCGTCCACGGTCTCGAGCAGGGCGGCGGGCGACGCGCGCTCGTCAGCCTGTGCGTCGGGGTGGGGCAGGGCGTCGCCCTTGTCGTGGAGCGGGTATGATGGTCGAGCGCGAACCCTATTCACCCGAAGACGCAGGCCATCCGCCGTCCCTGCACCGGCCCTATGGGTCGACCCTGAAGCGGTCTCCGGGTCAGCCTCTCGTCCGCATCCCCCAGACCCTGACGGAAACGACCGGCCCTTCGAACTGGGCGGCGCTTGCGGGGCCTTCGATGACGGACCTCACGCGGCGGGGGTCGGCCGAGGCGATCGGCCAGCGCATAATCGTGTCGGGACGGGTCCTGGACGACCGGGGTCGGCCCGTGGCCGGCACGGCGGTCGAGCTCTGGCAGGCGAACGCCGCCGGCCGCTACATGCACCACAAGGACCGCTGGGATGCGCCGCTGGATCCCAACTTCACGGGGTCCGGCCTCGCCGTGACGGACGACCAGGGCCGCTATCGCTTCGTGACGATCAGGCCCGGGGCCTATCCCTGGGGCAATCACTCCAACGCCTGGCGGCCGGAGCACATTCATTTCTCGGTGTTCGGTCCGGCCTTTGCGGCCCGTCTCGTCACCCAGATGTATTTTCCCGGAGATCCCCTGATCGCCCTGGATCCCATCGCCAACGCCAGCCCGCCGGAAGCGCTTGAACGCCTGATCAGCCGGTTCGATCTGGAGACGACGGAGGAGGCCCACGCCCTGGGCTATGTGTTCGACATCGTCTTAAGAGGCCGTCAGGCCACGCCGATGGAGACCGACTGATGGACCGCATCGGACAGACGCCGTGGCAGACCGTCGGACCCTTCTTCCACTATGCCCTGCCATGGCGAGGCGGCGCCGACCTGGTCGGAACCGGGTCGGACCTCGGCGCCCGCCCGGATCTCATTCCGGCCGGCCACGACCGGCTTGCGCGCCATAGCCGGGCCGCGCCGGTCACCGGCGATGCCCTCGAGATTGTCGGAGTGGTGACCGACCTGGACGGAGCCCCGGTCGGCGACGCCCTGATCGAGATCTGGCAGGCGGACGCCGCCGGTGTCTATGCGAGCCCGGACGATCCGCGTTTTATCGCAGGCGGCGCCTTTTCCGGGTTCGGCCGCGCGGCCACGGACGAAGACGGCGGCTATCGCTTCCGTACTCTCCGACCTGGCGGCGTTCCCGGTCCGGACGGCAGGCCGCAGGCCCCCCACCTCGCCGTCGGCGTGTTCGGCCGGGGCTTGCTCAAGCGGCTGGTCACCCGGATCTATTTCGCCCACGATCCTGCAAACGCGGAAGACGCCATACTGGCCCTTGTCCCCGAGGGGAGGCGGCGCACCCTGCTGGCGCGGCCCGAAGGCCAGACCTGGCGCTTCGACATTCGCCTGTCCGGACCGGACGAGACCGTCTTCTTCGACCTTTGACCGCGAGGCGGCAGGCTCACGTCATGACCAGTGTTCTCACCGCTTCGCTCTTCTCGACGCCGTCGATGGACGTCGCCTTCGGCGACGACGCCCGGCTTCAGGCCATGCTGGACGCCGAAGCCGCCCTCGCCCGGGCCCAGGCCGGCGTGGGGCTCATTCCAGCCGGCGCAGCCCCGGCCATCGAGCGGGCTTGCCAGGCCGAGCTCTACGACCTGGCGGCGCTGGGGCGCGCCGTGGCCAGGGCGGCCAATCCGGCGATCCCGCTCGTGACGGCGCTCATGGAGCACGTCGCCCGGATCGATCCGGACAGCGCCGCCTGGGTTCACCACGGGGCGACGAGCCAGGACATCATTGACACCGGCCTGGTGCTCCAGGTCCGCAGGGCGTGGACAAGCCTGGCCGCCGACCTGGACCGCGTCGACGCCGCCCTGGTGAAACAGGTTCAGGATCGGGGCCATCATGTTCTCGCGGGACGCACCCTGCTGCAGCACGCCCTCCCGACCACATTCGGACTGAAGGCCGCGGGATGGCTGGACAGCGCCCGCCGCGCCCGCCGCGCCGTTCAGGCGGCGATCGAGGATTTGCCGCCCCAACTGGGCGGGGCGGCCGGAACCCTGGCCTCGATGGGCGGGCGGGGTCCGGCCGTGCTGGACGGCTTCGCCGCCGAACTGGGCCTGACCGCCTCGCCGTCATGGCACGCGCGACGCGAGCGTATCGCGCTGCTGGGCTCGGTCCTGGCGATCCTGGTGGGAGTGCTGGCCAAGGCCGCGCTCGACATCAGCCTCATGATGGCGACCGAGACGTCCGAGGCCTTCGAGGTTCCGGCGGACGGCGGCGGCGGTTCCTCCGCCATGCCCCACAAGCGCAACCCCGTCGCCGTCACGGCGGTCCTGGCGGCGTCGCGACGCGCGCCCGGACTGGCCGCCACCCTGATGATGAGCCTGCCCCAGGCGCACGAGCGTGATGTCGGGGGATGGCACGCGGAGTGGGAGGTCGTGCCTGACCTCTTCAGACTTGCGGGCGGGGCCGCGGCCCGCATGGCCGATGTCTTCGAGGGACTTCGGATCGATGCCGACCGGATGGCGGCCAATCTTGAGATGACGCGGGGGCTACTATTCTCCGAGGCGGCCGCCGTGGCCCTCACCGGCGCGCTCGGCCGGGCCCAGGCGCATGCCCGGGTGAAGGCCGCCGCTGCACGGGTGGTCGACGAGGGGATCACACTGCGCCAGGCGCTGGAGGCCAACCCTGGGGCTGCGGCGGCTCTGGCCGGACGCTGGGACGAGGTCTTCGACCTCGGTCGGACGGTCGTCTCCGCCTCCGAGCTCGAGCGTCGACTGGTCGGCGAGCCATGAACCATCTCCTGACCGATGACGGCGTGCGCATCGCCTGGGACGTCACTGGGGTGACCTCCGGCCCGCCTCTTCTGCTGTCCAACTCCCTGGGCACGCGACGATCGATGTGGGACGCCAACCTCGCCGCCTTCCAGCAGGTGTTCCGTGTCATCCGCTACGACAGTCGCGGGCACGGCGACTCCGATGCGCCCGGGGGCGAATACGACATGGCGCGCCTCGGCGCCGACGCCGTGGCGGTGCTCGACGCGGCGGGCGTCGACCGCGCTCACCTCGTCGGGGTCTCCATGGGGGGAATGGTGGGCCAGTGGCTGGGCCTGCACGCGTCCGATCGCGTGGATCGTCTCGTCCTGGCCAATACCGCCGCCTGGATGGGGCCGCCCGAAAGCTGGAACGCCCGCATCGGCACGGTGCGGAGCCTGGGCATGGCAGGCGTTGCTGACGCGGTCATGGAGCGCTGGTTCACGCCGGAGTTTCGAGACGGAGGTCGTTCGTCGGTGGAGCGGCGGCGCGCCGAACTGCTTGCCCTCGACCCCGCGGGCTACATCGGCTGCTGCGCCGCCATTCGCGACATGGACAACCGACCCGACCTGCATCGCCTGGCCAGGCCGGTGATGGTCGTCGGCGGGACGCGGGATCCCGCCACCCCGCCGGAGAAGGCCGAGGAGCTGGCCGCTCTCATCCCTGGCGCGCGGCTGGCGAGCCTGCCGGCGGCCCATCTGTCGAACATCGAGCAGCCGCCCGCCTTCAATAATCTCGTGCTCGATTTTCTGGAGGCCTGACAATGGATGAATCCGAACGGTTGGCGCTGGGGTTCGAAACGCGACGATCGGTGCTCGGCGATGCCCATGTCGACCGGGCCATCGCCTCGACCACCGAGCTCACGGCGGACTTCCAGGACCTCATCACCCGTTATGCCTGGGGCACGGTCTGGAGCCGCCCCGGCATCGATCACCAGACGCGGCGGCTCATGGTCCTGTCCATGATGATCGCGCTCAACAGAAGCGAGGAGTTCCGGCTGCATGTCGGAGCCGCGCTGGACCACGGCGTCCCGCCCGAGACGATCAGCGAAACCATCTTCCAGGCGGCCATCTACTGCGGCGTCCCAGCCGCCAACGCCGCCTATCATGACTTCTCCGACATCCTGAAGCGCCGCCGGGCGAGCTAGAGCGGGCTAGGGCCGGCAGCGCCTTCCGGCTGGACGTGCGTCAGCGGGTCATCGTCAAGGCGCCGGTGTCGAGACACCTCGGCTCAGGCGCGGCGCGGGGGCAGGCCCTGGCGGCACACGACAGCTCTCAGCTGGGCGACGCCCTGGCCGATGTCATCGACCAGCCCGAACTCGCCCGACCCGTGCCGGCGCCGGTCCAGCCGTTCGTCGACCTCCAGCGCTGCTTCCAGTCCGTGGGCCTGGTGCGGGATCGTCGCGGCCCAGCCAGCGCCTTTACATCAGTGGCCGGACGCCCTTCCGTCATGAGGTTTGCATCGACTTCGCGGGATGCGTCTAGGCCCCGGCGCCCAAGGCCCATGCCCCCAACAGACCCCAGTCGCTCAGCTTGGCCCAGGCGAAGACCAGGAAGGGCAGGGCCACGAAGCCCAGAATCACCAGGATCAGGATCGCGCTCCAGCCGTGGCGGTTCAGGGGGGGATCGGTGTCGGGGTCGGTCATGTCGCAGGAACGCATCCGACGCCCGGCGGGTTCGATCCCCTCAAGGAGACCGATCATGCGAATCTACGAAGTCACCGTGGGCGCCGAGGATGGCGCCAAACGCGTTCTGAAGGTGCCGTCCAAGACAGACGTTCAGGCCGGCGACGCCGCCGTGCCGCTGATGCACCCTGGCGAGTCGATCCTGGCGGTGCGCGAGACCGACGACCCCTGGCAGGACGTCGATGGCCTGCCGGCCGGGACGCAGACGCATCGCGACCAGATCACCTAGGTTCGATCAGGGGCGCCAGAAGCCCACGATGCGCTTGACCTCGTCGACCACCGGATCGGCGATCTCAGCGGCGCGACGCGCCCCGTCGGCCAGAACGCGGTCGATCTCGGCCGGATCGTCCATCAGACGGCGCATCTCGGCTGTGACGGGCGCGAGTTCGGACACCGCCAGCTCCGCCAGGCGCGGCTTGAACGCGCCAAAGCCCTGGCCGGCGTACTCCGCGATCACAGCCTCGCGCGTTGTCCCGGCGAGAGCGGCGTAGATGGCGACCAGGTTTTTGGCCTCGGCGCGGTCGGCCAGGCCGTCCAGCGTCTCGGGCAGGGGCTCGGCGTCGGTGCGGGCCTTCTTGACCTTGACGGCGATGGCGTCGGCGTCGTCGGTCAGGTTGATGCGGCTCTGATCCGACGGATCGGACTTGGACATCTTGGCCGAGCCGTCGCGCAGACTCATGACCCGCGTCGCCGGCCCCTGGATCAGGGGTTCGGGCAGAGGGAAGAAACCGGGGGCTGAGAAGTCGGTGTTGAATTTGGCCGCGATGTCGCGGGTCAATTCCAAATGCTGCTTCTGGTCCTCGCCGACCGGCACCTGCGTGGCCTTGTAAAGCAGGATGTCGGCCGCCTGGAGCACAGGGTAGGTGTAGAGGCCGACCGAGGAGCGTTCCTTGTGCTTGCCGGACTTCTCCTTGAACTGGGTCATGCGGTCCAGCCAGCCCAGGCGGGCGACGCAGTTGAAGACCCAGGCCAGCTCGGCGTGGGCGCGGACGGCGGACTGCGGAAAGATGGTCGACTTGGCCGGGTCCAGTCCAGAGGCCAGGTAGGCGGCGGCGATCTCGCGCGTTTGGGCGGCCAGCTTGGCCGGATCCTGCCAGACAGTGATGGCGTGCATGTCGGCCACGAACAGGAAGCAGGGCGCGCCCTCGTCCTGCAGCGCCGTGAAGCGCTTCAGCGCGCCGAGATAGTTGCCCAGGTGCAGGGCGCCGGAGGCCTGGATGCCGCTCAGGATGCGGCGCGGGCCGGTGTAGTCAGCCGAGGTGTCAGTCATGATGCGGGTCTCGAAGCGAAGGGGCGGACAGGGGCGATCGGGGCGATCGGGGCGGAGCTAGCCGCGCCATCGCCGGTCGAGGGAGAGGCCCGAGGCTGTCATGCCTCGCGCTTATCGCCACATCGGGTCGTCAGTCCAGCCCTTGCACGGCCTTGGCGCCCGGTTCGCGACGCAGCACGCCCCTGAGTTCCGCCAAGGTGACGGCGCGAAGACCCAGCAGGGCCGCGCCGTAGACCGCCGCCCCGACGCCGCACACGATCAGCACGGCGATCTCCTTGGTCAGCAACAGGCGCGACAGGAGCGGATAGTTGAGGCTGGCCAGGAACAGCACCAGCCCCATTAGGACGCTGGCGCCGACGACGCGGACGAACCGCGACAGAAAGGCGGGCGAGGGCCGCCAGACATGCTCGCGCGCCAGGGTTCCGGCCAGCAGGGCGACGTTCAGCCAGGCCGCCGTGCTGGTCGCGATGGCCAGGCCCAGAACGCCGTCCACGCCGATACGCGACAGGCCGAAAAACAGGCTAGCGCCCAGAACCACCGTCGCGATCACCGAGGCCACGGCGTAGATCATGGGCCGCCGCGTATCCTGGCGCGCGAAGAAGGGCGGGGTCAGCACCTTGACCAGAACGAACGCCGGCACGCCCCAGGCGAACTGACGCAGCACGTCGGCCGTCCGGGCGGCATCCTGGCTGGTGAAGGCGGCGCGCGTCACCGTGGCGTCTATGATGAAGAAGGGGATGACGAAAAGGGCTGCCGCCGCCGGCAGGGCGAAGGCGAGCGCCAGGGTCATGCCGTCGTCCATCGTGCGCCGCCCACCTTCGTGGTCGCCGGAAACAAAGGCCCGTGTCAGGCGCGGCACTAGAGCCAAGCCGAGCGCCACCCCGACCAGGCCCAGCGGCAGCTGGTACAGGCGGTCGGCGTTGTACAGCACCGAGCGTGCGCCTTCGTTCGACCCGGCCAGGAACTGGCTGACCAGCGAGTTGATCTGAAAGGCGCCGCCCGCCAGCACGCCGGGCACGGCCAGGGCCAGGGTCTTCTTCACACCCGGCGTCAGACGCGGCCAGGACAGACGGACGGTCACGCCCAGCCGCCGCACGCCCCACCACAGCAGGCTCATCTGAACCAGACCCGAGACCGTGACCGCCACACTGGTCCACAGCAGGATGGTGGGCTGGCTCATCGGGATCAGGCTGGGCGCCAGGAGCGGGACCAGGGTGCACAGGTTCAGGAACACCGGCACGCCCGCCGACAGGGCGAAACGGCCGCTGGTGTTCAGCACGCCGGACAGCAAAGACGCGATGGTCATGCAGGCGAGATAGGGCATGGTCAGCTGGGCGGCGGTGACCGCTGCGCTCATCACGCCCACGTCGTCGCGCCACGCCGACAGCAGCCAGGGCATGATCCAGGGCATGGCGACCTGCAACACGATGCAGAAGCCGGCCACGACGGCGAAGATGAAGCTGAGCGCCTCGGACGCCGTGACGGCGGCGGCCTCTTCGCCCTCGCGTTCGCGCACGCCGCCGTAGATGGGCACGAAGGCCTGGGCGAAGGCGCCCTCGGCGAACAGCCGCCGGAACATGTTGGGCAGCATCAGCGCCGTGGTGAAGGCGTCCATCATCGGCCCTTGGCCAAAACGGGCGGCCAGGAACAGGTCGCGGGCGAAGCCCAGCACGCGGCTGCCCAGCGTCAGGGTCGATTGCACCAGGGTGTTGCGGGCGAGGCTCAAGGGCGCGATCCGGGGCGGCGGAGCCTCAGCGATTAGCGCGCTTTGCGACGCCGCGATACGGGCTGGGGCGACGGCAGGCGACCGATCTCTGACACGTCGCGGGCGCTAGCGCGGACCGGCGCGGGGCGGCGTCCCGGCGCGATCGGAAGCGAGCGGTCCAGCACCGCCTCCAGCGCCATTTTCAGGGCGGCCGGACTTTCGGGCTCCCGGTCCAAATAGAAGCTGTCCACCGCTCGCTCGCCGAAGGTCGCGACGTGGGCCGAGCGGATCGACAGGTCGTGGTCGGCCAAGGTCCGGCCCAGGTCGGCTAGAAGGCCTGGCCGGTCGGCGCCCGAAACCTCCAGGATGACCGGCCCCTGATCGCTGGCGCGGCCGATCATGACCACCGGCCGCACGTCGAAGACCGCGCGCCGCGCGCTGACCGGCTCGGGGCCGGGCGGCGTCGGGCGCGAACGCCCCAGGGCGGCGCGTTCCAGCGCCAGGGTCAGCCGTTTCAGCCGTCGGGCGTCGGGCTCGCCGTGCAGGTCGAAGACGTCCAGGGCCATGCCGTCGGGCGAGGTGGCAAGGCGGGCCCCGGCCACGTCGGCGCCCAGGGCGGCCAGGGCGGCGGCCAGGTCGGCGAACAGACCTTGGCGGTCGCGCGCGGCGACGGCGACGCGCAGCCCGCCGCCCTCTTCGTCCATGAAGGCCTCGGCCGCCGCGCCGGCTTGTCTAGCGCGTTCGACCAGTTCGGGGTGCCGGGCCAGGGGGTCGGCGCGGCCGATGTCCTCGCCGTGGAACAGGGCCTCCGTGCGCCCATAGAGGTCGCGCATCAGCTGGCCCTTCCAGCTGTTCCACACGCCCGGTCCCACCGCGCGGATGTCGGCGACGGTCAGCACCACCAGGGTGCGCAACCGCTCCAGATCACCGACGACGGCGGCGAAGGCGCGCACTGTCTCGGGATCGGACACATCCCGCTTCTGGGCGTAGTCCGACAGGGTCAGATGATGGCGCACCAGCCAGACCACCAGCTCGATCCGGCGCGGTTCGACGCCCAGCCGCTCGCAGGCGCGACGCGCGGCGATGGCCCCGTCCTCCAACTGCCCCCGGTCGCCGCCCTTGCCCACGTCGTGCAGCAGCATGGCCAGCATCAGGGCCTCGAAGTCGGCGATGCGGTGCACGATGTCGCTGGACAGCGGATGATCGTCCCTCAGCTTTCCGCGCGCGATGTCGTTGATGACGCCCACGGCCTGCAGCGTGTGCTCGTCCACCGTATAGGCGTGGTACATGTTGAATTGGGTCTGGCCGACGATCCGTCCCCATTCCGGCAGGAAGCGGCCCAGCAACCCGGTCTCGTTCATGATGGTCAGGGCGCGATAGGGCCGCTGTCCGTGAGCCAGCACGGTCAGGAAGGCCTGAGCCGCCTCGGGATCGCGACGCAAGGCAGGCGTCACCAGCGGCAGGGCGCGCGTGACCGCCGAAAAGGCGTCCGGATGGAGGTCCAGATCCAGCCGGTCGGCTTCGGCGAACAGCTTGAGCAGCAGGGGCGGATCGGTCTCGAAAACGCCAGGCCCGGCGATCGACAGGCGGCCGCCCTCAATGACCAGGCCCTTGACGGGCAGGCGCTTGCGCCGCCGGGGCAACAGGCGCGACAGGCCCATGGCCTTCTTCTGCTGGCGCGCCTCCAGCTGGGCGCTGACCGCGCGCGTCAGGGCGCCCACGTCGCGGGCCACGATGAAATAGCGGCGCATGAACCGCTCGACCGCCAGCTCGTCGCCGCGCCCGCGCCAGCCCATGCGGCGTGCGATCTCGGGCTGCAGATCGAAGGTCAGTCTTTCCTCGGCGCGCCCGGCGACCAGGTGGATATTGGCCCGCACGCGCCACAGAAAGTCGAAGGCCTCCTCGAACAGCCGCCGCTCGCGCGCCGTCAGAAGACCCTCGAGCGCCCGGGCGCCCAGATGGCTGTCGGGGGCCAGTCCGCGCGCGATCCAGAACAGGGTGTTGAGGTCGCGCAGGCCGCCCTTGCCGTCCTTCACATTCGGCTCGACGCGATAGCGGAAGGCGCCGGCCTTCTGGTGCCGGGTCTCGCGCTCCTCCAGCTTGGCGGCGATGAAGGGGCGGGGATCGATCTGGGCCGCCTCGCGTCGAAACCGGGCCAGGAAGCCCTCCGCTAGGCGCTCGTCGCCGGCCAGGAAGCGGGCCTCCAGCAGCGCGGTGCGCACGGTCATGTCGCGCCAGGCCAGGGTCAGGGCCTCGTCGATCGAGCGCGTGGAGGCGCCGATCTTCAGGTTCAGATCCCACAGGACGTACTGGACGAACTCGACGATCTGTTCGCTGCGCGGCGTGGTCTTCCACGGACGCAGGAACATCAGGTCCAGGTCCGAGAACGGCGCCAGCACGCCGCGCCCATAGCCGCCGACGGCCAGCACGCACAGCCGCTCGGCCTCGGTGGGATTGGGGGCCGGATACAGCACCTCGGTCGCCAGCCGCCACAGGCTGGTCATCAGGACGTCGGCGGCGGCGCAATACTGCCGGGCCACTTCGACGCCCGCCTGACCGCCCGCCAGCTTCTGAGCCGCCCGCTCGCGCGCCTGATCGTAACGTTCGCCCAGCACCGCCGCGACCGCCGCGCGTGGATCGGCCGCCCCGGCCGCCGCGATCAGCAGGTCGTCGGGCGAGGGAGCGGTCACCGGCCCGCCAGGCCCTTCAGGCGGTAGAGTTCCTCCAGCGCCTCGCGCGGGCTGAGGGCGTCTGGGTCGAGCGCATCGAGCGCGCGCTCCACGGCCGAGGGTTCAGGCGGGGGCGCGGCGGTATCGGCGACGGCGAACAGGGGCAGGTCGTCCAGACGCGCGACGGCGGCCTTCTGGCCCTCCAGTCGATCCAGCACCGCCTTGGCCCGCGCTACGACCGGTCCGGGCACGCCCGCCAGCCGGGCCACCTGGACGCCATACGACCGGTCCGCTGCGCCGGGCGCCGCCTCGTGCAGGAATACGAGATCGCCGTTCCACTCGCGCGCCTTCATCGACAGATTACAGACGTAGGCCAGCTGATCCTCCAGCCGCGCCAGCTCGTGATAGTGGGTCGCGAACAGGGTGCGGGCGCGGTTGGTCTCGTGCAGAGCCTCGGCCACGGCCCAGGCGATGGCCAGGCCGTCATAGGTGGCGGTGCCGCGCCCGATCTCGTCCAGCACAACGAAGCTGCGCTCGGTCGCCTGGCTCAGGATGGCCGAGGTCTCGACCATTTCGGTCATGAAGGTCGAGCGTCCGCGCGCCAGGTCGTCGCCGGCGCCGACGCGGCTGAACAGCCGGTCCACGACGCCCAGCCGCATGGCGCGCGCCGGCACGAAGGCGCCGGCCTGGGCCAGGATGACCAGGAGCGCGTTCTGGCGCAGGAAGGTCGACTTGCCGGCCATGTTCGGCCCGGTGACAATGGCCAGCCGGGCGTGGGCTGCGCCTGCGCCGTCCAGCCGCCCGTCATTGGGCGTGTAGGGCAGGCCTTGCGCCTTCACCGCCGCCTCGACCACCGGATGGCGGCCGGCCTCGACCTCGAAGCCCAGGGTCTCGTCCACCGTCGGGCGCACGGCCGAGACCTCCTCGGCCCATTCGGCCAGGGCGGCGTGGGCGTCCAGTTCGGCCAGGGCGTCGGCCAGGGCCTGGAGCGGCGCGGCCAGGGTCTGGACCTCGGCGCGCCAACCTTCGAAGGTCTCGGTCTCGATGGCCAGGGCGCGCACCCCGGCCTGGCTGATCTTCGCGTCCAGCTCGGACAGTTCGACCGTTGTGAAGCGGACCTGGTTGGCCAAGGTCTGGCGGTGGATGAAGCGGCTGTCCGGGCCGGCGCGCAGCAGGCCATCGGCGTGTTTGGCGGTGGTTTCCAGGAAATAGCCCAGCACGGCGTTGTGCCGGACCTTGAAGGGCACGCCCGCCTCGGCGGCGGCGCGGGCCTCGAGGTCCGCGACGACGCGGCGGCTGTCGTCGCGAAGGCGCCGGGTCTCGTCCAGTTCGGGGCGGTGCTCGGGCTGAACGAAGCCGCCGTCGCGCGCCAGATGCGGCGGTTCCTCGACCAGACCGTCGTTCAGCGCGGCCAGCAGCCGGGACGTCTCGGTCGTGGGTGAGAGATTTGCCAGACAGTCTGCGATGCGCGCCGGCGGCCCCGACAGCGGATCAGGCCGCGCCATCAGCCGCCCGACCAGCCCCTCGGCGGTCTTGAGCCCGGCGCGCACGGCGGCCAGGTCGCGCGGACCGCCCCGGCCCAGCGCCAGACGCGACACCGCCCGCGCGACGTCGGACGAGCCGCGCAGCGCCTCGCGCAGGTCGCGCCGCAGGTCGCGGCGCTCGACGAACCATTCCACGGCGTCCAGCCGGGCGTTGATCGCGGCGGGGTCGCGCAGGGGCCGCGCGATGCGCTCGCCCAGCGATCGTGCGCCGCCGGCCGTGACGGTGCGGTCCAGGCAGGCCAGCAGACTGCCCTCGCGCTCGCCGCGTTGAGTGCGGTCGATCTCCAGGCTCTGGCGGGTGGCCGGATCGATGGCCAGGAACCCCGCCTCAACCGAGCGGCGAGGCGGTGCCAGGGCGGGCGTGCGGCCGGCCTGGGTCGTCTCCAGATAGGCGGCGACCAGACCCAGCGCCGAAACCTCGGCTTCTTCGAAGGCGCCGAAACCGTCCAGCGCCGCGACGCCGTATAGGCGTTCGACCCGCGCCCGGCTGGCGACCGGTTCGCCCAGCGCCTGGGGCATGGCCTGGACCACGCCGCCCGAGCCGTCGAGCGCCGCCTTCAGCGCGGCGTCAGAGAACAGGCGGTCGGGCACCAGCACTTCGGACGGGCGGAAGGCGGCCAGGGTCGCACCCAGGTCTTCGGGATCGCAGGCCACGCAGTCCACGACGCCGGCCGACAGTTCGACAACGGCGACGGCGGCCCGGCCCTTCCTCACGGACACGGCTGCCAGGCGATTGGCGCCGCGCGCGTCCAGCAGGCTGTCCTCTGTCAGGGTGCCGGGGGTGACGACCCGCACCACCTCGCGCTTGACCACGGACTTGGAGCCGCGCTTCCTGGCCTCGGCGGGATCCTCGACCTGGTCGCACAGGGCGACGCGGAAGCCCTGGCGGATCAGCCGCGCCATATAGCCCTCGGCGGCGTGCGCGGGCACGCCGGCCATAGGGATCTCCTCGCCCAGATGCTTGCCGCGCTTGGTCAGGGCCAGGCCCAGGGCGGCCGCTGCCTTCTCCGCGTCCTCGAAGAACAGTTCGTAGAAGTCGCCCATGCGGAAGAACAGCAGGGCGTCGGCATGGTCGGCCTTGGCCGCCAGGAATTGCGCCATGACCGGGGTCACGCCGGGCTCGGGCTTCGGATAAGGCTTTGGCGGGGAAAGTGGAGCGTTCATGCGTGGCCGGAAGGTGACGGATCAGGGCCGTCGCCTCAAGCGCCGTGTGACGCGACTTGCGGCCACGCTTTGGGCCTGCGAGAAGCCCGGCAGGCGGTTAAGGGAACGCGGTCAGACACCGCGGCTGTGCCCGCAACTGTAGGCGGTGAGACCGTCGTCCGATCCGGGAGCGATCCCGGCGCCACTGGATCCCTTGGGGTCTGGGAAGGCGAGGCCGGCGCTTTTTGACCCGCAAGCCAGGAGACCTGGCCGCCGATGTCGCTCGTCGCTGTCCGGGACCAGGCAGAGGCGCGGGGACTGAATTCCGTCGAAGCGACCCGATCTCTGCGCCGTCCGGACCTGCAAGGCCCGGCGGATCGGTCGCATTCGCCAGCCCGTTCGCGCGCGCCGTCGCCGGGCCGATCACGGAGTCATGAGCCATGAGACGCTCGATCCTGCTTTCCACGGCGGCCGCCTGCGCCGTCGCCTTCCCTGCATTCGCCCAGGAGGTCGATCCCACGACGCTGCAGGAGGTGGTCGTCACCGCCACGCGCCTGCCGGCGATCGCCCTGGACACGCCCGGGGCACGGGTCATCGACGACCGCGCCATCGAACAGCGAGGCGCGGTGTTCGCCGCCGACATCCTGGCCGACGTGCCGGGCCTGTCGGTGACGCGCTCGGGCGCCTTCGGCGGCGTCGCCCAGGTCCGCATGCGCGGCGCGGCGCCCGGGAAGACCCTGGTCCTCGTCGACGGCGCGCCCGTCAACGACCCGGCCGAGATCAACGGCGCCTTCGACTTCTCCGGCTTCGAACTGGGAGACATCGAACGCATCGAAGTCCTCAGCGGACCCCAGTCCTCGCTGTGGGGCTCGGACGCCATCGGCGGGGTGATCGCCTTCACCGCCCGCGAGCTGGACGGCCTGCGCGCTGAAGCGGAGGCGGGCAGCTTCGACACCCGGCGCGGCCGCCTGGCCGGCGGCGTGGCCAACGACCGGTACGCCATCGGCGCTTACGTTTCACGCTTCGAGACCGACGGCATTTCGGCGGCGGACGAACGCGACGGCAATCCCGAACGCGACGGGTTCAGGAACACCACTGTAGGCGTAAAGGGCCGCTACGCCGTGGCGCCGAACGCCCAGATCGACGGCTCGCTGCGCTGGTCGGACAGCCACGCCGACCTCGACGGCTTCCCCGCCCCCACCTACGCCCTGGCCGACACCGACGACACGCAGGACAGCGAGCAGTGGTCGGGCCTGGCCCGCCTGCGCCTGGCCGCCGGAGGTCTGAACCATCAGTTCAGCGTCGCGGCTTCGGACATCGAACGCACCAGCTACAGCGGCGGCTTCGGCTCGACCTTCAGCGCCGACCGGCAGGTCTATCGCTGGCAGGCCGACGGCGAATCGGGCGCCGTCGCCTATGCCTTCGGCGCCGAGCGCGAGGAGACGTCGGGCGCCCTGTCGAGCGGCCTCTCGGATGATCTGGGCATCACCTCCCTGTTCGCGGTGGGGCGGTTCGCCGCCACGGAGCGCCTGGATTTGACCGGCGCCCTGCGCTGGGACGACACCGAAGACTTCGGCTCAAAGACTACCGGTCGCATCTCGGCCGCCTATGATCTGGACTACGGCTTCACCCTGTCGGGCGCCTATGGGACGGGTTTCAAAGCGCCGTCGATCAGCCAGTCGGTGTGCGACTTCTGCTTTGCGCCGCTGCCGTGGCCGGACCTGACCCCAGAGACCGCCGACAGCGTCGAGGCGGCGCTCGGTTATCGCACCTCGGACGGCCGGCTGCAGGCGCGGGCGACGCTCTATCGCCTGAACGTGCAGGACCAGATCACTTATGTCGCCGGCCGCTACATCAACATCGCCAAGACGCGGACCGATGGGGTGGAGCTGGAAGGCAGGGCTCTGCTGGGCGGCGGTTTCGACCTGACCCTTGCCTATGCCTGGACCGACGCCGAGGACCGGACCACGGGCGCGCGCCTGCTGCGCGTGCCCAAGCATTCGGGCTCGGCGATCTTGGGCTGGAGCGGGGAACGTCTTTCGGGCGCCCTGACGGTGCGGGCCGAGGGTGATCAGAACGACGCCGGCGGGGTGCGCGATCGCTTCGTCGTCGCCCATCTGAACGGCGCCTATGCGCTGACGCCCAATGTCGATCTGACGGCGCGTATCGAGAACCTGACGGACAAGCACTATCAGCAGGTGCTCGGCTACGGTGAGCCGGGCCGGTCGGGCTACGTCGGGATCAGGCTGCGCTATTGATCCGATAGCGGATGTCGGCGGCCTGCCCCAGCGAGCGGGCCGCCGGCGTCTCCAGCGCCAGCGCCGACCAGTCGATGGCCGGCGCGGGCGCGTGGGCCGCTGCGAGCACGGCGCGCAGCTCGGCCGCCGAGGCGACGCTGGCCACCACGGCCGAGGCCTCGGGCAGGTTCAGGGCGAAGGCGAGAGCCGCCTGCATAGGGTCCAGGCGCGATTCCGCCAGGCGACGCCGGACGCGCGACAAGGCCAGGGCGTGTCCGGCCAGTTCGGGCGGCAGGCTTTCGCCAGCGGCGAACAGGACGCCCTGGGCGAAGACATGGGCGATGTGGATTTCGGCCCCGGCGGCCTTCAGCTCGGCCAGAACGCCTTCGGTGGCGGCGCGCTGATCCAGCAGGTTGCACGGAATCTGGACCAGGTCCGGCTCCAGCCGACGCGCCAGCAGGGCGGGGCCGTCGTCCAGGGTCGCGCAGAAGCCGATTTTGCGGAACAGGCCGCGGTCCTTGAGGCTTTTCAACCGGTCCCAAAGGGCGCGGCCTTCGGCGCCGGCCAGATCGGCGGCGTTGGACACCAGCAGCGCCTCGCCGCGCGGCAGGCCCATGCGCTCCAGCGAGCGGCGCGCGCGGGCTTCGATCCGATCCAGGCCGTCGGCCAAGGCCACGGTCCGCACAGTGACGCGGAAGGGCGAGGGGAAGGGCCAGGCCTGACCCAGCAGACGCTCGACATCGCCTTCGGGGCGAGTCGCAACCACGCCGACGCCGGCGTCGGCCGCGGTCTGCAGCAGATGGCGCATGGCGTCTTCGCGCGCGCCGACGGGCGCCGTCATGAAGGCGTCAGGCGCGCGTTCGGGCTCGGTCACCGCAGCGATGGCCAGCCGGTCCGCCGGAGAGGGCAAGGCGTCGAATCTCACACACCGACGGTGCGCCCCGAATGCTTAAGGGAGATTGAGCGTCCGGTGGAAAACCGTGACCATTTGTGGGCAGTTCAGTCGGCGTCCGGCTGGCGATCCGGGTGGCCGGCCTGGAAGGCGGGGTGCGCCTCGGCCCGGCTCTCGATGGCGGACAGGGCGGGCCAGGCCGTCATGTCCACGTTGAACCGCCGGGCGGAATAGATCTGCGGGATCAGGCAGCAGTCGGCCAGCGTCGGTCGATCGCCCCAGCACCAGCCGTCGCCGTGGCGCTGAACCAGACTTTCCAGCGCATCGAAGCCCGCTCCGATCCAGCGGCCTGCCCAGGCGTCCGTGGCGGCCTGGTCGGCGTCGAAACTTTCGCGCAGGGCCTTCAGCACCCGCAGATTGTTCAGCGGATGGATGTCACATTCCACCAGTGCGGCCATGGCCCGCACCTGGGCCCGGTCCAGCGGGCCGGACGGCAGCAGCGGCGGTTGGGGATGCGCCTCCTCGAGCCATTCCAGAATGGCGGGGCTCTGCGTCAGGACCGCATCTCCGACCTGAAGGGCGGGCACCAGGCCTTGCGGGTTCATCGCCAGGAAATCAGCGGTCTTCTGCGCGCCCTGGCGCAGGTCGACGCCCCGCGTCTCATAGGTCAGCCCCTTCAGATTCAGGGCGATGCGGGTTCGATAGCTGGTGCCCGAACGCCAGTAGCCGTGCAGGATCATTGCGCGCCCATCCGGAAGCTGAGGGGCGACAGGCCTGCCACCAGGGCCTCGACCCGGTCGCCGGGCTGAAGCGGGCTGACGCCCTCGGGCGTGCCGGTGAAGATCAGGTCCCCGGCTTGAACGTCCCAGAAGCGCCGCGCCTGGACCAGCACCTCCTGCGGGCTCCAGATCATGTCGTCCAGCCGGCCGGACTGGCGCGTCTCCCCATTGACTGTCAGGGCGATGGGGCCGGCCGGGTCGGGCAGGTCGCCCAGGGTCAGGGCGCCGCAGGGCGCGGACTGATCGAAGGCCTTGGCCGCCTCCCACGGCCGGCCCTTGGACTTGGCCTCGGCCTGGATGTCGCGCCGGGTCAGGTCGCAGCCGACGGCCCAGCCGACGATCGCGCCGCCCTCGCCGATGGCGCAGACCAGCTCGACCTCGTGGTGCAGGTTCTGGGTCTCGCCGGGAAAGGCGGGGTTCGCGCCGTCCGTAACCAGGGCGTCGGCGGGCTTGGCGAAGAAGAAGGGCGCCGGGCGGCCGTCCGCCCCCATCTCGCGCGCGTGGGCGGCGTAGTTCTGACCGACGCACAGGATGCGGCGTACCGGAAACCGCTCGGGGCGGCCGGCGATGGGCAGCGACGGCGTGGGGGCGGGCGGGAACAGCCATTGGGTCATGCGCGTATTCCTAATGCGCCGCGCCGGGCTTTCCCAGCGCGGCATTGCTGCGTTGCGGGGAACCCAGGCGGGCGAGTGGCGTTGCAAGGCGGGGTTCCCTATACATAACGCCAAGCTTTCACGCATCGGAGCGCACCATGGCCACGACCAAGGCTCGAGAAGACGTCAAGAACGACCTGAAGACCCTCAAGGAGGATCTGAAGACCGTCGTCCGCGAGGAAAAGGAAAACCTCAAGGCCAAGGCGTCTGAGACCGAGGGCGCCGTTCGCGCCAAGGCCGACGCAGCCCGCGAGCGCGCCCGCGGCTATTACGAGCAGGCCCGCGTCCGCAGCCGCGAATATTACGATGACGCCGCCGAGCGCTTCGACGAAGCCCAGCGCTACGTCACCGAACGCGTGCAGGAGCGCCCGGTCCAGTCGACCGCGATCGCGCTCGGCGTCGGGGTCGTCATCGGCCTGCTGCTCGGCGGTCGTCGCCGCTGATGTTGGATGGGCTGTTCAAAAAGCTGACCGCCATCGCCGTGGTGGCGGCCAGCGCCCTGGTGGCCACGGTCGCCCTCGGCTTCACCGTCTTTTACGCCCTGTCCCTGGTGATGACGCCGCTCGGTGCCGCCGCCGTGACCACGGGCGTCTTCGCCCTGATCTGCATCGTCACGGCCTTGGTCTTCCTGGGCAAGGGCAAGGACGACCACGAAGATGATGAGGAGCCGGAAGGCCTGGCTGGAAAGATCATCCACATCGTCCGCCATCGTCCTGTGCTGGGCGCCGCAGGCGGCTTGGGCATCCTGTTCTTGCTGCTGCGCAACCCTGCGCTGGCCGCCATCGCCGCGTCGATGATCACGGAGAAGCGTGCCGAGAAGCGCTATCGCCGCCGCTGGTAGGCAAGCTTTGCGGGAACGCTATGTCGCAGGGAGCGTTGGGTTGATCTGGCGGAAGGGCTCCGCCGAACATCAACCGCTCGGAGGACGCCTCATGCTACGTTGGGCCATCATCTTTCTCGTCATCGCGCTGGTCGCGGCCGTTCTAGGCTTCGGCGGCATCGCGAACTTCTCGTTCGAGATCGCCAAGTTCATCGCCGTGATCGCCATCATCCTGTTCGTCATCGCACTGGTGGCGGGCGGACTGCGAGGCCGAGGCCCCAGGGTCTAGACAGGCGAGAGCCAGATATGACGAAGGCCCCGGAGCGATCCGGGGCCTTTTTCATGTCCAAAGGGCGGGATCAGGCGCCGAGCGTCAGACCCTTGGTCTTGGCCAAATCGATCAGCGACGTCATCGGGCGCGGTCCCCAGTGGGCGATGACTTCCGCGGCCGCCAGCGAGCCCAGGGCGCCCGCCTCGGCCAGGCTCAGGCCGCGCGCCAGTCCCAGCAACACGCCGGCGGCGTATTGATCGCCGGCGCCGGTGGTGTCGATCACCTTGTCGACCGGGAAGGCGGCGACGGCGACACGCTCTTCGCCCCGGATGATCACAGACCCTGCCGCGCCGCGCGTGACGGCGGCGACCTCGGCCATGGCGGCCAGGCGATCGCAGGCAGCGTCGAAGTCCTCGGTTTCGAACAGGGCGGCGAGCTCGGCCTCATTGGCCAGGACGATGTCGGCCGAGACTTCGATGAAGGCCAGCAGCTCGGCGCGCCAGCGGGCCACCACGAAGGTGTCCGACAGGGTGATCGCCACCTTGCGGCCTGCCGCGTGCGCGGCCTTGGCCGCCTGCTCGAACGCCGCGCGCGCCGGCGCCGGGTCGAACAGATAGCCTTCCAGATAGACGATGGCGCTGTCGCCGATCAGCGCCGCGTCGATGTCCTCGACCGACAGTTGGTTGGCGGCGCCCAGGAAGGTGCACATGGTGCGCTGGCCGTCGGGCGTGACGTTGATCAGGCAGCGACCGGTTCCCGCTCCGCCCTCCAGCGCCGGCGTGTCGAAATGCACGCCGACGGCGCGAATGTCGTGGCTAAAGACTTCGCCCAGCTGATCGGGCGCGACCTTGCCGACATAGGCCGCGCGCCCGCCGAACGAGCCGACGCCCGCGACGGTGTTGCCGGCCGACCCGCCGGACGCCTCGACGCCCGCGGCCATGGCGGCGTAGAGGTCCGCGCTCTGGGCCTCGTCCACGAGCTGCATCGAGCCCGGCGTCAGGCCGCGCCCGTCCAGGAAGGCGGGCTCGCACGGGCTCAGCACGTCGACGATGGCGTTGCCGACGGCGCAGACGTCGAAGCGGACGGGAGAGGCAGGGGTCTGGGTCATGGCCGCGCCCCTTACAGAGGAAACGGGAGAGGCGCCAGTTCACCCTCCTCCCCTCGGGGGAGAAGGTGGGCCGCGTGAGCGGCTCGGATGAGGGGGCGGGCGGATCGAGGCTCAACGTCCGACGATCAGGATGAGGACACGTCCCCCTCATCCGTCTTGCTCCGCAAGCCACCTTCTCCCCCGGCGGGGAGAAGGATTTTCGGATATCGTTTCATCTTCTAAGACACGCCCATGACCCAGATCGCCGTCCTGACGCCCGACCCCGCCGACCCGTCGTACGCCGGCCAGTGGCCGGGGGTGCTGGAGCGGTTGAGCCAGGCGCTGGCGAAGGAAGGCGTGACGGTTCGGCCGACGCCCTGGACCGATTACGTGGAGGACGCGAACAGGCTGGCGGACTTTCCGCTGATCCTGCCGGTCATGGCCTGGGGCTATCACCGCGATCACGAGCGCTGGATGGCGGCCTGCCGCACGTGGATCAAGGCCGGCCTGCCGCTGGCCAATCCCGCCTCGGTCCTGAGCTGGAATTCCGACAAGGTCTATCTGGCCCGGCTTGCGGACAAGGGCGTGCCGATCCCGGCGACGATCTGGAGCGCGGCGGTCGACGACGCCGTCATGGCCGCGGCCTTCGCCGAAACGGGCGCGTCCCAGCTGGTGGTCAAGCCGACCGTGTCGGGCGGCGCCTGGCGCACGCTGCGCCTGGCGCCGGGCGAGGCGCTGAGCGATCCGCCTGCCGGGCGGGCGATGATCCAGCCCTATCTGCCGGCCATCGAGACCGAGGGCGAAACCTCGCTGCTGTTCTTCGGCGGGCGCTTCAGCCATGCGGTGCGCAAGCGCCCGGTGAACGGGGACTTCCGCATCCAGGTTCAGTTCGGCGGCCTGTACGAGCCGATCCAGCCCCCGGCCGAGGCCCTGGTCCTGGCCGAGCGGGTGCTGTCCGCCATCGACGAGCCGCTGCTCTACGCCCGCATCGACATGACGCGCGACGGCGAGTGTTGGGTGCTGATGGAGGCCGAACTGATCGAGCCGGACTTCTATCTGGCCTATGCGCCGGACGGCGGCGCGGCCTTCGCCCGGGCGGTGCGCGAACGGCTGGGCTGAGCGTCCGCCATGATCCCCGCCCTGGACGGACACAGGTCGGAGATGACGCAGCCGGGGCAGTTGGGCTTGCGCGCCGTGCACACATAGCGGCCGTGCAGGATCAGCCAGTGGTGCGCCTTGGGCAGCCATTGCGCCGGGACCACCTTGTGCAGCTGGGCCTCGACCTTGTCGGGGGTGTTGGCGTTGGCCAGCGCCAGCCGATGCGAGACGCGATACACGTGGGTGTCGACCGCGATGGCGGGCTCGACGCCCAGTTCGTTCAGAACCACGCTGGCGGTTTTTCGTCCGACGCCGGGCAGGGCCTGAAGGTCCGTGCGGTTCAACGGCACTTCGCCGCCGTGCTGATCGAGGATCATGAGCGACAGGGCGACGACGTTCTTGGCCTTGTTTCGATACAGGCCGATCGAGGCGATGTAGGGCGTCACCCCCTCGACCCCCAGCGCCGCCATCTTCGCGGGCGTGTCCGCGACGGCGAACAGCTTGCTGGTCGCCTTGTTCACGCCGACGTCCGTCGCCTGGGCCGACAGGGCGACGGCGACGACCAGGGTGAAGGGCGAGGTGAAGTCCAGCTCGGTCTTCGGCTCGGGCATGACGCCGCTCAGACGCCGGAAGATTGTCTCCACCCGATCCCGGTCAGGCGGAAAGCGAAAGCCCGGCGCGGCGCGGGGTGTCCTGGCGTTGCGGGCGGCGGGCGGCATGGGCCGTGGGTCGCCCGTGTTCACGGCGCCGTCAAGCCCGCTTTCAGGCGGTGCGGGCCTCGTGATACGACAGCGCCATGACGCGCCCCAACCTCGACCGACACATCGCCGGCTGGCGCGGGCCCGTCCTGGCCATGATTGTCGCCCTAATCGCCGGCCTGCCTGGTCTGCTGCTGCTGCCGCCGCTGGATCGCGACGAGAGCCGCTACGCCCAGGCGACGGCCCAGATGCTTGAGACGGGCGACTTCGTCGACATTCGCTTCCAGGACGATCCGCGCTGGAAGAAGCCGGTCGGCATCTACTGGCTGCAGGCCGTGGCGGTGTCGGTGACCTCCAGCGTCGAGGCGCGCGACATCGGTCCCTATCGCCTGCCCAGCCTGCTGGGCGCCATGCTGGCCGCCTGGGCCGCCGCCTGGGCGGGCGGCGCCCTTTTCGGACGGCGCGCGGGCTTTCTGGCCGGGGCCATTCTGGGCGCGACCTTCCTGTTGTCGACCGAGGCCGGCATCGCCAAGACCGACGCCTTCCTGTGCGGCTCGGTCACCCTGGCCATGGCCGGGCTGGCGCGCATCTATATGTCGACCCGTGCGGGCGAGCGGCCGCAGCGGCTGCACAAGCTGCTGTTCTGGCTGGGCCTCGGCGCATCCATCCTGATCAAGGGGCCGATCGGCCTGATCGTCATCGCGCCGGCCATCCTGGCGCTGTCGATCTGGGACCGCGACATCCGCTGGCTGGGCAAGCTGGGCTGGGGCTGGGGTTTGCCGCTGACGGCGTTGATCGTCGGGCCGTGGGCCATCGCCATCACCATCGCCACGGACGGCGGTTTCTGGCGCGAGGCCATCGGCGGCGACCTGGCGCCCAAGATCGCGGGCGCGCACGAAAGCCACGGGGCCTGGCCCGGCACCTATCTGCTGCTGGCGCCCCTGCTGTTCTTCCCGGCGACCCTGCTGCTGCCGGCGGCGATCTCGACGGCCTGGTCGCGGCGGGCCGAGCCGGCTGTCAGGTTCCTGATCTGCTGGCTGGTCCCGGCCTGGCTGATCTTCGAGCTCGCCCCGACCAAGCTGGCCCACTACACCCTGCCGACCTTCGGCGCCCTGGCGCTGCTGGCCGCCGCCGCCCTGACCCAGCCCATCGGCCGCATCTCGCGCTGGAGCGGAGCCGGGCTGATGGCCTTCGCCTCCGTCGTGATTTGTTTGATCACCGTCTACGGCCTGACCGAGTTCGGCACCTCCACGGCCCAGACCTGGGCCACCGTCACCATCGTTTCGGCTGTCGCCGCCGCCGCGATTGGGGGCTTCCTGCTGATCAATCGGGCGGCGATCACCGGCCTGCTGCTGGCCCTGGCGTTCGGCATCGTCTCGCACGCCGCCTTGTCGGGCACGATTCGACAGCTGCGCCCCCTGGCCGTTTCGCCCCAGCTGGAGAAGGCGCTGGAGCGCGCCGATCTGCACCCGCGCCAGGGCCGCTATCCAGGGCCGGTCGCCATCACCACCTTCCACGAGCCCAGCTTCGTCTTCCTGACCGGCCGCGACACCCAGCTGACCGACGCCGCCGGCGCCGCGCGCGCCCTGGCCGAGGGCCGGCCCGCGATCGTCGAGGCGCGCGACGCCGAAGCCTTCCGCCAGGCCTCTGCCGGTCTGGGCGTCGTCGGCCGCGCCGTCGGCGAGGTGCGGGGGCGCAACTATTCGACCGGCGACGATGTGGACCTGACGATCTACGCCCCGCCCGGAGGCGGCCGATGAGCCGACCCTTCATCCAGATCGTCGAGGTCGGGCCGCGCGACGGCCTGCAGAACGAGACGACGGTCCTGTCGCCCGAGGTGCGCGCCGACTTTGTGCGCCGGCTGGAAACCGCCGGTGCGCGCCGCATCGAGGCCGCCAGCTTCGTCCACCCCAAATACGTGCCTCAGATGGCCGGCGCCGAAGAGGTGCTGGCCGCCCTGCCGCATGAGGCCGGGCGCAGCCGCATCGGCCTGGTCCTGAACGGCCGGGGTTATGACCGCGCGCTCGCCACATCGGCCGACGAGGTCAATGTGGCGATGTCGGCCACCGACGGCTTCGGCCTGAAGAACCAGGGCCTGTCGGTCGATCAGCAGGTCGAGATGCTGGCCGCCATCGTCGCCGGCCGCGCCAACGCCGAGGGCGAGCCCGGGGCGGCGCCCAGCCTGTCGGCCACACTGTCCTGCGTCTGGGGTTGCCCGTTCGACGGCGAGGTGTCCGCCGATCAGGTCGCCGACCTCGTCGGGCGCATCGCCGCCCTGGGTGTGGCCGAGATCGCCCTGGCCGACACCATCGGCGCCGGCGACCCGTGGAGCGTGACGAAAAAGGTCGAGGCCGCGCGCCGCGCCGCGCCGGACGCCGCGTTGCGTCTGCACTTTCACGACACGCGCAACACCGGCCTGGCCAATGCCCATGCGGGCGTCGAGGCGGGCGTGACCATACTGGACGCCTCGGTCGGCGGCATCGGCGGCTGCCCCTTCGCGCCGGGCGCGACCGGGAACATCGCCACCGAGGACCTCGTCTATATGCTGGAGCGCGGCGGGTTCGACACCGGCTACGACCTGGACGCCCTGATCGAGGCCGCGCGCTGGATCGGTGACAAGCTGGGCAAGCCGGCGTCGAGCGCGCTCAGCCGAGCCGGGCGCTTCCCTCGCTAGAATTCAAGGCGTGGGCGCCGTGTCCTGAAGGAAACGGGCGAACCGATCCAGCGCCTCCAGCGTCAGATCCGGATTATGCCGCATCGGGCCGTTGTTGGTCGGCTCGTCGAAGGCGTGGGTGCCATCCGCGATCCAGTGTTCGACCGTCACGCCGCAGCCCTGGATCATGGCGTTGACCCGCTCGGCGTTGCGCACCGTCGTCAGGTGATCCTTGCGGGCCGTCACCGCCAGCAGGCGCGGGCAATGCCGCCAGGGCCGCATCCGGTTGAAGGCCCAAGGTCCGATGTAGGGATAGGCCAGCCAGACCGCCTTGACCCCCGACAGATCGCCGGAGGCGGCGTCCGTCACGCCCAGTGCGCCCGGTCTCGCCGGATCGGCGCTCAGGGCCTCCATGATGGCCCAGCCCCCATGGCTCCAGCCGGCGAGCGCCAGCCTGCCCGCATCGACATCGGGGCGCTGCGACACGCCGTGGATGGCGGCCAGGACATCACCGCCGCGCTCATGACCGCGCAGCTTCAGCCCGGTGCAGACAGTGGTCAGGGCCACAGCGCGGCTGATCCCGCGCGGGGCGTAGGAATCGACCACGAAGGTCCGCCATCCGACTGCGGTCGCCGCCTCAGCGTAACGCGGCAGATGGCTGCGCAGGCCGCCGCAGCCGTGGAACAGGATCACAGCAGGGCGGGGCCGATCGTCCGCCGGCCCATAGACCTGTACATGTGGTTCAAGCCGGCGCCAGAGAGATGCAATGTCGTCCATGGCTCAGTCGTGCGGCTCTTCGCGGCCCGGGTCCAGACTGTTGTCGACGCAGTCGTCCCAGCCTTCGCGGTCCGAGCGAAAGGCGAGGGTCATCAGGCCCCAGGCCAGGGCGGCCGTGCCGAAGATGCCGATGGCCAGGGCGATCCAGCCGTGCAGGCTCATGGCGCCGCCGCCGATCGCGGTCCAGGTCAGCCCGAGCCCCAGCGTGACCGCCACCGAAATGACGACGGCCAGGCCTGTCGACAAGGCGAAGCGGGCGAGGCGCGACGTCATGTCGGATCAGCGGCGCAGCGGCCTATCGCTGGACCCACTGCCCCTGGGCGTTGCGGTACCACTGGCCGGACGAGATGCGCGGCAGAAGCTGCGCCTCGAACATGCGGGCTCCCGCCACTTCGGCGGTGGTGCCGGCCTGAGCCGCGCTTTGCGCATAGGCGCGGCGACGCGCGTCGTTGGTCACCTGAACCGCTTCTCGCAGCGAGGCGTCGGCGCTGGATTGCCGGATGCCCAGGTAACCGTCGGCCTGTTCGCCGACCACGCCCTGCGCCTTGGCGGCGTCGATCATCGATTTCTGTTGGGCCGTCTGCGCATAGGCCGCGCCGGCCGCCACCCCCAGCGCCGCGATGGCGGCGCCGATGACGAAGAGCTTGCGGAACGTCATGACTGAAGCCTTCCTCCGACTATTATCGGATCAGAACAGATTGGGGTTCTCGCGCAGGAGCTGCTGCAGCTCCTGATCGAGTCTGACGCGGACCTCGGCGTCGAGCTTGGCGTAGATCGAGATCGGCGCCACCTCCAGCCGGACCGTGGGCGTGCAGGCGGCCGCACCCATCGACAGGGCGGCGGCGGCCAGCATCAGGCCGGCTGTGGATCTGGGGCGACGGATCATGGCGCGAAGCTCCGTATTGGTTCGCGACGACTTAAACGCCATTGAGGGTGAACGGGTTCTGAACGATTGGCCAGCCGTCACGGCGTCGGCTCCAGCTCGCCGGCCCGCGCGCGCTGATAGGCGATCAGGTCCGAAATCAGCTGATTGACGTTCAGCGTGGTGTCCAGCGTCAGATCGATCCCCGTGTCCGACGGCAAGGGCAGTTCGCGCTTCAGGAAGTCGCGAGTGATCAGTTCGCGCAGGCTCAGGCGCAGCTCCTGCCGCTGGGGCGGATCGTGGCGTCCCTTGATATGGAACAGCAGATTCAGCCGCCCGCCGTCCAGGCTGTTCACCTCGGCCGTCAGCAGGTCGAAGGCCAGGTTCTCCATCGCTTGATAGGCCAGGTCCTGCACGGTGTTGGGCGCCACGTCCTCGCCGGCGCCGCCCGCCTCCAGATCGCTGAGAGCCTCGCGCTGGATCGACAGCCGGCCGGGCCGCGTCGCCGTCAGCTGGCCGCCCGAGACGCGCGCGCCGTTCGCGGCGTCCCACGTGAAGGGCAGCCGCCCCGACACCATCGCATCCATCCGAACCTGCTCGGCGAAGCCCGCGCCTGAGATCAGGTCGCCGATCTGGACATTCTCCAGCACCAGCACGCCGGTCGTCGCGGCCTTGGGGTCCAAGGGAATGGACAGCGGCTCAAGCCGCGCCCAGCCGCCGCCCACGCGAACGGCGGCGCCGTCGACCAGCAGGGCGGCGGTGTCCAGGCCGAACACCAGCTCCAGGTCCGACAGGTCCGCGAAGGCGTTCAGTGACCGAACCGTCAGGCGCTGGCCCGGCGCGGCCTGCAGCGGAGCCAGGCTGTTGAAGGCGATGTCGCCCGACAGGCCCTCGACCGGGCCAGCGGGGCTGACGAAATCCAGCGACGGAATGGTCAGCCGGCCCGAACTGGTTCCGACCTCGGATGTCGCAGACCAGTCGAATCGGCCTTGGAACCGCGCCGAGCCCGTCACCGGGTTCTGGACATAGTCCTCGACTAATGGGCTCAGCAGATTGGGCTGAAGCCCGCCCTCGGCGAACGTCAGCAGGCCGGTGTCGATCGTCACGCCGCCGGCCTGCGCCCGGCCGTCGTGGGTCAGCATTACCTGGCCCAGGGCGAAATCGCCGCGCGACAGGGCGAAGTCGCCGCTCCAGACCTCGTTGCTCAGGCCCGCTCGACCCCTCGCCGAAAGGCGGCGGAAGCGCACGGGCTCGGCGGCGTCGGTTACGCTGGCGGCCTCGACGCCCGCCGTCAGCAACAGGCCGGACGGACCGCCGTCCACGCGCAGCGGACCCTGGGCGTCGGCGAACTGCATCTGAAGAAACGGCGCCTCGGCGGCGACGCCCTCGAACCGGCCGCGCGCGGTCCAGCGCCCGCCCTCGACCAGAACCAGGGGCGCATCGGTCGGGCACAGACGGCCCGAGATACCGGTGACGCTGTTTTCCTCGAGCTCCAGCCGCGCCACGGTCAGCGGCGTGCAGTCTTGGGCCGTGTAGGTCAGCCGCCCCGCCGACGAGGCCAGCAGGCCGGCGGTGGTCAGGTCGATCTGGCGCGCCAGGCCGAAGTCCAGTCCCGCACGGCCTGTCAGCCGAGCTTCAAAGCCTGAAGGCGTGAGCCGCCAGTCGGGAACGGTCATGTCCAGCGCCGGCAGGCCCTGGCCTCGCGTCGCCGCCAGCCGCAGGGCGCCGCCGCCCGCCCTGCCCGGCTCTGCTGAATAGAGGTGTCGGTTCGCCGCCGATACCGTCAGCACGCCGCCGTTGAGCGGTCGCGCCGTCAGCGGGCGCGTCAGCGCCAGAGTTGTTCCCGGACTGCCGGTGGTGAACGTGAAGCCGGGGGCGTCCAGCGCGAAGTTCGACAGGGCTCGCTTCATCTGCGCCAGCTCGGGAACATCGTCGCCGGCCGGCGCGCCGAACAGCGGCCACTCCGCACGAGCGGCCGAGGCGCGACCGGTCGCCGTGATCAGGGTGGCGCCCGCGTGGCTGAGATTAAAGGCGGTGCTGGCCTGTACTTGCCGAAGTTGGATGTCGGACCAGGTCAGCCGCCCGGCCGAGGCCTGCAACGGCGCCTCAACCTCGAACGCCCGTCCCTGACCGCCTGCATCCAGACCTGGGGTCGAAAGGGTCACGGCCTCGCCTCTCAGGCCGTCGGCCGACAATCGACCGGCGTTCACACGCGCCGGGCCCGCGACAGACCAACGCGCCGCGCTGTTTCGCGGACGTCGAACCTCCAGCTCGGCCTCGGTCATGGTCAGCGACAGGGCGTGTCCCAGAGCCGAAGGACCGGACAGGCGCCGTGCCTCCAGGTTCATCCCCACGCGGCCGCCCAGATCGAACGCCTCGAGCCAGCCGCGCACCCGGCCTTCGAACTCGGCCGTCAGCTCTACCCCCGTCGCCGACATCGCGCCCAGGCGCACCTCTTCGGCCTGTCCGGCGGCGGCGACCCGCGCCGCGCCGCCGATGCGCGCCACCTCGGGATCGGGATACGGCAGCGCGCCGTCAAGGCTCATGCGGGCCCCAGTCACAGCGGAGTCGCCGATGCGAGCGCGGCCGGCCTCGGCGGTTAGATCAAAGCTGAGGGCGTCGCCTTGACCGGTTGCATCCAACCGCCAGGCCAGGCCGCGCGCCTCGATCCGTCCGCTCCTGAGCGCCGCCGCCGGCGCCCGCGCCGTCAGCGCGACGAGCCGGCCATCGACCAGCCGCGCGTCGGCCAGCACAGGGTAGGGGCCGTATTCGGTCAAGAGCCGCAGCCGGCCGGTCTCGACGATAACCTCCGGCGGGGCGGAGTCCGGATTGGGCGGACGGGACCGGAACTCCTCGATCAGCGGGTCCAGGGATCCCAGGGAAAAGCGGTCCTGCGCCCAGGTGGCCCTCAAGATCGGGCGGATCAGCCTGATGCGGCTGGGAGTCACTCCAGCGCCGCGGGCTGACCAGGGCCCCGCCACGGCATAGTCGATCTCGACCCTCTCTACGGTGAAGTCCGGGTCGTCTGCGTCGCCGATGCGGACTCGGGCGACGAAGCGATTGAGGTTGACCGCCTCGACGTCGACCTCGGCGTCGATTCCTCGTTGCTCGAGCCAGCCCACGAGCAGTTCGCGCGCCGCCGCGCGACGGTTCAGGTACAGCAGGCTCGCCAGCACGATCAGGATCGCGAGTATCGCCGCCATGACGGTCAGAATGCGCGGCCGCCGCGGCTTGGACCCGTCGTCTCCTGGAATTTTGTAGGGGGAAGTGGTGGTCAAGCGACGAGTCCGCTCAAGGACAGAAGACGGTCAAGGATGACAAACGTGCGCTTCGCGACAGCGTTGCCGCAAGAACACTGCTGCGTGGCAGGTGGGACACTTGCAGTCAACCGAGGCGATATCTGGGTGTGGCTGGTATCGTGAACACAAGATAGGGCGACAAGCGCCCGTCGATCACTTTCCACGACACTATCGGCCCCCTCGACAGCCCCCGGCGCTTCACTCCGGTTAACCATTTGTAACCGACTGTCTTCACAGGATGGACTCAGCAGGCTATACGGCTTGCCTCGCGGTCGGGGGATCTGGTCGCGGTCACTGTGATTCCAGTGCTTGTTTATTGTGTCTAGGCGCTGAAGTGCGCCGTCGCTGCCGGGGACCGATGGCTCAGTTCGATCCGCGTCGACAGCCGATGCGTCTGTCGCCTCATCTGCTCACCACTGTCGCGGCGGTTTCCGTCGCACTGATGGCCGGAAAGGCTGTCCATCAACCGGCCCGCGCCCACGAAGCGCCTCCGCTCAGCGTCACCCAGCTCAACGCCCTAGAGGCTCAGGCGTTCGCCGCCGCGGGCGCTCCTGCGGGGCTCACGACGCCGGAAGCCGTCCCGGTTCAGATCCGTCGCGGTGAAACCTTCGAACAGGCCGTTCGCCGCACCGGCGTCACCGCCGAGGAAGCCGCCGCGGTGGCGGCGACGGTGGCCGGCGCCTTCGACCTCAAGGAGCTGCGCGCCGGGCTCAAGTTCGAAACCGCCATCGCCAAGGAGCGCGCCGGCCGCGGCGACGCCCGCCTGATCGGCCTGACCATGCGCACGGGCCCGGCCACTCAGCTGACCGTGTCCCGCAGCTTCGACGGCGCGCTTCGTCTGCGGGCTCTCGAAGAGAAGGTCACGCGCGAGACGTTGGTTTTGAACGGCGACGTCGAACGCTCCTTGTTCGCCACGGCCCGCAACATGGGCGCGACCTCCGCCATTGTGCGCCGCGCCAGCCAGCTGTTCGCCCACAAGCTGGACATGCAGCGCGACGTGCGGGCGTCCGACGAGTTCACCCTGGTCTTCGACCGGGCGGTTACCGAAGGCGGGCGCACCATTGAGACCGGCGACCTGCTGTACGCTGAGCTCAAGGGACACGTCTTCTACCGCTTCCAGCCCGCCGGCGCGCGCGAGGCTCAGTATTTCGACGCCAACGGGAAGAACCTGCGTTCGGCGATGATGCGCACCCCCCTACAGAATTTCCGTCGGGTTTCGTCCGGCTACGGCGTGCGCACGCACCCGATCTCGGGCTATCGCAAGATGCACCAAGGCATCGACTTCGCCGCCTCGACCGGGACCCCGATCGTGGCGCCGGCCGACGGAGTGGTGGTCGAAGCTCGTCGGTGGGGCGGCTACGGCAACTGGCTGCGGGTGCGCCATCCGAACGGTCTGGAGACCGGCTACGCTCACCTGTCGCGTTACGCCTCGGGCATCCGCCCCGGCCAACGTGTCAGCCAAGGCCAGGTCATCGCCTATGTCGGTTCGACCGGCGCCTCGACCGGCCCGCACCTGCACTATGAAATTTGGCGCAACGGCCAGCGGATCAACCCGGCGGGCGTGAAAACTCAGGAAGGCACCGAGCTTTCCGGCGCCGACCTCGCCGCCTTCCGCGCCGAGAAGGCCCGCATCGACCGCATCATCGCCGCCGGCGGCGAGCGCAAGCCCCAGCTTCAGCAGGCGTCGGCGGACGGCCTGAGACCCGCCCAGGGCTGAGGTCGATTTCAGGACAACGATGCGCCCGCCTCTCGCAGGCGGGCGTTTTCTTTGGCGCCTCAGGCGGATGCGGGCTGGGGCAGGGGCGCCGCGGCCAGCACGCGCCGAGGCCGGGTCAGCCAGCCGGCGAGGACCCAGACCATCGGCGTCAGCAGCGCCGATAGATAGCCGTCCACGGCGTAGTGCCAGGCCAGGACCACCGAGCCCAGCATGATCACGGCCGCGAAAACCCAGGCCGCGAGACCCAGCCAGCGGTTCACTCGCCGCGTGAACAGGGCCATCAGAACCGACACGGCGACATGCAGACTAGGCATGGCCGATATGCCGCGCCCGATGGAGTCCTGGGCCGGGTTGCGGGCGCCCTCCAGCAGCAGAGCCTGAACGTCCAGGGCCCAGATCGGATAATGCTCGTCGGCGGCCCTCAGCAGAGCCATCTGTTCAGCATAGGGGTCCGCCAGTTGCGGATAGAAGTCCGCGAAGAAGACCGGCCCCACCGACGACATCTGCGTGGCGACCACCAGGCCCAGCACGATCCATGTCAGGACGAAGGCGGTCAGGAACTGGTTCCTCAGCCGCACGTCGCGCACCATCACCGCCGCCAAGGCCAGGGCCCCGTAGAACAGGAAGAACCAGAGATGGTAGGCGATGTTGATGGCGAACACCGCCGCCGGCGTCTCCAGGACCGGCCGGACCAGCGTCCAGGCGTCTCCGCCGTGAATAATGCGGTCCATCTCCGCAAACAGGGGGTCTAGGTGGAAGGGGTTCATGACCGGAATGCCCGCCTTGACCGCCGAGAAGGCGGAGAACATGGCGGGGGCCGTGAGCAGGATCGGCAAGGCGACGATCGCGCGCTTCAGAACCCGCCACTCGCCGAACTTCACCCGCAGATGGGCGAACGGCCTGGCGGGTCGAGACCGGAACAGCTCCAGCAGGGCCGCCCCCGCCAGGATCGCCCCAAAGCCCGCGACGTTGAACAGCAGCCAGAAGTCCTGGAAGACAATGAAGCCGAAATGGAAGTCGTGGTGTGCGCCCAGCGCGGCCCCGGCCGCAATGAGGGCCACGATCATCGCCACAGGCAGCGCGTTCCAGCGGACAGCGTCCCACGCCATCGACTTCAGTGATCCGGCCGTCATCCGCGTCCCCGTTCGGTTCACGCACAGCCTGACGCATCACGTTTAAGAAATCGCTGAACGGCGGTCCGTCAGACCTCGAACACCCGATATGGCGTCTCTCCCAGAGTCTTCAGCACGGGCAGGGCGACGTTGTAGACCGGCACGCCCTTGTTGGTCCTGCCCTCCGGTGCGCCGCGATGGGCGTGGCCGTGCACGACCAGGCTGATGTTGTCGTAGCGGTCGATGGTCTCGGCCAGGCGCGACGACCCCAGGAAGGCGTGGATTTCAGGCGGCTCGCCAATCACCGTGTCGACCACGGGGGCGTAGTGTAGCAGAACCACGCTGCGCTCGGTCCTCAGAGTGCGGATCGAGGTTTCGATGGCGTTGGCGTCGTCGACCGCCTCCTGCACGAACCGCTTGATCTGGCTCTCGCCGAACGAGCTGAGCATGTAGCGGCCAAACCCGCCGATAAAGCCCTTTCCGCCGGCGAAACCGACGCCTTCGATCTCGTAGGCCTGGCCGTCCAGCATCTTGACGCCCGCGTCGCATAGCATGCGCGTGACTTCGTCTGGCTGGCCGCATTCATGCTCATGGTTGCCCAGCACGCCCACCATGGGGATGCGGCAGGCCCTGATGTCCTCGATCAGGATCTCGACCTCGCGCGTCTTGCCGAAGTTGGTCAGGTCGCCGCACAGGCACAGGACGTCTGCGTCCTCGTGCACGCGGTCGAACAGCTCGCGATGCGGCCGTTCGGCGCCTTCGCCGACGTGCAGGTCGCCGACCGCCGCCACGCGCAGGGTCTTGGCCGAGCCGCCGGTCATGCCGGGCTGGGGCGTTTGAGGGTCAGGGGTCGGGTCGGTCATGCGCTCTCTCAATCGACGGGGTCGTGCCGTTCCTCCAGCCCCTTGCCGACCACGTCGCCAAAGCCCCATTCGGAGATGTCGGCCACATAGTCGCGCGGGCTGAACAGCCGGCCGCGGCACACCTTCACGCGCGGCGCCGGCAGATCGACCTGGGCCTGCAGCCGCTCGCTCAGCTCGGTCATCAGCCAGGCGGGCACGCTGTCGCGCTCGGTCGGATAGGCGAAGCGGAAGTTCAGCAGGTGCGCCATCAGCACCTCCCAATACAGGTCCATCTGGTTCAGCAGGGACTTCCAGTCGATGGCGTCGGCCTGCTTCAGGATGACGTGGTTCACATCGGCGCCGTCGTAGCGATAGCGGTCCTGAATGAAGACCTTGGACAGGATCAGCGCCGTCGGCGGCGTGATGCCGACCTTGTGGCCGTAGACCTCGATTGTGTCATCGCCGAACCAGCTGTCCGAAACGGCGATGGTGCCGTTCGACATGGCGAAGATGACGTCGAAGAAGTATTTGTCGTCCTTCCAGACCTTGGCGATCCAGCGCTCGTCTTCGACGTCGGTGCGATAGCCGCGGGCCTGGAAGAAGGCGAGGATGCGCGGGTAGTCGCCCGGCTTGCAGAAGACGTCCAGATCCTTGGTCGGCCGGCGAATGCCGGTGTAGGCTGCGACCGCATAGGTCCCCGACAGCAGAAACGGGATGCCGCTTTCCTTCAGCAGCCGCAGGCTTTCCTCGTAGAAGGCCACGGCCTCGGCTGGCGGGTGAAAGCTGGGGTCTGCCACGGTGTCGGACATCGAACGCTCCTGCGCGCCCGACAGGCGGGGCGAGGCAGCGAAACGGCCTCCTTCGCCGCGCGGTTCCGCAGGATCAGAAGAACAGGCTGTCGTCCTGGCGCTTGGCTTCCGGGCGCGCGCGACCCGGGGCCGGACGGCTTTCGCGGCGCGCGGGCGGCTCGGCCTGAGGCCGGGCGGCGACGGCCGGAGGGGGCGGCGCGGACCTTTGAGCGCGCGGCGCAGGGGCCGGCGCAGGGGCTTCAGAAGTCCGTTGGGAGGACGCGGCCTTGGGCGGCGGCAGGTCGGGATAGGGCTGCCCGGCAGGGGTGACGGGCGGCGCCGGGCGTCTCGGCGCAGGCGGGGCGGCCGGGACAGCCTCCATCGGCGTAGGAGCCGGATCGGGTCTGGCGCGGTCCTCAAGCACGACGGCCCAGGATCGTTGGTCCGAGCAGCTGCAGGCCCTGAGCCGACCATCGGCGCCGCGCCAGATCACCAGCGGATAGCCCGGTCGACCGCCCGCCGCCGAGAACAGGCCTTCCAGTCGTGCGGCCAGGCGCCGGCCCTGATCGACAACATCCGTCCTCGCCACGCCCTCGTCCGCCGAAGGCAGGCCCGCCGCCGTCCAGCGCGCGGGGTCGGTCGCAAGCCAGCGCTCCAGAAGGGCCGGATCGCGGGTGAGCCACAGTTCGGCGACGGTCGCGCGCTCGGCCTTGGTGGACTGGACCACGCCGTCACGGTCCGTCGGCGCGAACATCGTCACCCGCACCTCTGCGCCGCTGTCGGCCAGGCGGGGGGCCATCTCGGTCAGGAAGCGCGCCGAGGTCTCGTTATGGCGGTGGGCCAGGATGTGCACGGTCGCGCCCGCGCCGCCCAGGGACACCCAGGAGGCCTGGGCCAGCAGGGCCTCGATCTCCTGGGCCTGCGCATCCACCACGCGCGGCTGAGGCGCTGCGGGCTGCAGGGCGGCGGGCGCCAGGGGCGCCAGCTTGTCGTGGCCGACAAAGCCGACCGCGAACAGCAGGGCGGCCGCAACCGCGCCTAGGACCATTGTCCCGGCGCTTCCGCGTCTGGCCCGGCTCGCCTGTCGGCTCATGCTTCGTCTCGGATCATGAGCGTCACCATGACGCCCGATCCTGAACAATCACCCAAGGACGCGTCAGGCGCGAATCCGAACCGTCGCGATACCTCGCTTAACGCATCGTCGGGATAACGAAGGAGCTGTCGGCGTGCTCCAGCTCGCTGTCGGGCCAGCGGGCGGTGACGGTCTTGGTCTTGGTCCAGAAGCGGACGCCCTCCATGCCGTGCTGGTTGGTGTCGCCGAAGGCCGAGCGCTTCCAACCGCCGAAGGTGTGATAGGCGACCGGCACTGGGATCGGCACGTTGATGCCGACCATGCCGACGTTGACGCGGGCGGCGAAGTCGCGGGCCGCGCGGCCGTTCTGGGTGAAGATGGCGACGCCGTTGCCGTACTGGTGCTTGGACGCCAGCGACAGGGCGTCCTCGAAGCTGCCGGCGCGCACGATCTGCAGCACCGGGCCGAAGATCTCCTCCTTGTAGGACTCCATCTCCGGCTTGACGTGGTCGAACAGCGACGGGCCGACGAAATAGCCCTTCTCGTGGCCCTGCAGAGAGAAGCCACGACCGTCGACGACCAGTTCGGCGCCGTCCTTGACGCCCTGGTCGATCCAGCCCTCTACCCGGGCCTTATGCTGGGCCGTGACGACGGGCCCGTAGTGCGCCTTGTCGTCGGTCGAGACGCCGACGCGCAGCGTCTCGATCTCCTGGACCATGCGCTCGCGTAAGGTTTCGGCGGTCTTGTCGCCGACCGGCACCACCACCGGCAGGGCCATGCAGCGTTCGCCCGCGCTGCCGAATGCCGCGCCGGCCAGGTCCTTGATCACCTGATCCATATCGGCGTCGGGCAGGACGATGCCGTGGTTCTTGGCCCCGCCCATCGCCTGGACGCGCTTATGGTTGGCCGCGCCGGTCTGGTAGACATAGTGGGCGATGTCGGACGAGCCGACGAAGCTGACGGCGTGGATCTGCGGGTGGGTCAGGATCGCGTCGACCGCCGCCTTGTCGCCGTGGACGACGTTCAGCACGCCGGCGGGGGCCCCCGCCTCCATCATCAGCTCGGCCAGGCGCACCGGCACCGACGGATCGCGCTCGCTGGGCTTCAGGATGAAGGTGTTGCCGACCGCGATGGCCACGCCGAACATCCACATCGGGATCATGGCGGGGAAGTTGAACGGGGTGATGCCCGCCACCACGCCCAGCGGCTGGCGCATCGAATAGACGTCGATGCCGGGACCGGCGCCCCAGGTGTATTCGCCCTTCAGCGCGTGCGGGATGCCGCAGGCGAACTCGATGACCTCGAGGCCGCGTTGAATGTCGCCCTTGGAGTCGGCGATGACCTTGCCGTGCTCCGAGCTCAGCAGCTCGGCCAGCTCCTGCATATTGGCTTCGACCAGACGCTTGAACTCGAACATCACCCGCGCGCGGCGCTGGGGATTGGTCGAGGACCAGCCTTCGAAGGCGGCCTGTGCGGCCTGAACCGCGCGGTCCAGTTCGCTGTCGGTCGCCAGTTGAACCCGCGCCTGAACCTCGCCGGTGTTCGGATTGAACACGTCGCCGAACCGGCCCGAAGCGCCCGTGAACGCCGCGCCGTCGATGAAATGGGAAATATCGCGCATGAGCTGGGCCTTGATCCTGGAATTTCCGTTCTTGTCGTTGGCGCTCGGTTTAGCGCCCGGAACCCTGGGACGCCAGCGTCACAGAAGGCGCCGCAGCGCCTCGCTCGCCAGGCCGGGCTGGATCATGGGGAAGAAGTGGGTCGCGCCCGGCGGTCGCTCGACCGAAACCCGGGGCAGGCCCGCAGCGCACTTGGGCACACGGCAGGTCGAGTTGATCTCAGCGGCCAGGATGCGGACCGGCCCGCCGTATCGGCGCAGGGCGCGCCAGGGGTCGTGCGACTGGGCGGCGTAGTTGGACGCTTCCCACCGTGGCGCGCAGGCCAGAGCCAGGCCGTCGTCGGTCGGGATCAAGCCGTCCTCGACATAGTCGGCCAGCATCTGATCGGGCCACCCCTTGAAAGCGCCCCGCCCGGCGTAGGCGGCGCGGGCCTGTTCGGTGCTGTCGAAGCGGGCCCGCCGCTTCAGGGCGTTCAGATACAGCGGGATGCGACGCGGCAACTGACGCAGTCCCGGCAGTCCAAAGGCCAGGACCGCGCCGCGCGACCAGATGACCGGGTCGAACAGCGTCATGGCGCGCACACGCTCGCGCCGCTGGGCGGCGGCCAGAACGGCCGATGTGCCGCCCATCGAATGGCCGGCCAGCACCAGCGACGACGACCCGGCCTGATCGATCAGGGCCGCCAGGTCGTTGCCGTGGTCGTCCCAGCTCCAGCGGCCCTCGGGGTCTGCAGTCAGGGTCGTACGGCCGTGCCCGCGCAGGTCGGGCGCCCAGATGCGGCGGCCCTCGGCCAGCGGCGCCAGCAGGGTCGAATAGGTGCGGGCGTTGAATCCGTTGGCGTGGACGAAGATCAGGTCCACCGGCCGCGTCGGATCGCCCCATTCCAGGACCGCCATCTCGCCCGACCCGCGACCGTCCAGGGCGAACGACAGGCGACGCGGCGTCTCGACGCCCATCTCGTTATCCACGATCAGGCCGACAGGCTGCAGGCGTCGCACCGACCGTGCGCCTCGACGGTCGTGCGCTCCACAACGAAGCCGGCGGCCCGGGCTGCGGCGTCAAGAGCACTGTCGAACGGCGTAGCAAACTCGCGCGTCACGCCGCAGCAGTCGCAGATCAGAAAGGCCGCAGCGTGCGCCTGGTCGCCGCCGGCACAGGCCACATAGGCGCTGATGGAGGCAATGCGGTGCGCAAATCCCTGCTTCTCCAGGAAATCCAGGGCCCGATAGACGGTCGGAGGCTTGGCCGCTGTGCCGTCGGCCCCATAGCGAGCGATCAGATCGTAGGCCTTGACCGGCTCGCCTTCGGCCAACAGCAGTTCGAGCACCCGCCGCCGGGGCGGTGTCATCCGCTCGCCAAGCGTCGCGCAGCGCGCCTCGGCTGCAGCCAAGGCGCCTTCCAGCGCCGGACCTTGAAGTCCGTCGTGGTCGTGTTGGTGATCGCAACCAGAGCTCATCGCTGACAGCTAGGGCGTCCGAGCGCCTAGCGCAACGCACCGATTTGCCGCCGCCCTCGCCTTAGGCTAGAAGGCCCGCCTTCCGTTTCACCAGAGCCTATCATGACCGACACCACCGCCTCCGCCCAGGCCTCGGGCGACCTGTCCGGCAACGTCCTGTTTTACGACAAGCCGGAGCCGCTTTCCGTGGAGCTGCATGGCAAGCTGGGTGTCGATCCGGTCGAAAAACCGTATGGCTTTGTCGCCAAGTCCAACATTGTGCCGCTCACCGTCACCGAATTCGCTCCGGCCGCGTTGTCTTATCCGGTCATTTTCCTGGGCGACGAAAAACTTCCCGTCGCCGTGATGGGCCTGCGTCAGGACGACAACCTTTTTGTAGACTCCTCGGGTGAGTTCCGCAGCGACGCGTATATTCCCGCCTATGTCCGACGCTACCCCTTCGTTTTCGCCAACGATGACCAGCAGAAGCGGATGATCTTGTGCCTCGACCGTGCAGCACCCTTCATCAAGGAAGGGGGCCAGACCCCTCTGTTCGTCAATGGGCAACCCAGCGATTACACGAAGCAAGCGATGGAGTTCTGCAACAGCTTCGAGCAGGAGCGCCTGAGGACGGAGAGCTTCGTCATCCTTCTGATTGAGCTGGACCTGTTCCATGTCCGCGAAGCCTCCTTCACGCCGCGCAACCCCGACGGCACGGCTGGGCAACCCCAGAAGGTGGCCGAGTACTTCGCTGTCGATGAGGAAAAGCTGCGCGCCCTGCCGGCGGAAAAGCTGGCCGAACTGCGCGACAACGGCGCCCTGGGCCAGATCTACGCCCATCTGGTGTCGCTGGCCGGTTGGGATCGCCTGATCGCCATGGCCTTCCAGCGCGCCAACGCCATGCCAACGGCTGCGAACGCCTGATCGCAGGCTCATCTCAGGACGTGAATAAGGCCCGGCGGAGTGATCCGCCGGGCCTTTTGCATGAGGTTGCGGGGCCGGTCATGCCGGCCCCCGTGCGATCAGTTGACCGGGAAGCCGCGAACCCGCAGCAGGGCCGCCACATCCGGGTCGCGCCCGCGGAAGCGGCGATAGGCTTCGGCGCGGTCCGACGAGTTGCCTTCCGCCAGGATGATCTCCTTGTAGCGGCGGCCGATGTCCGGATTGAAGACGTCGCCCGACTCCTCGAAATAGGCCCAGGTGTCGGCGTCCATCACCTCGGACCAGAGGTAGGAGTAATAGCCCGCCGAATAGGCGTCCGAGGTGAAGAGGTGATTGAACTGCGGCAGGCGGTGCCGCATCACGATCTCCTTGGGCATGCCGTATTTGGCCAGGCTCTCGCGCTCGAAGGCCGCGATGTCGGTCGGCGGCGTGGCGCGGGTGTGCAGGTCCATGTCGACCAGGGCCGACGACAGATAGCTGACCGTAGCGTAGCCCTGATTAAAGGTTGAGGCCGCCTCGATGCGGTCGACTAGCTCCTGCGGCATCGGCTGACCGGTTTCGACGTGCTTCATGAAGCCGTCCAGGATCGGCCGGCTCAGCACCCAGTGCTCGTGCACCTGCGACGGATACTCAACATAGTCGCGCGGCGTGCCGGCGAGCGACGGATAGGTCACGCGCGACGACAGCGAGTGCAGGGCGTGGCCAAACTCGTGGAACAGGGTCTCGGCGTCGTCCAGCGAGATCAGCAGGGGTTGGCCAGCCTCGGCCTTGATGAAGTTGTTGTTGTTCGACGACAGAACGTTCTTGACGCCGTCATAGGTCGAATAGCTGCGGTAGGTCGTGGCCCAAGCCCCCGACCGCTTGCCTGCGCGTGCGAAGTCGTCGGAGTAGAAGAGGCCCACATGGGCGCCGTCGGGACCCCGGACCTCGAACACCTCGACGTCGGGATGGAAGACCGGGACGCTTCCGGCAGGGACCGGAGTGAAGGTGAAGCCGTACAAGCGCTCGGCCATGTAGAAGGCGCCCCGCTTGACCGCGTTCAACTCGAAATACGGCTTCAGGTCGTTCTGATCGAGGTCGTACTTCTGCTTCCGCACCTTCTCGGCGTAATAGAGGTAGTCCCAAGGCTCGATCTCGTGACCGGCGATGGCGCGCATGTCGGCCACTTCTTCGGTCACTCGGGCCTTGGCCGGCTCCCACACGCGCATCATCAACTCCATGGCCGCATCGGGCGTGCGCGCCATGGTGTCCTGCATGCGCAGCTCTGCATGGTGGCGATAGCCCAGCAGCTTGGCGCGCTGGTCCCGCAGGGCGACGATGCGCGCGATGTCGGCCTTGGTGTCGTTAGCGTCGCCGTTGTCGCCGCGCATGATGAACTTGCGCCAGACCTGCTCGCGCAGGCTGCGGTCGTCGGCGAACGTCAGGAACGGGTCCACGCTGGAGCGCGTGTTGACGATGACCCAGCCCTGCAGATTGCGGCTGCGCGCCGCAGCGGCGGCGGCGTTCTTATTGGAGGCCGGCAGGCCGGCGACGCCCGCCTCGTTGGGGATGACGGTCCAGGTGTTCTCGTCGGCCACGACCTTCTGGCTGAAGGCGGTAAAGAGGTTGGCGAGCTGAGTGTTGATCTCGCCGAGCTGGGCCTTCTTCTGAGCATCCAAGGCGGCGCCGCCGCGTACGAACTGATCGCGCGAGCGTTCGGCCACACGGCGCTGCTGGGCGGTCAGCCCGACGGTATTGTCGGCGACGGACTTGATGCGGGCGAACAGGGCCTCGTTGAAGGTGATCTCGTCGCCGGCCGCCGACTGAAGCGGCGAAACTTCGCGAGCAACGGCCTGGTAGTCGGCAGAGCCGATGTTGGAGGTCATGACGCCGAACAGCGCGTTGGCGCGGCTCAGAGGCTCGCCGGCCATCTGCATGGCGACGAACGTGTTGGCGAATGTCGCCGGCTCTGGATTGGCGGCGATGGCCTCATACTCGGCACGGCGAAGGGCGATCCCCTCGATGATGGCTTCGCGCAGCTTGTCGGCGGTGACGCGGTCCCACGGCGGGACGCCTTCATAGGGACCGGTCCAGACCTGCAGAAGCTCGGCGCGGGGCGTCTGGGTGGGAAGGACGGCGCGGGCGATGCGGGCGTCTTCGGCCAGGGTCGCTGCGTCGGGCGCGCCCGCCAGGCCTGAGCTTCCGGCCATCTGGCCTGTGGTGCCGCAAGCGGTCAGGGCCATCAGGCTGCCCCCCGCGATGAGAAGCTGGCGTCTGTGCATGGATCACTCCGTTCGAATGCAGAACTGGCTGCTACATAGTCACACAGTGGCGGCCCCGTCACCTTTCGGGCGCTTCAAGCGGGATCAGGCCCTCTCGTCAGGCCGCCGCATCCCCTCTAAGAGCTTGGCTCATGGCTATCGGCGTATTCGACTCTGGGGTGGGCGGGCTGACCGTTCACCGCGAACTGACCCGGCGGTTTCCCGGGCGAGACTTCGTCTATCTGGCGGATCAGGCCAATGCGCCTTACGGCGGGCTCGGAGGAGAGGAGATCGTCGAACTGACCCGTGCGGGATGCGCGCGTCTGTTCGATGCGGGCGCTTCGGTCGTGGTCCTGGCCTGCAACACGGCCTCCGCCATAGCGCTGCGTCGGCTTCAGCAAACCTGGGTCGCGGGCGAGCGGGATCGGCTGGGCCGCCCAGTCAATCTGCTGGGCATAATCGTTCCCACCATCGAGGCGGCCACCGGCTTGCCTTGGAGCTTTGAAGCGGAGCACGACGGCCGGCTGGATGGAGAGAAGAAGGCGGCCCTGGAGGTCACGGGCGTCTTTTGCACTGCGGCGACGGCCATCAGCCGGGTCTATGAGATAGAGATCGACAAACGGCGCGAAGACCTTGCCGTCTTCTGCGAGCCCTGCCCGGGCTTGGCGGGGCTGATCGAGCTCGGCGCCTCGACGGAGGAGTTGTCGGTCGTCGTGAACGAACATGTCGACGCCCTGCGTCGCCGGATCGGCCGTCATCCTGACAAGGCGATCCTTGGCTGCACCCACTATGAGATCGTCGCCGATCTGTTCGCCGCGGCCCTGCCGCCCACGACCACCGTGATCCATCAGCCCAGCGCCGTCGCCGAGGCTTTAGAGGCCTATTTCGAGCGCCACCCCGAGTATGATCTGGGAGAAACAGGACGAAGGGTGTTCCTGACCACCGGACAGCCGGGCCCCCAGAGCGATCGGGTCAGCCGGTTCTGGGGGGAGCCGCTCAGCTTGTCGGCGGCTTAGTCCCGAGTCGCGACCATCATGAAGTTGACGGCGGCGTCGGTGCTTTCGCTCCAGCGGTCGTTGATCAAATCATAGGCCAGTCCATAGGGGCCGTGCACGGCCAGCGGCTCTTGCGACAGCATCAGCCGGATCTCCTCGGGCTTGAGGAACTGGCGCCAGTCGTGGGTGCCCGCCGGGACCCAGCGCAGCACATACTCCGCCGCGACCTTGCCCAGGGCCAGCGAGCGCAGGGTGCGGTTCAGGGTGGCGACGATCAGCATTCCGCCCGGGGCGACCAGGCGCGAGGCGGTGCGGATGAAGGCCTCGGGGTCGGTGACGTGCTCGATGATCTCGAGCGCCAGCACGACGTCGAACGGCCCGGCGCCCTCGGCTTCGATCTGCTCTACGGTGGCGGCGCGATAGGCGATGTCCAGGCCGGTCTCGGCGGCGTGGGCGCGGGCGGTGCCGATGTTCTCGGAGGAGGCGTCCACGGCTGTGACGTCAAAGCCCATGCGCCGCATCGGCTCGGCCACCAGGCCGCCGCCGCAGCCGATGTCGATCAGCGAAAGGCCTTCGAACGGACGAAGCGCCCGGGCGTCGCGGCCGAAGCGGGCGCAGACCTGGTCTCGGATGAATGACAGACGGGCCGGATTGAACCGGTGCAGCGGCGCGAACGGCCCCCGCGCATCCCACCATTCGGCCGCCTGGGCCGAGAAGCGGGCCACGTCGGCGGGGTCGATCGAGGCGCCGGATGCGACGTCGGGCGAGCCTGCGCTCGGCGGGTCGGAAAAACCCTCCAGGCTTTGGGGTTTGCGCGCGGTGCGGCTGTCGTTAGAAGCGGCCATGGGCCGAGGGATGAACCCCCCGCGCCCTCCATGCAAGGCGGGAGTTTCGGGCCACGATGACGCGGCTGGTCATGAAGTTCGGCGGCACCTCGATGGGCGACCTCGAACGCATCCGTCGTGCGGCGCGCATCGTCGCGGCCGAGGCAGGGCGCGGGCGCCAGGTCGCCGTGGTGGTTTCGGCCATGGCGGGCAAGACCAATGAGCTGGTGGCCTGGACCGACGGCGCGGGCGCGCCCTCGGCCGGCGTGGCCCTGTCGGACGACGAATACGACGTGGTGGTGGCCTCGGGCGAGCAGGTGACCTCGGGGCTCCTGGCGCTGACGCTGCGCAACATGGGCTTCAAGGCGCGCAGCTGGATGGGCTGGCAGGTGCCGATCCTGACCGACGACGCCCATGGCAAGGCGCGCATCGAGGACATTCCCGGCGACCAGCTGGGCGCGGCCATGGATGCGGGCGAGATCGCGGTCATTCCGGGCTTCCAGGGCGTGACGCGGGATGGCCGGATCACCACCCTGGGCCGCGGCGGCTCCGACACCTCGGCGGTGGCGGCGGCGGCGGCGCTGGACTGCCCGTGCGACATCTACACCGACGTGGACGGCGTCTATACGACCGACCCGCGCATCGAGGCCAAGGCGCGCCGGCTGGAGCGCGTGTCCTACGAAGAGATGCTGGAAATGGCGTCGCTGGGGGCCAAGGTGCTGCAGACCCGCTCGGTCGAGCTGGCCATGGCCAAACAGGTGCCCGTGCGAGTGCTGTCCAGCTTCATCGAACCTGACGAATACGGAAATCTCCCGGCGGCCGCCGGCACCCTGATCTGCGACGAGGAGGAGATCGTGGAAAAACGCATCGTGTCCGGCGTGACCATGAGCCGAGACGAGGCCCGCATCGCCCTTCTGGGGCTGTCGGACCGCACCGACGCGCCCGCCGACGTCTTCACGCGGCTGGCCGAGGCGAACGTCAATGTGGACATGATCGTCCAGAGCCAGGCGCGCACCGAAGGCGCGGTCAATCTGACCTTCACCACCGGCCGCCGCGACGCCACGCGCGCCGCCGAACTGATGAAGGAGGCGCAGGGCCAGATCGGCTTCGAAGAGATCCGCGTCGACACCGACGTGGCCAAGGTCTCGGTCGTCGGCGTGGGCATGCGCAGCCATGCGGGCGTCGCCCAGACCATGTTCCGCGCCCTGGCCGACAAGGGGATCAAGTTCCAGGCCATCTCGACCTCGGAGATCAAGATCAGCGTGCTGATCGAGGACGCCTACGCCGAACTGGCCGTACGGGCCCTGCATTCGGCCTACGGCCTGGACGCGCTATAGGATGAAGCGGGGCGACGCGGTGTCGCCCGTCACGGGAGCGATCATGCCCAAGGGCGGCGGATTGACGACGAGGGGGCCCAGGAACCTCCTGCGCCAGATCCGCGAGGCGCTGGCCGGCGCCGCCGTGGGGCCTGGCGACAGCGCGCCCTCGGCCCAGGACCGCCTCGACATGGTGGTGCGGATCATCGCCCAGTCGATGGTCGCCGAGGTCTGCTCCATCTATCTGCGCCGCGCCTCGGGCGAGCTTGAGCTGTTCGCCACCCAGGGCCTGAATCCCGAGGCTGTTCACAACACCCGTCTGCGACCGGGCGAGGGCCTGGTGGGAGAGGTGGCCCGCCTCGCCCAGCCGGTCAGCCTGTCGGACGCGCCCAACCACCCCAGCTTCTCCTATCGCCCAGAGACGGGCGAGGACCCGTATCACGCCTTCCTGGGCGCCCCCCTGCTGCGTGGCGGCCGGGCCATCGGGGTTCTAGTCGTGCAGAACCGGGCCGAGCGTCGTTACGATGACGACGAGGTCGAGGACATCCAGACCATCGCCATGGTGCTGGCCGAGACGGTCGCCTCGGGCGAGCTGCTGGCGCAGGACGAACTGCGCGATGTCGAGGTGGCTCCGCATCGGCCAGAGCATATCCAGGGCCAGAGGTTCGCCGAGGGGCTCGCCTACGGCCAGGTCGTGCTGCATGAGGCTCCCCTGCCGCCCGAGCGGCTGCTGTCGGACGATCCGGTGCTGGAGGAAGACCGGCTGAAACTGGGCCTCGCCAACCTGAGGGCCAGCATCGACGCCATGCTGGACGGCGGGCAGGGCAAGCTGGCCGGGCCGTCGTTCGAGGTGCTGGAAACCTACCGCATGTTCGCCGACGACCGGGGCTGGAACCGGTCACTGGAGGAGGCGGTGCGCAGCGGTCTGACGGCCGAGGCCGCGGTTGATCGGGTGCGCAACGAACACCGCGCCCGCTTCGCCCAGGCGCGCGATCCCTACATCCGCGAGCGGCTGCACGACTTCGAGGATCTGGCCAATCGGCTGCTGCGCGTGCTGGCGGGCGACAAGCCGGGCGAGCGTGACCTGCCCGACGACGCCATCCTGGTGGCGCGCAACCTGGGACCGGCGGACCTGCTGGAATACCCCCGCGCCAAACTGCGCGGCCTGTTGCTGGAAGAGGGCTCGGCCGCCAGCCACGCCGCCATCGTGGCGCGCGCGCTGCAGATTCCGTGCGTCGGCCGTCTGGCAGGCGTGCGCGATCGGCTGAGCGAGGGCGACCTGGTCATCGCCGACGGCGAGACCGGCGAGGCCTATCTGCGGCCCCGCCCGGACATGCTGGCGGCGGTGCAGAGCCGCATGGCCGTGCGAAGCCAGCGTCAGGCCGAGTTCGCCCTGCTGCGCGATACGCCGGCCGTGACCACCGACGGCACGCGCATCACGCTGCTGACCAACGCCGGTCTGGCGGTGGACCTCGAGAATCTGGATCTGACGGGGGCCGAGGGCATCGGCCTGTTCCGCACCGAGTTCCAGTTCATGGTCTCCGACGAACTGCCCCGCCTGACGGCGCAGACGGCGCTGTACCGGCTGGTCATGGACGCCGCGGGCGACCGGCCAGTGGTGTTCCGCACCCTGGACATCGGCGGCGACAAGGTGCTGCCCTATCTGGACAACGAACGCGAAGAGAACCCCGCGCTGGGCCGTCGCGCCATCCGTCTGGGCCTGGATCGCCCGGCCCTGCTGAGACTGCAGATTCGCGCCTTGCTGGCGGCGGCGGCGGGCCGCGAACTGCGCATCATGTTCCCGATGATCGCGACGGTGGACGAGTTCCGCGCCGCGCGCGAGTTGGTGGACGTCGAGTGCGACTGGGCCCGGCGGCGCGGTCGGCCTCTGCCGGGCCTGTTGCGCGTGGGGGCCATGATCGAATGCCCCTCGGTGTTGTGGCACCTGGACGCCCTGCTGCCGCTGACCGACTTCGTCTCGGTCGGGACCAACGACCTCTTCCAGTACATGTACGCCGCCGACCGGACCAATCCGCTGGTGTCGGACCGCTACGACCCGCTGTCGCCGCCGGCGCTCAGGGCCTTGCAGGCGATCCAGAAGGCCTGCGCGGACACCGGCACGCCGGCCTCGGTCTGCGGCGAGCTGGCCGGCCGGCCGCTGGAGGCCTTCGCCCTGATCGCCCTGGGCTTCACCCGCCTGTCGGCGCCGGCCGGCGGCGTGGGTCCGGTCAAGCGCATGATCCTGTCGGCCGATCTGACCGCAGCGCGGCGCGGCATGGCGGGCCTGCTGTTATCATCCGCCGGTTCGGTGAGGGGCGAGATCGAATCGTTGGCGCGCAAACTGAACGTGGCCCTGTAGGTCGTGGCTATGCTGACGGGCGTCGCCATCCATGATCTGCTCGATCAGGCCGAGACGCTGGGCGAAGCTCTGCGTGAGGCGCGCGAGCGCTCGGGCTACAGCCTTCAGCAGTTCGAAGCGCACACGCGGGTTCACCGTCGACATCTGGCGGCTCTTGAGCAAAACCAATGGTCGGCGCTCCCCTCGCGCATTTTCGCGATCGGCTATGTTCGAGCTTACGCCCAAGCCCTGGGGTTGGACGAACATCACGCGGTCGAGCGGCTGAAGCGCGAAAGCCCTGACAGCACGGTGCCGCTGCAGGCGCCGACAGGAGTGGATTTTCAGGAGATGCGGCGGCGCTCGCCGCGCATCGTGGCCGCCGTGGTGGTCCTCGTCCTCGCTGTGGTCGTGTGGAATGTGGTGGTGCGAGTGGCCAGGTTGGATGCGCCGCATCCCTCGGCCATCACTCAGACGCCGGAGGATTGGGCCGAGATGGCAGACGCCGAAAGGGCCATCACCCTGGGCGCTCCCTTGCCGGCGCCGCCTGACCAGACAACGCCGGAAATGTACATCACCCCGGGCCTGGAAGCCGAGCTTTCGGGCGTGGATCCTGAGGACGCCTCGGCCATGGCCGCTGCGGTCGCGGTGAATGCCCCGCCTGTGCAGCGAGCCTTCAATCCTCGCGGGGCTGTGTACGGGGCGCCCGCCAATGCTTCACGTGTCATCCTGCAGGCCAGGAAGCCGACGACGCTTGTCGTCCGCATCAGCGACAGCCGCGTTCTGTTCGCCCGCGCCATGGCGGAAGGCGACAGCTGGAGAGCCCCTTTGGCCACCGCCGCGACCATCGACGTTCCCGAGGTGGAGGCCTTCGATCTGTACCTCAATGGAGAGCACGCGGGACATCTCGCCCGCCCCGTCATGCCGCTGGCTCAGCTGAACGCCCAGGCCGAAGCGGCGGCCCGTCAGGCCGAGGTGCGCCAAGCCGCCAGGCTCGAGGCGCAGCGCGCGCAGGCCGCAGCGGCGCAAACGCCGGTTCAGCCGCCGCCCGAAGCTTGAGCGCTCACCCCCAACGAACTCGGCCCCCGGATTTCTCCGGGGGCCGTTGTCGTTCTGGTCTGACCTGGGGTGTTTTAGGCCAGGATCTTGGAGACCACGCCGGCGCCGACGGTGCGGCCGCCTTCGCGGATGGCGAAGCGCAGCTTCTCTTCCATGGCGATCGGGGTGATCAGCTCGACGGTCAGCTCGGCGTTGTCGCCGGGCATGATCATCTCGACACCTTCCTTGAGGTGCACGATGCCGGTCACGTCCGTGGTGCGGAAGTAGAACTGCGGACGGTAGTTGGTGAAGAACGGGGTGTGACGGCCGCCCTCTTCCTTGGTCAGGATGTAGGCCTCGGCCAGGAACTTGGTGTGCGGGGTGATCGAACCCGGCTTGCACAGCACCTGGCCGCGCTCGACGTCCTCGCGCTTGGTGCCGCGCAGCAGCACGCCGACGTTGTCGCCCGCCTGACCCTGGTCCAGCAGCTTGCGGAACATCTCGACGCCCGTGCAGGTCGTCTTCTGAACCGGACGGATGCCGACGATCTCGACTTCCTCGCCGACCTTGACGATGCCGCGCTCGACACGGCCGGTCACCACGGTGCCGCGGCCCGAGATCGAGAAGACGTCTTCCACCGGCATCAGGAACGGCAGGTCCACCGGACGCTCCGGCTGCGGGATGTAGGCGTCAACCGTCTGCATCAGCTCCAGGATGCGCTGCTCGCCGATCTCCGGGTTCACGCCGTCGGTCGCGGCCTTGGCCGAGCCCTTGGTGATCGGAATGTCGTCGCCCGGGAACTGGTACGACGAAAGCAGCTCGCGCACTTCCATCTCGACCAGCTCGAGCAGTTCCTCGTCGTCGACCAGGTCCACCTTGTTCATGAACACGACCAGGGCCGGCACGCCGACCTGACGGGCCAGCAGAATGTGCTCGCGGGTCTGCGGCATCGGGCCGTCGGCGGCCGAAACCACCAGGATCGCGCCGTCCATCTGCGCCGCGCCGGTGATCATGTTCTTCACATAGTCGGCGTGGCCGGGGCAGTCGACGTGGGCGTAGTGGCGGTTCTCGGTCTCGTACTCGACGTGCGCCGTGTTGATCGTGATGCCGCGCGCCTTCTCTTCCGGCGCCGCGTCGATGTCGGCGTAGTTCTTGGCCACCGCGCCGCCCGTCTTGGCCAGCGTCATCGTGATCGCCGCCGTCAGCGTCGTCTTGCCATGGTCAACGTGACCAATCGTGCCGATGTTGCAGTGCGGCTTGTTACGTTCGAACTTTTCCTTGGCCATGGCCAAACTCCTTAATGGCCCGGGTCCGTTCGTCGGATGGGCGTCATGCTCATCAAAAACCTGGAGCGGGTAGACGGGATCGAACCGACATCCTCAGCTTGGAAGGCTGCTGCACTACCATTGTGCTATACCCGCGCAGAAAGAACGAAAGGACCGCTGCCGGCCTGACGTTCCGCTCCTCAGTGCGGCCTCGCCCGGAGCCGTGTTCGAAAAGGCGCGTGGTGGGGGAAGCAGGACTCGAACCTGCGAAGCTTACGCAGCGGATTTACAGTCCGCCCCCTTTGCCGCTCGGGACATTCCCCCGCGCGCCTTTTTCAACACCGTTCCAAGGCTGAACCGACGGTCGAAGCGACCGTTCGGAACAAAAACCTTCGCTGTCGAACGCGCCTGTAATAGAGGGGTGCGCCTGACCCGAAGGCCCTGGGGCCCCAAATCGGAGGGCGTCTTATAGTGTCGTCGAACCGCGAACGCAACGACCGGAAAACCGGTAAAAAGCAGGGCTTCCAGAAGCGGCCGGAAGGCCGTCCGGACCGGCCCGGTCAGGGCTCCCGCGCGGCTGAAGCCGCGCCGCGCGCCGGGCGGACCAAGCCCGAGGGCGACAACTTTCTGTGGGGCCGCCATCCGGTGCTGGCGGCCCTGGCCAATCCTGCGCGGCGCGGCATGGGCCGGTTGATGGCGACCGAGGAGCGGGCCGCCGAGATCGAGCGCGACGGCCTGGCTCACGGCCACCGCATCGAAGTCGTGGACGTCCAGGCCCTGACCCGGCTGCTGCCCGCCGGCGCCGTGCATCAGGGCTTGGCCTTCAAGGTTCAGCCGCTGGAGGGCGTGGATTTGCGCGACCTGGCCGAACCGGCTGAAGGGTTGATCGTCATGCTGGACCAGCTGACCGATCCTCAGAACGTCGGCGCCATTTTTCGTTCGGCCTTGGCCTTCGGCGCGCGCGGCATCGTGGTTCAGGACAGGCACGCCCCGGCCCTGGCCGGCGCTCTGGCCAAGGCGGCCGTCGGCGCGACCGAGCGCCTGCCCCACGCTCGCGTCACCAATCTGAGCCGTGCGCTTGAGACCCTGGCCGAACACGGCTGGCGCGCCGTGGGCCTGGACGGCGATGCGGAGCACACGCTGGAGCAGGCGCTGGATCATCGCCCCACTGTGTTGGTCATGGGCTCGGAGGGCGACGGGGTGCGCAGGCTGGTGGCCGAGCACTGCGAGGTGATGGCCAGGATCCCGATGCCGGGCGGCTTTGAAAGCCTGAACGTCTCCAACGCCGCCGCCGTGGCGCTGTATGAGGCGGCGCGGGCGCAGGGGCGCAAGCCTGCCGGTTGACAGATTGACGCAGGGCCGGCGCACGCCTAAGGCGCCGATATGGACGCCCTGCTGACCCCCGAACTTCTCAGCCAGCTCTCGGCCCTGGCCAAGGTTCTGATGATCGACCTTGTCCTGGCGGGCGACAACGCCGTCGCCGTCGGCCTGGCCGCCGCCGCCCTGCCGGCCGAGCAGCGCCGAAAGGCGATCCTGATCGGCCTGGCGGCCGCCGTCGTCATGCGCATCGGCCTGGCCCTGATCACGGTGCAGCTGCTGGCTGTCGTCGGCCTGCTGATGGCGGGCGGCTTCCTGCTGCTGTGGGTGTGCTGGAAGATGTGGCGCGAGCTGCGCGAGCAGGCGACCCACGACCAGGCCGAGGCCCAGGCCGAACTGGAGCTGGCCCAGTCGATCGAACACGGCAGGGGGCCCAGCCCCGAAGCTCTGGGCCTGAAGCGCAAGACGTTCGGCGCGGCCCTGGTTCAGATCATGATCGCCGACCTGACCATGAGCCTGGACAATGTTCTGGCTGTCGCCGGGGCGGCCCACGACCATCCCTGGATCATGGTCTTCGGCCTTGTTCTGTCGATCGCCCTGATGGGTCTGGCGGCGACCTTCATCGCCAAGCTTCTGAACCGGCACCGCTGGATCGCCTACATCGGCCTCGTCATCGTGCTGTACGTCGCGCTGCACATGATCTGGGACGGCTATCGCTCTGTCGTGGTGCGCACCGAGAATGTCGACGCCCACAATCGGGTCGTTCCAGCCTTCATGGCCATCGGCGCCGACGAAATGGCCAAGCATTGGCGGGGTGTTCGAACCGAGGGCAGCGCCCTGCCGGCTCCGCCGACGCCGCTGGCGGAGACGCCTGCGGCCTGACAGGCCTGCAGGCATCTCTCAGGCCTCAGGCCTCCGCGCCACCGAACCGTTCCGACCATTCGGCCACCTGGACGTCCTCGATCTTTGCGAACAGCACCGAGGGCGCCGAAACCGCCTGGCCGGGCTGGACCGCCTGGGTCCAGTCGTCGCCGGCGGAGGGCCAAGACAGGTCGGCCGCGCCCACGGTTTGAGCGATGCGGCCCGCCGTCTCGGGCATGACGGGCGCCGCCAGACGGGCGAACAGGGCGACCAGGTTCAGGCCGGTGCGCACGCCCACCGCCGCGCGGTCGCGGTCGGTCTTCAGCGCGGTCCAGGGGGCGGCTTCCTGCAGATACTCGTTTCCCAGCACCCAGACGGCGCGCAGCGCCTGGCAGGCCTTCCTGAACTCCATCGCCTCGAACTGGGCCGTGGCCTCGGCGATCCCGGCCGAGACATCGGCCAGCAGTTTCGCCTCGACCGGCCCGGGTTCTCCGCCCTCGGGCACGACGCCGTCGAACTTGGATTCCGTGAACTTGACGATCCGGTTGACGAAGTTGCCCAGCACGTCGGCCAGGTCCTTGTTCGTCGTCGACTGGAACTGCTCCCAGGTGAAGGCCGCGTCGGAGTGTTCGGGACCATAGGCCGTCAGGTGCCACCGCCACACATCGGCGGGCGCGATGTCCAGCGCCTGGTCCATGAAGACGCCGCGCTTCATCGAGGTCGAGAACTTGCCGCCGTACCAGTTCAGCCAGTTGAAGGCCTTGAGCTGGTCCACCGTCTTCCACGGCTCGCCCGAGCCGAGGATGGTGGCGGGGAAGCTGACGGTGTGGAAGGCGACATTGTCCTTGCCCATGAACTGGACATAGCGGACGTCCTCGCCGCCCTCGTCGGTGCGCCACCAGTCGCGCCAGGTCCGGCCGTTCGCTTCGGCCCATTCCTCGGTCGCGCCGATGTATTCGATGGGGGCGTCAAACCAGACGTAGAAGACCTTGCCCTCCATGCCCGGGCGCGGACCGCCGTCGGGCCCGACCACCGGCACGCCCCATTTCAGGTCGCGCGTGATGCCGCGGTCGATCAGGCCTTCGTCCAGATGCTTGTAGGCGATCGACTTGGCCAGCGGCTGCCAGTCCTTCGATCCCACCCAGGCGCGAATGTCGTCCGCCACCTTGGTCTGCAGCAGATACAGGTGGCGTGTGTCGCGCACCTCCAGATCCCGGCTGCCCGAGACGGCGGAATAGGGCTCGATCAGATCGGTCGGGTCCAGCAGCCGCCCGCAGTTGTCGCACTGATCGCCGCGCGCCTTTTCATAGGCGCAGTGCGGGCAGGTGCCCTCGACATAGCGGTCGGGCAGGAAGCGCGCGTCGGCGACGGAATAGATCATCCGGTCGACCCGCTCCTCGATCAGGCCGCGTTCCTCCAGAACCTTGGCGAAGTGCTGGGTCAGGCGGCGGTTGGCGTCGGACGAAGAGCGGCCGAACCAGTCGTAGGAGAGGGCGAAGGCCTCGCCGGCCGCCTTCTGGACCTGGTGCTGCTCGTCGCAATAGGCGCGCACGTCCTGACCGGCGGCGGCGGCGGCCAGCTCGGCCGGGGTGCCGTGCTCGTCGGTGGCGCAGATGTAGAGCACCTCATGGCGGCTCCCATCAGGAAGAATCTGGGCGCGCTTGAAGCGGCTCCAGACATCGGCCGGCAGCATGGAGCCCGCCAGATTGCCCAGGTGCTTGACGCCGTTGATGTACGGCAGGGCGGAGGTGACGAGGATGCGGGCCATGGGGTCTCGAAGCGTTCGGGAGGCGACCGATATAGGCCGCCGCCGGCCCGGCGTCATCCCGCGTCAGGGCAGGGGGCGGGCGTCGGGCACGGCGGGGATCAGGATGTCGACCTGGTCGCCGGCGTTCAGCGGCGCGGCGGGCGCCGTGGTGGGGTTGGCGGCGTAGGTCCGGCCGTCGAAGGCCAGGCGCACCGAGCCGGCCTCGGCCCCGCCGCCGCCGACCGACACGGCCAGGTCGCGCCAGCCGTTGGTCGAGGTGGGCAGCACGCCGATGGGGGTGCGGGTCACGGTGGTGCGCGCCGCCATCCGCCAGCCCTCGCCCTCGCGCGCCATCACATACAGATTGCACCCGCCCGAGCCGCAGACCATCGGCCCCATGACATAGGCCAGGGCCTCTTCGGCCCCGTCGCCGTCCAGGTCGATGGGCGCAAAGGCGTAGGTCAGGTCGCCGTCGTCGGCGTGCATCGCGCGCAGCGCGGCCTCCAGCCCGGCGGGCGCGGGGGCGGCGGCAGGCGCGGCGGGAGCGGGCGCGGCCGCCGGCGCCGCGGGCTCGCTCGGCGCGGGCTGGCCGCAGGCGGTCAGGGCGAGGGCGGAGATCGTCAGGGCGAACAGGGCGGCGCGGGTCATGGCGGTTCCTTTACCTTGCGACCTCCAGCCTACGCTCATCCCTCTCCCGCTGGGAGAGGGCTTGAGGCTCGCAGAGCGCAGCGATGCGCCAGCCGAAAGGGTGAGGGTCGACCGTCAGAGCCGGCGGCTTCGCCGCCTCACACCGCCGCCCCTCATCCGACCCCTTCGGGGCCACCTTCTCCTAATGGGAGAAGGAAGGGGGTAGCGTGCGGCATGGCGCACTATCTGGCGGTCTTCACCATGGACAAGGCCGGGCCCAGGTTCCGGGCCTGGAAGGCGATGAGCGAGGCCGAGCAGGCGGCGCGGGCCGAAGTCGGCGTGGCGGCGGTCAAGGCCTGGGAGGCGGCGCATCGCGACCGCATCGTCCACATCGGCGGCCCGCTGGGGTCGACCCTGCGCATCGACGACGCGGGCCGGATCGCCGATGCGGTCAATCGGCTGACCGTCTTCGTGGTGGTCCGCGCCGACACCCACGAGGCCGCCGCCCGCCTGTTCCAAGACCACCCCCACATGACGATCTTCCCCTGCGACGGGGTGGAGGTGATGCCGGTGTTGGGGGAGTAAGTACTCACCATCTCCCAGTGGGAGAGGGTTTGAGCGCGCGACGGTAAAGCTCTCCGCCGGCCGAGAGAGAGGGCGTTTGATAGCTCGCGTCCCGCCACGGTCACGCTGACTTCGCCCGCTGTCGTTCATTTTGGGGCCACTGTCTTACATCGGGGGGAGGCGAGAGTCTGCGGGCACTTGGTGCCACAAATCAGGCGTCCCTTTCTGATCTGCCGACTTCCAACTCGGTGCCGCTGACGACAAAAAGCCCCAACCTGATGTGCGTTGCTGCTCGAAAAAACCCTATATTTGGGGGGTGGCGCCATATCTTGTGGAAAAGTTAATGGCACTCATAGACGAAAGTGCTAAAGGGTGAATACGGTTACGCTGCCGCAAAAAGGTCGGCGATTCCCAAGGGAGGATGCAACAGAAGTTTTCAGCAAAATGTCCTTGGACCAGCCTGCGTGATGCGGCGAGGTTCAAAGGAAGGTGGAGAGGAACGCGGGGAACAAAGTTCTCACGCCGAGTACCCGTTGCCCCTCTCCGTAGCGCCTACCGACGCTGTGCGAATCAGTGCGCACGCCGTGCCTACCACGGCAACACCGATTGTCCACAGCGTCATCGAAAACCTGTGAATCCGAGAGATTCCACGGAGATCAACGATGACTAAAAAACCTGGATCCAATGTCGGCCGTAACGGCGGCATCTTCCAAGAAGTAGGCCCGCGTGGCGGTGCCCGGCCCAATTTCACGACAGTGCCGGACAACCATCGCCTACCGCCAACCACGACGCCTGGATCGACGTGGAAGCCGACCCATCGCACCCCAAACAGCAACCGCTGATTGGGGGCCGGTATGTCGATTTTCCCGCAACGTCCGACCTCGCCGCAACGGCCATCGCTTCCGAACAGGCCGTCATATCCGCAGCCGCCGCTGAGGCCGACCTATCCTGATCGACCTTCGCGACCGTGGGCAACTGCTCAGCGATGATCGAAAGACGGGCGGCGGCGCGCGCTGCCGCCCGTCATCTGCGATGACTAAGAACGGCTTTGGAGAAAGCAATGCGCTACTACGTCAATCAGAATGCTCAGCCTAACGGCGACCACGAAGTGCATACCTACAACTGCACCCACGGACCGGCGGAGCACAACCGCACCTTCTTGGGCGAGTATGATTCCTGTCGTCCTGCAGTGACAAAAGCCAAAACGATCTATTGGCGCTCGAACGGCTGCTATTATTGCAGCAATGCCTGCCATACCTCTTGAGGATTGGGCAGTGAAGGCCGCGAACCTGGTTCGCGGCCTTCTGTCAATGCACCCGCGCCTTCCCGATCTCCAGCCCGTCCGCGCCGGCTGAGACCGCGATCACGCTCCCGTCCTCGATCTCGCCGGCCAGGAGTTTGCGGGCGATGGGGTCGACCAGCTCTTTCTGGATGACGCGTTTCAGGGGGCGGGCGCCGTAGACCGGGTCGTAGCCCTTGTCGGCCAGCCAGGCGGCGGCGCTGTCGTCCAGGGCCAGGGTCAGGCGGCGGTCGGCCAGCAGTTTCTCGAAGCGCGACAGCTGGATGCGGACGATGCCGCCCATCTGCTCGCGGCCCAGGCGCTGGAACAGGACGATTTCGTCGATGCGGTTCAGGAACTCGGGCCTGAAGTGGGCGCGCACGGCCTCCATGACGAAGGGGCGCACGGCCTCGACATCGTCACCCTCGCCCTGATTGGCCAGGGCTTCGGAGCCCAGGTTGGAGGTCATGATGATCAGGGTGTTCCTGAAATCGATGGTGCGGCCCTGGCCGTCGGTCAGCCGGCCGTCGTCCAGCACCTGAAGCAGGGTGTTGAAGACGTCGGGGTGGGCCTTTTCGACCTCGTCGAACAGGACGACCTGATAGGGGCGCCTACGGACAGCTTCTGTCAGGGCGCCGCCCTCGTCATAGCCTACATAGCCCGGAGGGGCGCCGATCAGGCGGCTGACGCTGTGCTTTTCCATGTATTCGCTCATGTCCAGGCGCGTGATGGCGGCCTCGTCGTCGAACAGGAACTCGGCCAGGGCCTTGGTCAGCTCGGTCTTGCCCACGCCCGTCGGGCCCAGGAACAGGAAGGAGCCGAGCGGGCGGTTGGGGTCGTTCAGGCCCGCGCGCGCCCGGCGCACGGCGTCGGACACCGCGATCAGGGCGTCTTCCTGACCCACGACGCGCGAGCGCAGGGCGTCTTCCATCTTGAGCAGCTTCTCGCGCTCGCCCTCCAGCATCTTGTCGACGGGCACGCCGGTCCAGCGGCTGACGACGGCGGCGATCTGTTCGGCGTCGACGACCTCGGGGGTCAGGGGGCCGGACTTGCCAGAGTCCCTGCCTGACTCATTGGCCTCGGCCTCGGCCAGCTGTTTCTCGATCTGGGGGATCTGGCCGTAGGCGATCTCCGACGCGCGGCCCAGATCGCCCGCGCGCTGGGCGGCGGCCAGCTCCAGCCGCAGGCGGTCCAGCGTTTCGCGCAGCTGGGCGCCCTGGCCGACCTTTTCCTTCTCCGCCTTCCAGCGGGCGGTGAGGTCGTCGGACTGGCCTTCCAGGTCGGCGATCTCGTCCTCCAGCTTCTCCAGCCGGGCGACCGAGGCCTTGTCAGTCTCCTTCTTCAGAGCCTCGCGCTCGATCTTGAGCTGGACCAGCCGGCGGTCGATCTCGTCCAGGGCCTCGGGCTTGCTATCGACCGCCATGCGCACGCGGCTGGCGGCCTCGTCGATCAGGTCGATGGCCTTGTCGGGCAGGAAGCGGTCGGTGATGTAGCGGTTCGACAGGCTGGCGGCGGCCACGATGGCGCTGTCGGAGATGCGCACCCCGTGGTGGACCTCGTACTTCTCCTTGAGGCCTCGCAGGATCGAGACCGTGTCCTCCACCGTCGGCTCGGAGACGAAGACGGGCTGGAAGCGGCGGGCCAGGGCTGCGTCCTTCTCGACGTGCTTGCGGTACTCGTCCAGCGTGGTGGCGCCGACGCAGTGCAGCTCGCCGCGCGCCAAGGCGGGTTTCAGCAGATTGGACGCATCCATGGCCCCGTCGCCCTTTCCGGCGCCGACCAGGGTGTGCATCTCGTCGATGAACAGGACGATCTGGCCCTCGGCGGCCGAGACCTCGTTCAGCACGGCCTTCAGCCTTTCCTCGAACTCGCCGCGGTATTTCGCGCCGGCGATCAGGCTGCCCATGTCGAGCGCCAGCACCTTCTTGTCCTTGAGGCTTTCGGGCACGTCGCCGTTGACGATGCGCAGGGCCAGGCCCTCGACGATGGCGGTCTTGCCCACGCCGGGCTCGCCGATCAGGACGGGGTTGTTCTTGGTGCGCCGGGCCAGGACCTGGATGGTGCGGCGGATTTCTTCATCGCGGCCGATGACGGGGTCGATCTTGCCGTCCGCCGCCGCCAGGGTCAGGTCGCGGGCGTAGCGTTTCAGCGCGTCATAGCCGTCCTCGGCCGAGGCGCTGTCGGCGGTCTTGCCCTTGCGGATTTCGGTGATGGCGGCGTCGAGTTTATCCGCGTCGGCGCCGGCGGCCTTCAGCACGGTGGCGGCCACGCCGCCCTCGCGGGCCAGGGCGCTGAGCAGGCGCTCGGTGGTGACGAACTGGTCGCCGGCCTTCTTGGCCGCCGCCTCGGCCGAGGCGAAGACGCGGGCGGTGTCGCCGTCCAGATACAGCTGGCCCGAGCCGCCGGTGACCTGGGCGCGCTTGCCGAGCGCGGTCTCCACGTCAGCCTCGGCGCGCTTGGCGTCGCCGCCGGCCTGGGTGATGAGATTTCGAGCCAGGCCGTCGCGCTCCTCCAGCAGCACCTTCAGAAGGTGTTCGGGCGCGAACTGCTGATGCCGGCGGGCGAGCGCCAGCGACTGGGCGGACTGAACGGCCTGTTTGGCGCGGTCGGAATAGAGGTCGAGGTTCACGGCGCATCCCTTCGAAAAGCGGACCCGGTTCGGCGCCCCGGTTCGGGCGACGCCAACCGCTGAACCGACGTGGGTGTGGCCCGAGAGCCACGCAAGGGGCTAGGCTTCGGAACCTTGACTGGAAAGGCGCGCTTGCCCCCGATGCTCAAGACCAAGATGAACCCGCGTGTCTTCTGGGGCGCGAGCGGAATCGCCGGCGGGCTGCTGCTCCTGGCGTTCGTGGCGCCGAGCTGGTCGGACTACGCCTTCAAGCTGGCCCAGTCGTGGGTCATCGACACCTTCGGCTGGTTCTACGTCGCCGCCGTGGCGGGCTTCCTGGGCGTGGTCGCCTATCTGGCGCTGGGCCCGACGGGCAAGCTGAAGCTGGGCGCCGACGACGCCGAGCCGGACTTCCCCTACATCTCGTGGCTGGCGATGCTGTTCGCGGCGGGCATGGGCATCGGCCTGATGTATTTCGCCGTCGCCGAGCCGATCCAGCACTATATCGCGCCGCCCGAGGTTGAGCCTGGCTCCTTCGCCGCCGCGCGCGAGGCCATGGTCATCACCTTCACCCACTGGGGCGTGCACGCCTGGGCCATCTATGCGGTGGTGGGGCTGAGCCTGGCCTATTTCGCGCACCGCAAGGGTCTGCCGCTGACGCTGCGGTCGGGCCTCTTCCCCCTGTTGGGCAGGCGCATCAACGGGCCGATCGGCGATGCGGTCGACATCTTCGCCATCTGCGGCACCCTGTTCGGCATCGCCACCTCGCTGGGTCTGGGCGTGGCCCAGATGAACGCCGGCCTGGCCGAGCTGATCGGCCTGCCGATCGATCCGGCGACCCAGGTCGTGATGATCGCCGTCATCATGGGCGTGGCGACGATGTCGGTCCTGTCCGGCGTCGACAAGGGCGTGCGCCGGCTGTCCGAGCTGAACCTGGCCCTGGCTGTTGGCCTGATGATCTTCGTGCTGGTCACGGGCCCGACGGGCTTTTTGATGAAGGCCCTGGTGCAGAACTTCGGCCTGTATCTGGACCACTTCTTCGTGCGCACCTTCACCCTGTACGCCTATGAGCCGCGGGCGTGGATGGCGGACTGGACGCTGTTCTACTGGGCCTGGTGGATCGCGTGGTCGCCTTTCGTGGGCATGTTCATCGCCCGCATTTCGCGCGGCCGGACGGTGCGCGAGTTCATCGCCGGAGTGCTGCTGGTGCCCACGGCGTTCACCTTCCTGTGGATGACGGTGTTCGGGAACACGGCCATAGCTCTGGACATGGGCGGGGCGGCCGGGGCCATCGGGCGCGCGGTGGAGATCGACCTGTCGACAGCCATCTTCCGCTTCCTGGAGTATCTGCCGGCGGCGGGCTTCACCTCGGCCCTGGCGGTGGCCCTGGTGGCGGTCTTCTTCGTCACCTCGGCGGACTCCGGCTCGCTGGTGATCGACACCCTGGCCTCAGGCGGCGCCGAGGACACGCCGCGCTGGCAGCGCATCTACTGGTGCCTGTTCCAGGGCCTGGCTGCCTCGGCCCTGCTGCTGGCGGGTGGCCTGGGGGCGTTGCAGGCGGCGACGCTGGTGGCGGCCCTGCCGTTCTGCATCATCATGATCCTGCTGGCGGCCGGGCTGATCCGACAGATGAACGCCGACCTCAGCGGGCGGGCCATCGAGACCGAAAGTCCGCCGCTGGGCGAGCAGCTGAAGCGGCTGTTCCAACCCGCCAGCCGGGCCGAGATCGCGCGCCAGATCGAGCGCAACGGCGCACCGGCCCTGGTCGAGGTGCGCGACGCCCTGGGCGCCGAGGGCCTGGAGGGCGCCAAGGTCGAGATGGAGGGCGACGCGGTTTGGCTGGTGGTCGAAAGCGGCGCGGGCCGCGACTTTCTGTACCGCCTGGGGCCGCGCTCGCGGCCTCTGCCGGCCGCCACGCCGCTGAACGCCTCCGAAGGGCGCCGCGCCATCGAATGGCGGCTGACGGCCCAGACGGGCGACGGCGGCCGGCCACGCGACGTGACCGGCTTCACCCGCGCCCAGCTGACGGCCGACGTGCTGGAGCAGTTGGCCGTCTGGCGTCTGGCTTAGCCCCCGGTCGGACCGGTCGAGAAGTCGAACTGCTCGGGCTGGCGGCGCGGGCTGGAGCCGAAGTTGTAGGTCAGGCCGATGTAGAAGGCTCGCAGCTTGATGTCCTGCTCGAACCTGTCGCGGAACAGCGGCGTCTCGTAGACCGTGTCGTTGTTGAAGGTGTTTAGGATGTCGCGGCCCGTGACGTTCAGCGACAGCTTGTCGGTCAGCTTGCGGCGGTAGCCGAGGTTGACCATGCCGCCCGCCTCGCGCGTGCCCTGGGCCAGCAGTGTCTCGCCCTGCCAGAAGCCCGTCAGCTGGAAGAAGTCCTCGGGCGTCGGCTGCCACGACAGGCTGACCCGGCCGCTGGCCAGCGTCGCCTGGCGGTCGACGCCGCCGGGGATGCCGGCCGCGTCGATTTCCTGGCGGAAGACGTTGACCGAGGCGTTGTAGCGAAGCGTGGGATGCAGGCGGCCGTTGGCGGTCACCTCAAGGCCGATGTCGCGGCGCGAGCCCAGGTTCTCGGGCCGGGTCAGCAGCACGCCGCCGCCCACATCGGTCGCCACCTCGGTGAAGGCCTTGTCGGTGTCTCTCAGATAGGCGGTGGCCTGATAGAAGGTCTGGCCCGACCGCATCTGCCACATGGCCTCGAAGGCGTCCGTCTCCTGCGGCTCCAGGTCCGGGTTGCCCGAGCGCAGGTTCAGCGGATCGGCATAGACAACGAAAGGATTCAGCTGGCCCAGCTGGGGCCGCTGGATGCGGCGCGAATAGCTGGCGCGCAGGGTCTGGCTGTCCGACAGCTGATACTGCAGGTGCGCCGTCGGATAGGCGCGGAAATAGTCCTGGGTCGCCGAGGCGCCGCCGGTGACGTCGTCGATCTTTATGTCCGCCTGCTCCAGGCGCAGGCCGGCCTGGGCCGACAACTTCTCGCTGAGCGGTCGCTCATAGGTGCCGTACAGGGCGTGGACAGTCTGGCGACCTTCGAACCGGTTGCTGAACCCCGGCACGACCACGAGGCCGCCCTCGGACGGACCGCGCGACAGGGTCACGTCCTGATCGGGGCGCTGCTGGTTCAGCTCATAGCCGGCGCGCAGGCGCCCGCCGTCCTCCATGGGGCGCACATAGGCGCTGGTGAAGCCCAGCGTGACCTGATCCAGCGCCTGATCGGTGCGCTCGAACAGGTCCGGCGCGGTCGGTGTCAGAAAGCGGTTCAGCGTGCGGCCCGCGCTTTCGTTGGAGTTGCTGTCGTAGCGAAGCTCGTTGGACCACTCGTGGCCAGACGTGTCGAAGCGGTGCAGCAGGCGGGCGGTGGCGCCCCAGTTGACGAAGTCGAAGTTCATCGAGCCGTCGCGGCGATAGGCGCTGGTCAAGGCGCCCGAGGCGTCGCGCGTCTCGAACAGGCCGGTGACGTCGCCGTCGCCCGAGAAGGCCACGCCGCGAAGCTCGCCGGTCAGCTGGGTCTTGTCGGTCAGGCGGTATTCGGCGGTGAAGCGGCCAAAACCGCCGTTCTGCTCCATCTCCACGCCCTGGGTGTTGGTGCTGGTCGACACCACGGCGCCGGTGACCGGATCCAGGCGCTCGCGCAGCCGCACGAAACCGATGCTGTTTGGATCGGCGCGGTAGCTGAGGTCGCCCGACAGGGTCAGGCGGTCCTTCTGATAGGAACCGCTGACGCCGGCGTTCCAGCGGCCGTTATCACCGACGTTGGCGCGGATCGAGCCGGTGGTCTGGACGCCCGGGCGCGGCGCGGTGGGCTTGGTGATCAGGTTGATGACCCCGCCTGAGCCTTCGGGGCTATAGGCGGCCGATGGGTTGGTCATGACCTCGATGCGGGCGTACTGGTCCGCCGGCAGCTGGATCAGCGCCTGGCCTCGCCCGGCGCCGGTCAGGATGCCCGAGGGGCGGCCGTCGACCAGGATGGTGACGTTGGAATCGCCGCGCAGGGACACGTTGCCCTCGGGATCGACGTCCACCGACGGCACGTTGCGCAGGGCGTCGGCCAGGCTGCCGGTCGTCGCCTGCAGGTCGTTGGCCAAGCTGTAGCTGACGGAATCGATCGAGGTGCGAATGCCGTCGGACTGGGCGCTGACGACGACGTCGGCCACGGTCGCGGTCTCTTCCTTTTCCTCGGCCGCAGGCTCCTGAGGCGTCGTCTGCGCGGGCTGGGTCTGATTGGCCGGACCCTGAGTCGGCGCGGGACGCGGTTGAGGCTGGCTCTGCGGCGCGGCGGTCTGGGCCAGCGCGGGCGACGTCACGGCGGCGATGGCGCCGGCGAGCAGGATGGTCTTCAGTCGGATCATTGGTCAGCCCCTGCGGGCTCGTCCGGCCCGTTCCACCTTTGCTGATATCAGGGGTTGTCCAGCGTCCCTAGTTACATCGCGGTCATGAAACGTCGTCTTTTCAGAAGGTTACAGGAATTTCATGGTCGAGGCAGGATGAGGGCGGGGGCTTTTTGGCGGTGTCTGGTCCAGGCTGGCGCGGCGTTCACGGCGGCGCTAGCGTCCGAGTAAATCGGGAGCCGTTTTATGTCCGTTCGTCAGCCCAGCCTGTCGCGTCGTTCCGCCCTGTTCGCCTCCGGCGGCCTGGTCGCCCTGTCCGCCAGCCCAGCCTGGAGCCAGGCGTCGCCGGCCAATGACGACGCGGGTCTGGCCGAGCAGATCGACGCCTATGTGAAGCGCGCCATGGCGGCCTGGCCCGACCAGCCGGCGGTGGGCGTCGCCGTCGTGCGCGACGGGCGGGCAGTGCTGACGCGCGGCTATGGCGTCCGCCGTCAGGGTCAGGCTCAGCGCGCGGACGAACACACCCTGTTCGCCATCGCCTCCAACACCAAGAACGTCACCGCGGCGGCCCTGGCCATTTTGGTCGACGAGGGCAAGGTGAAGTGGGACGAGCCGGTGCGGACCTATCTGCCCGGCTTCACCCTGTCGGATCCGGTCATCGGCGAGCGGATCACGGTGCGCGACCTGCTGAGCCACCGCGCCGGCTTCGGCCTTGGCGCCGGCGACCTGCTGTTCTGGCCCAACAGCGACCGGACGCGCGCCGAGGTGCTGGCCGCCGTGCCCCAGGTGCCGATCGAGGACGGTTTCCGCGCGCGCTATCACTATTGCAATCTGATGTTCGTGGTCGCCGGCGCGGTGATCGAACAGGTCTCGCGGCAGGCATGGGAGGACTTTATCCAGAGCCGCATCCTGGATCGGGTCGGCATGACCGAAACCGTCCCGCTGATGACACGCGCCGATCCGGCGAAGTCGGCCTTGCCGCACGGACGGGTCGGGCCGCCGCTGCGCTATCAGGGTCCGATGACGGTGCTGGCCGAGAGCATCGCCGACATCTGGAACTGGGATTCGGCCGCGGCCGCCGGCGGCTTCTGCACCACGACAACCGACTGGGCCAAGTGGATCGCGGTGTGCCTGGCCGAGGGCGAACTGCCGGATGGGACGCGGCTGTTTTCGCAGGCCGCGGCGCGGGAGCTGTGGCGGCCCAACATCATCGCCGGCTCGTCGCCCGGCCCCACCGCCGAGCTGCCCGGCCGCGCCATCGCCTCGACCTACGCCATGGGCTGGCAGGTGCAGGACTATCGGGGCGAGCGGATGGTGACGCACGGCGGCGGCTCGCCGGGCGGCATCTCCGCCACCGTGCTGATCCCGGCCCGCAAGGCCGGATTCGCCATCTTCACCAACGCCGAGGAGAGCTTCCTGCTGCGCGCGCTTCGCTCAGGCGTGGCCGACATCGTCATGGGCAAGGCCGGTTTCGACTGGATCGCCGATTCCAAGCGGCTGGAGGCCGAGGGCAACGAGAAATCCCTGGCCGCCGCGGTCGAGATCGACGCCAACCAGCGCGCGGGCGCGGCGCCGTCCCTGGCGCTGGACGCCTATGTCGGGACGTGGTCGGACCCCTGGTACGGTGACATCATCGTGTCGCGGCGCGGCGCAGGGCTGTGGCTGGCCTTCAGCCGCACGCCGGCGCTGAAGGGGCCGCTCGAGCCCTACGACGGCGAGACCTTCCGCACCCGCTTCCCCGACAAGCGCGAGGAAGACGCCTTCATCACCTTCGAGATCGAAGGCGGCCGGCCGGTGCGCGCCACGATGAAGGGCGTCAGTCCCGACATCGACTTCAGCTACGACTATCAGGACCTGCGTCTGGCGCGCCGCTGAGCGGGTTTAGCAGCAGGCCCGCGACGGCGACCTGACGCGGGCCGCAACTCACCGATGGATCAGCGGATCGTCGGGCGCTGGCCGGCCTCGAGGATGGGCATGCCCGCCTCGGTGGGGATGTAAATGGTCTGGCGGCCTTCTTTTCCGGCCGTCTCCTGGAGCATGTTGATGTAGCTCCAGCGCAGATAGGCCTCTGGCCCGCCCAGCGCCTGGGCCATGATGCGGTTGGCCTCGTTAGCGCCTTTGGCGCGCTCGATCTCGGCGGCGGCCGTCAGCTTGGCGGAATCCAGAGCGGCCTGGGCTTCTAGGACGCGGATGCGCCGGTTTTGAACCGCCTCCTCATAGGCGGCGCGGCCCTGCATCTGCTTGGCGTAGACGTTGTAGGTGGGGAAGCCCACCAGGGCGACCGCCGCCACGATGGCCACGAGCACGATCGATCCGATTGTGAAACCCAGTCCGCCTCTCATGGCGCGCCCCCCTTTACAGCTGATGGTCCAAGGGTGGACGGGGCGCCCCGCCGGGGTCAAGCCGGCTTCAGCGAGTCAGCTCCAGGATGTCGATCTGGGCTTCCTGCTTGGGAAAGGGGATGACCAGGCGCCACCGATTGGGGCCGATGCGTTCGAACACGCCGACCTGGTCGCGCTCGCGCATCTGGCCGTAGCGCGGAAAACCCTGTTCCTGATCGCCCCAGGCCTGGGCGCCGACATAGACGAGGCGACGGTCGGTGTCGGGATACAGCAGTCCGCGCGTGCGCTGCGAGCCGGTGGTCTTGGTCAGGATCAGGTCGCCGCCGGGCGTCAGCTCGACCGAGCAGCGGAAGAAGGGATAGGCGATGTAGGCCAGCCCGACAGAGCCCTTCACACCCATGCGTACGGAGCGGCAGCGATACTCGCCAGGCGGGGGCTGCAGCCGGCCTTGAAGCCCCGCGTTCGGATCGACCAGGGCGCCGTGCGACTGAACCTCGTCGGCGAAGCCCGCTGCGTCGGCCGAGGCGCGGGCCATTCGCCACGCCTCGTCCAGACGGCCAAGGGCCGAGGCGTCCTCGGGATTGGCGACGGCGCGCCAGTCGTCCGTTCCGCCCTGCTCGCCCGAGGCGGGCGGCGAGACGGCCGGATCGGTCGGAGCCGGGTCGGCCGGCAGGGGCGGAGCCTCGGTCGAGGGGCTCAGCTCGGTGGGCGCCGGGGCCTCCGCAGTGGCGTCGGAGCCGCGGTCGCAGGCGGCGAGCGCTAGCGGCGACAGGGCGGCGAGTGCGAGGATCGGCGACAGGCGCATGGCGGCGGCTCTCCGGGCGATTGAAACGCTCGAACGAACCAGGAGCGGCCCCGGTTCAATCCTAGCCCGCCGGGATCAGCTCGATCAGGTCCAGATTGGCCCCGGCCTGGGGCCAGGGCAGGACGATGCGCCAGCGCTCGGCGGCGATGCGCTCGACCCTGCCGGCGAGATCGCGCGCCGGGTTGCGGCCATAGCGGCTGGCGGGCGGTTCGGACGCCAGGGCCAGTCCGCCCAGCAGCACCATGTGACGCTCGTCCTCGGGGAACAGCAGGCCGGCGGGGCGTTGGGTTCCCGTCAGCTTGGAGAAGCGCAGGCCCTGGGCGGTGGCCTCGATGCGGCAGCGGCTCCACTCGCCGACGACCAGGGCGGGGCCGGCCCCGTCCTGGGAGCCCAGCCGGACCAGGCGGCAGCGATAGTCGCCGATGGGCGGGGTCGGGTCGCTCAGGCGCGCGTCGGCGTCGGCCAGGTCGCCCAGGCCGCGCAGGCGGTCCGGCGATCCCCGCCGGGCCTGTTCCAGCGCTAGGCCCCAGGCCGCCTCGGTGCGACGCAGGCGGTCGCGGTCGGTCGCCGTCACCACCGCGCGCCAGTCGGGCAGGACGGCGCCGGGCGACGGTGGCGGCGGCGGGGGCGAGGCCGCCGGCGCGGCGCACCCCGCGATCAGCGTGGTGAGCAGCAGAAGATAGGGGAGGCGGCGGACGGACATGGGGGGCTCAAAGCCGTCCGCCGCCTCCGCGTCAAGCCGGAGCCGGGTCGGGCCGGGCGGGCGGGATCAGGCCGCCCGGCCGCTCACGGGTGTTGACGCATTCAGCGCCCGCCCCAAGGCCTCGGCCAGGGCGGGAATGTCGAGCGGCTTGGTCAGATAGGCCACGAAGCCCGCCTGACGGCCGCGTTTGATGTCTTCGGGCATGGCGTTGGCCGACAGGGCCAGCACCGGGATGCCTCGCGTCAGGGGGTCGGCGTCCAGCCCCGTCTTCAGGGTGTAGCCGTCCATGCCCGGCAGGTTGATGTCCAGCAGGATGACGTCGGGCCGCAGGTCGCGCGCCAGGGTCAGGCCCTCGGGCCCCGTCTCGGCGGTGAACAGGCGCATCGGACCCAGGGCGCGGATGACGTGGCGCATCAGGGTGACGTTGGCGGGATTGTCCTCGACGTAGAGCATGGTCGCCTGGGGCAGGTCGCCGAGGGAGGCGGCGTCAACCTCGGGCGCGGGGGCAAGGACCATGGCCTCGGTTGAGCCCGGCAGCCACAGGCTGAAGGTGGAGCCCTGGCCCTCGACGCTTTCGGCCGCGAGCCGTCCGCCCATGGCCTCGGCCAGGCGACGCGACACGGCCAGGCCGACCCCGGTGCCGGGCGTCGCCGAGGTCTCGCGGCCGAGACGGCTGAAAGGCTGGAACAGTTCGGCCATGCGGTCGGCGGGCAGGCCGCAGCCGGTGTCGATCACCGACAGGGTCAGTCCGCCGTCCTGATGGCGCGCCTCCAGCCGGACCGAGCCGCCGGGCAGATTGTATTTGATGGCGTTGCTCAGCAGGTTCAGCAGCACCTGACGCAGTCGCGTACGGTCGGCCACGGCGCCCAGACCGGCCTGGGGCGGCGGTGCGATCAGGGTCACCCCCGCCGCGCGCGCCTCGGGCTGCAGGCTGTCGCAGACCTGGCGCGCGACCAGCAGCGGATCCACGCGCTCGATCGACAACGACAGCTTGCCGGCCTCGATGCGAGCCAAGTCCAGCACCTCTTCGATCAGGGCCAGCAGGTGCGCGCCGGCGGCCAGGATCTGCTCCACGGCCTGGGTCTGACGCAGGGTCAGAGGCTCGGCCTCGGCGTTCATCTGCAGGATGTGCGAAAAGCCCATGACCGCGTTCAGCGGCGTGCGCAGTTCGTGGCTCATGGCCGCCAGGAAGTCCGACTTGGCCTGGTTCGCACTGGACAAGGCGCGGGCTTGGTCCTCGGACGCCGCCAGCGCCTGGGTGAGGTCGGCGGTGCGCGCTCTTATCCGCTCTTCCAGCGTGTTGTTCAGCACCCGCAGCCGCTTGGCCTCGGCCCGCGACGCCAGCGCCATGGTCAGTCCGCTGATCCAGGCGACGACGGCCATGACCAGCACAATCGAGAGAAACAACATAACAACCCCTCCACCCGTCCAGGTTGCAATCAATCGGTGTAGATTCGGTGAAGATTCTTCCATGGGTTGTGCTGAATGCGACGGGGTGGCGCGGCGTCGGCGGGCGGCGTATCCAGCCAGCGGGAGACGGAGTGCACCATGACGGACAGGGACGGACCGGTGCTGGTCACCGGCGCGGCGGGCTTTATCGGCTTCCACACCGCGCGCCGCCTGCTGGAGCGCGGCGAGACGGTGGTCGGCGTCGACAACATGAACGCCTACTATGATCCGGCGCTGAAGCGCGCGCGACTGGCGCTGCTCGAGGCCTTTCCGACCTATCGCCACCACGAGATCGACCTGGCGGACCGGGCGGCGATGGCGGCGCTGTTCGAGGCCGAGCGGCCGCGGCGCATCGTCCATCTGGGGGCGCAGGCGGGAGTGCGCTACAGCATCGACTCGCCCTGGACCTACGCGGATTCCAACCTGACGGGCTTCCTGTCGATCCTGGAAGGCGCGCGCGCGACCCAGGCGACCAGCCTGGTCTTCGCCTCAACCAGCTCGGCCTTCGGGGCCAACGGCGCCTTGCCGTTCTCGGTGAAGCAGGGGGCGGATCATCCACTGACGCTCTATGCGGCGACCAAGATCGCCAACGAGGCCATGGCTCACGCGTACGCCCATCTGTTCGGCCTGCCGGCGACGGGACTGCGCTTCTTCACCGTCTATGGTCCGTGGGGGCGGCCCGACATGGCGCTGTTCAAATTCACCGGCGCGATCCTGAAGGGCGAGCCGATCGACGTGTACGGCGAGGGGCGGATGGAGCGCGACTTCACCTATGTCGACGACGTCGTCACGGGCGTGATCGCAGCCCTGGACCGTCCGGCCACGGCGGACCCCGGCTGGGATGCGACGCGGCCGGATCCTTCGACCAGCGGTGTGGCGCCGTGGCGGATACTGAACCTGGGCGCGGGCCGGCGCACCCCGCTGATGCGCTACATCGAGCTGATCGAGGAGGCGGCCGGCCGCAAGGCGGTGCTGAACCTGATGCCGTATCAGGATGGCGACCTGGTCAGCACCGAAGCCGACGTGACCGAGACCCGCGCGGCTCTGGACTATGCCCCGGAAACACCGGTCGAGGTCGGGGTGGGTCGGTTCGTCGATTGGTACCGGGACTATTACCGGGTCTAGCGCTCGATCTTGCGGCGCAGAACCCGGTCAGACAGGGCCTCGGCGTGCTTCAGGGTGAAGGCCAGCGCGGCGGGGTTTCCGCGGCGCGCGCCGACCGAATCCGCCATCACCGCCCCGCGCTTGCCAAGCGGCTCCGGCTTGCCGGTGGTGGTGTCCAGCGCCGTCTGATGCTCGATCTCGGCGTTCAGCTTGGCCCCCATCAGGATGATCTGCACCGACAGCCAGGTCCACAGCAGGAAACCCATCACCGCCGCCAGCGGACCGTAGGAATCGGTGCGCACGAAGGTCTGCAGATACCAGCTGAAAATGCCCGACAGGCCCAGGCTGAGCGTGGCGGCGACCAGGGCCCCCGGGGTCAGCCAGCGCCACCGCGCCTTGGCCCGGCACGGCCCGAAGCGGTAGATCAGCGCCAGGGCGAAGACATAGCCGACGAACAGCACGGGCCAGCGCAGCAGGGCCAGATACTGGATCTCTTCGGTCAGACCGAACAGGCCGACCACGACCGGCACGCCGATCACCAGCGCCGCGCTCAGCATAACCGCGATCAGGCCCGACACGGTGAAGGCCAGGCAGATCAGGTTGTAGGTCACGATGTTGCGGCGCTCGGTCTCGTGATAGGCGACGTTGATCCCCCAGAAGAGGTTGCGGATGCCGCCGTTCGCCGCCCACAGCGACAGCGGCAGGGTCCAGGCCAGGGTCAGGGTCAGTTGGCCGGTGGAGTTCTCGGCCAGGCGCTGCATCTGCCCGCCCAGGAACTCGGCCACATTGGCGGGCAGCATTGAGTACAGGAACTGCAGTCGGCTCCAGGCGTCGCCCGCATCGGCGAACAGGCCGTAGATGGTGACGAACGAGCCGAGCATCGGAAACAGCGCCAGCACGACGAAGAAGGTGACCGCACCGGCGACGAATCCCACCCGGTCGCCCAGATAACCCGCACCCGTGCGCCACAGGATGTCGACCCAGCCCTTCATCGGAATGTGCGTCGGCCGTCGGGCCAGACGGCCCCGGCCAGGCTCGCGGGCGTCGTAGTCCTCGGGCGTCGGATCAGGCGCGTCCTCAGGCGAGGGGCGATAGGCGCGCAGCTCAAGACCAAACCGGTGGCCCTGGGTGTAGATCAGGTGCGCCGCGCCCGCGCCCGCCGCCAGACCGCCGACCGTCGCGCCGAGGTATCGCCACAGCGCGCCCAGCCCTCCGCCGGACGGCGGCTTGCGACGGTTCAGCAGTCGCGTGGCGAGATCGGGGAGACGGAAACGGGAAGCGGCCTTGGACATGGTTTGCGCAACGGTGAAGGTCCAAGGGCGTTCCCGCAAAGCGCGAGGCGATTGCCCACGCGGGCGCGTAAGCGTAGGCACGCGCCCTGTTCATCAGCCTCATTGCGGAGCCGCCCGTGAGCCCGACCCTGCTGACCGCCTGGAAATCCGCCCAGGCTCGCCTGAAGGACGGCCGGATCGACAGCCCCTCGATCGACGCCCGACTGCTGCTTGAGGCGGCGACCGGTGCGACGCGCACCGACATCCTGACCGACCCCTATCGCGCGGTGACGCCGGACCAGCAAACCGCGCTGGACGGCTATGTCGAACGGCGGCTGAAGCGCGAGCCGGTGTCGCGCATCCTGGGCAAGAAGGGGTTCTGGAAGATCCATCTGAACGTCACGCCCGACGTCCTCAGCCCGCGGCCGGACACAGAGGCCTTGCTGGACGTGATCCTGCTGGCCTTCCCGCCGCACAAGGCGTTCGAGATGATCGACCTGGGCACCGGCTCGGGCGCCATCCTGCTGGCGACCCTGGCCGAGCGCATCGGCGCGCGGGGACTGGGCACCGACATCTCGCCCGAGGCCCTGGCCGTGGCGCGCGAGAACGCGGCCAACCTGGACCTGGACAGCCGCGCCACCTTCCTGCGCACCGAATGGGCGGCCGGCATTGCCGATCACAGCTTCGACCTGGTGGCGTCCAACCCGCCCTACATCCCGTCGGACGACATCGACGGCCTGGATCCCGAGGTGCGCGATCACGATCCGCGCCTGGCGCTGGACGGCGGGCCGGATGGGCTGCAGGCCTATCGCGACCTGGCGCCCGAGGTGAAGCGCATCCTGCGGCCGGGCGGCGTCTTCGCCGTGGAGATCGGCTGGGACCAGGGCAAGGCGGTCAAGGCGCTGTTCGAGGCCGAAGGGTTCGAGGATGTGAAGGTGGTCAAGGATCTGGCCGACCGCGACCGGGTGGTGACCAACGGCCCCGATCCCCGCGTCCACGCCCTGCCCGTCGCCGAGGGCGCGCAATAGGTTGAGAGCGCACCGGGGCGCTCTCCGATTTCGGTGCGGCGCTTAAAGGTCTTGGAGAAACCGGCGGGGCGCGCTAAGTCTCGCCTCGTCTCCCCCTCCAAACGCATCCGTCCGGGCCGGTTCGCCCGGTGGCGCGCGCGCGGAGATCGTGACGGCCGGGGCTCACAAGGTCCGGGCGCACCACGGCGGGGACACTGGTTTTCCGAACAGGTCGACAGCGGGGATAGGCCCCGAGCGAGCGGAATACGAACAGGGACCTGGCTGCCGATCCTCGGTGGCGCGTCCCCAACCACGGTCAGCGTTCGATGAGAGATTTCAAGGGCATGAAGCGTCAACGCGGACGCAACAGAAAGCCCGGCGGCGCCAATAACGCCAACAACGCCAATCCGAACCGGTCCTGGGACTCGCAAGGTCCCGAGAACATCAAGGTGCGGGGCAACGCCCAGACGGTGTACGAGCGCTACATGCAGCTGGCGCGCGACGCCTCGTCTGCCGGCGACCGCGTTCTGGCTGAGAACTACACCCAGCACGCCGAGCACTATTTCCGCGTCCTGCGCGCTCTGCAGCCGCAGCGGCCCGTCAGCGAGATCGCCCAGCGCGAGCTGGCCGGCCAGGGCTTCGACATCGACTTCGAAGACGAGTCCGGCGCCCAGGCGGCCGCCTTCATGGCCGCCCAGCAGGCCGAGCAGCAGAAGCAGGAAGACGAGGTCCGCCGCCAGGCCGAACGCGCCGAGCGCGAGGCCAACCGCGACAATAACCGCGATCGCGACCACAATCGCGACCGTGACAACAACCGTGAGCGCGACGCCAATCGCGAGCCTTCGCGCGATCGCGGCGAGGACGACCGCGAGCCGCGCGCCGAGGGCGAAGGCGGCCGGCGCGAAACGCGCCGCGAACGCTGGGAGCGTCGCCGCGAGGAACGCAATCGCCGCTTCGAACGCGACGGCGACGCCCCGACCGAGGGCCACGCCGACGCTCAGGGCAAATCCGGCGACGAGGCCCGAGCCGAGACCGTCGACGCTCCGCGCGAAGACGCTGGGGTCCAGGCCGAGGCCGCGCCGCAGGCCGAGGCGCGTCCCGAACGGGCGCCGCGCCGTCCGCGCACCCCGCGCGTGACCGAAGCGTCTACCGACGACGAGGGCCCCTCGGTCCTGCCGGGGTTCCTGACGCGTGGCGCGCCGCGTGCTGAGTCCATCGCGGAGACCGAAGCCGTGTCCGAGAAAGCCCCGCCGGCCCCGCGTCGACGCGCGCCGCGGAAAAAGGCCGAAGCCCCTGCCGACGAAGGCTGAAACGCCGGTTTTCGCAAAGCTTCATTAAGCATGGCCGCCCCAGAATGGCGCCATGGCGGAGAAGCCCCAGGACATCGAGCGCAAGAAGCTCACCCAAGCCGAGGTCGACGCGATATGCGCGCGGCATGATCGGCTGTGGCAGGCCCGCCCCGGAGGCGCGCGCGCGGTGTTCGCCTGGATGGACCTTTCAGGCCTGGACCTCCGCGGCTGCAACCTCGCCGACGCCGATTTCGCGGCGGCCTGTCTGATCGGATGTGATCTGACGGGGGCGCGGCTGGACAACGCCAACCTTTTCGGGGCCGACCTGCAGGACGCGATCCTGGTCGAGGCCAGTCTGCGCCGAGCCGATCTGCGTGGAGCGTGCCTGCGTGGCGCCGACCTGACCGGCGCAGACCTGTTCGAGGCGGACCTCAGAGAAGGCGCGCTGGCCGCTGCAGATGCGCGGCTGGGTTACCGCGTCGTCGAAGCTCAGAATCGGAACGTCGCCCAAGCCCAGGGAGCAACGCTGGTCGGCGCCAATCTGCAGCGGTCCAAGCTTGCGGGCATTCTGGCCCAGTCAGCCGACTTCTCCGACGCCATCATGAAGGACTGCAAGCTGGTTCGCGCCAATCTCAAGCAGGCCACCTTCCGCGGCGCGGACCTTGCTGGCGCGGACCTTTCGGGGGCGGACCTCTCGGGCGCCGATCTGCGCGACGCCATTCTGGTGGGGGTGAAGTCGGCGATGTGGCGCACCGACGGGGCCAAGATGGAGGGCGTGCTGACCGACGACCGCTCGTCGGGCGCGCCCGTGGCGGAAATGCCGGCCGCCGAGATGCTGCGCGACCATGCCCGGTGGTGCGAAACCGGGGGCGTCGAGGGCCAGCCGTCGGTGTTCGACCGGGTCGATCTGCGCGGCCTGGGCTCGATCGTGGGTTTTAACCTGACCGCCCTGTCGGCCAAGGAGGCGGTTTTCTACGGCCTGGACATGGAAGGGGTGCAGCTTCAGGGCGCGCATCTGGAGGGCGCCGATCTGCGCTCGACCCGAATGCAGGGCGCCGACCTGCGCGGCGCGCGGCTGAAGAACGCTCGCCTGTCGGGGGCTGACCTGCGCCAGGCGCAGCTGGGGCCGTTGCTGATAGGGCCCGAACGGCTGCTGGCGGCCGATCTGACAGGGGCCAGCCTGCGTGGCGCGGACCTGTCGGGCGCGGACCTGCACCGGGCCGACATGACCGGCGCGGACCTAAGCCGGGCGCATCTGCACGGCGCCAATATGAAGCAGACGGTGCTGGACGACGCGCGGCTGGACGGCGCGCGTGGCCTGGACAGCCTGCCCGCATGACCTTTGTCCGCCGTCGACTGACCCAGGGCGAACTGGACATGTTCGTCCAGGCCCACCTGCGCTTTTTGGAAGGTCGCTCGGGCGGGCGGCGCGCCAGCCTGAAGTTCCTGGATCTGAGCGACCTGAATCTGTCGGAAATCCTGTTGGACGACGCCGATCTGACGGGTTCGTCGCTGGAGAACGGCCGCCTGTCGGGCGCTCGGCTCGAGCGGGCCATCCTGTTCGGCTGCGATCTGCGCGGGGCGGACCTGACGGGCGCCAATCTGCGCCGTGCCGACATTCGCGGCGCCTGTCTGCGCGGCGCCAATCTGAGCCAGGCGGACCTCAGCCAGGCCGATTTCCGCGAGGGGGTGCTGGCCATTCCGCACGCCACCAAGGGGCTGTCTGCGGTCAAGAACGAGAAGATGCTGGGCATCGCTGACGGCGCCAGCTTCTCGGGCGCTCTTCTCGACGGCTCGCGCTTCGACGGGGTCAGCGCCTTCAAGGCGGACTTCACCGACTGCTCAATGCGCGGCGCCCGGCTGAACGGCGCCAATCTAAAGGATGCAGACCTATCGGGCGCCATGATGGACGGAGCCGATGTGGGCGGCGCCAATTTCGCCGGAGCGCGGTTGCGGGGGGCAGTGCTGACCGGCGTTGCGATGGAGGCTGCCCGTTTGGACAGGACCGACCTGTCCGGCGTGCTGCGCACCCCCGACGCGGCCATGAAGGCGCGGGCCGATGTCATGCTTGAGGCCCTGAAGGATGCGATGGCCTGGGCCGAGAGCGGGGGAGTGCTCGGTCGACCCGCAGTGCTGGACAGCGAGGATCTGAGACCGCTGGAAGGACAGCTGAGAGGGTTCAAACTGCCCGCCATCAGTGCGCGAGGGGCCTGTTTCGTTGGCATGGATCTGCGCGACACCGGCTTCCAGGGCGCGAATCTCGATGGCGCCGATCTGCGCTGCGCGGATCTGCGAGGGGCCGATCTGCGCGGGGCCCGATTGAACGGAGCGCTGTTGAGCAAGGCCGATCTGGCGGGGGCCAGCCTAGGCCCGCTGCCGCTGTCAAAGACCCGCTCGATGCCAGCGACCCTGGTCGAAGCGCGGCTCCGCTACGCCGTCATGCGGGGTTGCGACCTGACCGACGCGGTTCTGACCGGCGCCGACCTGGCGGGTGCGGACCTCACCCAGGCGAGTGTGACCGCCGCTCAGCTTGTCGATGCGCGGTTGGACCGCGCACGGGGCCTGCCGCCGGAAATCGCCGCAGCCTGATCTAGCGACAGACGCGCCCAGGCGTGTTAGCTCCGCACTGAGCATAACCCTCGAGCCCGTCTTGCCCCTGTTCCACGCCGGCCCCGCGCCGAAAGCCTCCGGTCCGCGACGGGGCGCCCTGAGAGACGGCCTGGGCCTGCAGCCCGGCATGCGGGTCGGCCTGTTCGGCGGCTCTTTCAATCCCGCGCATGACGGCCACCTGCACGTCGCTGAGACAGCTCTGGCGCGGCTGGGCCTGGATCGGGTGGTGTGGCTCGTATCGCCGCAGAACCCGCTGAAGAACGCCGCCGACAGCGCGCCTCTGGCCGATCGCATGGCGTCGGCGGCGGCTGTCGCCCACGGGCCGTCGATGATCGTGTCGGATTTCGAGACGCGGGCCGGTACTTCGTGGACCATCGACACGCTGCGCGTCCTGGTGGCGCGCCACCCCGACGTGAGTTTTGTCTGGCTGATGGGGTCGGACAATCTGGCCGGATTCCACCGCTGGCGGGGCTGGAGCGACATCATGCGGCTTATGCCTGTGGCGGTGATCGCGCGGCCCGGCAGCCTGCTGGACAGCCGCACCGCGCCGGGCGCCCAGCGTTTCGCCCGCTTCCGCGTGCCGGCCGCGCAGGCGCGTCTGCTGCCGCGCCTGGCGGCGCCGGCCTGGACCTATCTGACGGCCCCGCTGAACCACCGCTCCTCCACCGCCATCCGGGCCGCGCGAGACGCCCGGGACGCCGACGGGTGACCCGGCGCGCCATCCGTGCTAGGCTGCGCCTTTAGTTCATCGCCTCGGAGCCCTCCGCTGACACCCTCGCCCGCGCACGACGCGCAAGACACCGCCGTTTCGAACACGGCGAACGAGATGGACCCGATCGACCCTGTCCATCCCGAAGACGGCCTGGAAGACGGCGACTTCTCCGCAGCCCGCGATGCCAGCGATCCCCTGCCGGTCGGCGCCACGCCGCTGGAGCAGGCCCTGCTGTCCAAGCTGGACGACGACAAGGCCCAGGACATCGTTCTGATCGACCTGCGCGGCAAAAGCCCGATGTCGGACGCCATGATCGTGGCCTCTGGCCGGTCGCACCGCCACGTCGGCGCCATCGCCGATCACCTGCTGCGCCTGCTGAAGGACCACGGCCTGGGCAAGGCCAAGGTCGAGGGCCTGCCGCACTGCGACTGGGTGCTGATCGACGCCGGCGACGTGGTGATCCACCTGTTCCGGCCCGAAGTGCGGACGTTCTACAACATCGAGAAGATCTGGTCGGTCGACAGCGCCCACCGCGGCGCGGGCGCCAACGCCTGACGGAGGCCAAGCGGGTGGGTGGTTCCTCCCGCTGCGGCGCCCTCAAGCAGCCTTGCACCGTGTGCAAGGCGATAGGGCCTACATTATGAAGCTCTCGCTTATCGCCATCGGCAAGCCGGGTCGCGGGCCCGAGGCCGCGCTGGCCGACGACTATGCGCGGCGTGCGACCCTGGCCGGCCGGCCGCTGGGCCTGGGGCCGCTGGAACTGATCGACTTGGAGCCCAGGAAGCCCGGCAAGGCGCCTGAGGCCGAACTGATCCTGGGCGCGGCCGAGGGGGCGCATCTGATCGCCTGCGATGAGCGCGGCAAGGCCTGGTCCTCGCGCGCCTTCGCCGAACATCTGGCGCTGTTGAGAGATCGCGGCGAACGGCGGCTGGCCTTCGCCATCGGCGGGGCCGACGGGCTGGACGAGAGCGTGCGGGCGCGGGCCGGTTCGCTCCTGGCCTTCGGGCCGCAGACCTGGCCTCACGCCCTGGCGCGCGCGATGCTGGCCGAACAGCTCTATCGGGCGGTGACCATTCTGGCGGGATCGCCCTATCATCGCGACTAGATGAGACCGCTGATTCCCGCCCTTCTGATGCTGGCCGTCGCCGCGCCCGCCTCCGCGCGCCTGCCTCAGGCCGCGCAGGACCTGCGCCGGCTGGAGGCCGAGTATCGCGACGAGACCGTGCGGGCGCGCCGGCTGAGGGCCGACGCCCAGGCCGCGCAGCGCGAAACCGCCGAGCTGGAGCGCCGCCTGACGGCTCTGGAGCGGGAAGCCGCCCAGGAGGACATCCAGATCCGCTCGCAGCGCTTGAGGCTCGACGAGCTGTCTCAGCGCGAGGCGCAGCTGGTCACCCGGCTGGCGCGCGAGCGCAACGCGCAGGCGCGGCTGCTGTCGGCGCTTCAGCTGATGAGCCGCAAGCCCCCGCCGCCGCTGCTGATCCCGGCCGAGCGGGCCACCGACACGGTGCGGGCCGCCATCCTGATCCGCGCCATGGCCCCCGAGGTCGAGGCGCGCGCCGAGGCTCTGATGACCGAACAGGCCGAGCTGGGCCGCATCCGCCGGCTGGCGGTCATGTCGGCCGAGCGGTTGATCACCCGCGAGAGCGCCCAGGAGGACCGGCTGGCCGGGGTCGACCAACTGCGCGCCCGCCGCACCGCCCTGGCGGCGGTGCTGAAGGCCGAGGCGGAGCAGGCCGAACGCTCGGCGCGGGCGCTGGAGGCGCGCGTGCGCGAACTGGGGGGTGACGCCCGCGCGCCCGAGGCCGCGCCGCGCGAGACGGCCAGCCTGCCGGCGGGGCGGGCGCGGCTGACGGCGCCGGTCGCCGGCGCGCCGTCCGCGACCTGGGGCCGGGGCGAAGGGGCGCGGTCGGACGGCTGGCGGTGGCGGGCCGACGGGGCGCTGGCCAAGGCGCCGGCGGCGGGCCGCGTCGCCTACGCCGGGTCGCTGTCAGGTTGGGGCGAGGTGGTGATCCTGGACTTGGGGCCGGGCTGGCGCGCGGTCGTGGCGGGGCTGGACCGGCTGGATGTCTCGGCCGGCGACGCAGTCGCCGATGGTCAGGCGCTGGGCCGGTCGGCCGCGGACGGCGAGATCTATTTCGAACTGCGCCGCGACGACCGTCCGATCGATCCGGCGCCTTGGCTGCGTTGACGGTGGAAATCCCTTGCGTCCCCCGCTGACGCTGATTTTATCGACGAGACTCCCCGGCGCCGCCTTTTGGCCGCTACACCGGACTTACCTGACGCCCCGGTGTTGAGATGACGCCGATCGAAAGAGACCGAATGCGTAAACTGCTTCTTCTGGGCTGCGCCGCCGCGGTGCTTGGCGGGTCGGCCATGGCCGTATCCAGCCAGACCCCCCGCAACGAGACCTTCCGCCTGCTGGAGCTGTTCGGGGACGTCCTGGGGGTGGTCGAGCAGTATTATGTGGTGCCGGTCGACAACAAGAAGCTGATCGAGGCGGCCCTTCAGGGGATGATGACCTCGCTGGATCCGCACTCCAACTATCTGCCCGCCAGCGGCTTCGACGACCTGCGCGAGCGCACCGAGGGCCAGTATTCCGGCGTCGGCCTGACCATCACCGCCGAGGGCGGCCTGGTGAAGGTCATCTCGCCGATGGACAACAGCCCGGCCGGCCGCGCCAACGTCCAGGCGGGCGACGTCATCTCGGCCATCGACGGCCAGAACGCGGCCGGCATGACCGTCAGCCAGGTGTCCGAGAAGCTGCGCGGCGCCATGGGCACCAGCGTGACCGTGACCTTCCTGCGCGACGGCGAGGAGCCGCGCGAGGTGGTGCTGACCCGAGAGGTGATCCGCATTGAATCGGTCACCGGCCGCATCGAGGGCGACTTCGGCTATCTGCGCGTCTCGACCTTCAACGAGAACACCGGCCGCGAGCTGAACGAGACCATCGCGCGCCTGAAGACCGAGAAGCCGGGTCTGAGGGGCTATGTGCTGGATTTGCGCAACAACGGCGGCGGCCTGCTGACGGCGGCCATCGACGTGTCGGACGCCTTCCTGGAGCGTGGTGAGATCGTCAGCCAGCGCGGCCGTCGCCCCGACCAGATCGAACGCTACGCCGCCAAACCGGGCGACCTGGCCGACGGCCTGCCGGTCGTGGTGCTGATCAACTACGGCTCGGCCTCGGCGTCAGAGATCGTGGCCGGCGCCCTGAAGGATCAGGAACGGGCGACGGTCGTGGGCCTGACCAGCTTCGGCAAGGGGTCGGTGCAGACCGTCATCCCGATCCGCGGCGGCCAGGACGGCGCCCTGTCGATCACCACGGCGCGCTACTACACGCCGTCGGGCCGCTCGATCCAGAAGATCGGTATCGAGCCGGACCTGGAGGTGGCCCGCACCGAGGCCGAGGCGCGCATCGTCTCGCGCTCCAGCTTCATCTATTCCGAAGCCGCCTATTCCACCGCGCTGGACGCCTCGATCGGCGCCGAACGCCGGGGGGCGCACACCCCGCGTGAGGCGCCGGGCCCGGACTACGACAAGGACGCCGACTATCAGCTGCAGCGCGCCTTCGACGTGCTGCGCGCGGGCGGAAATCTGAGCCGTCTGGCGGCCGCGCCGGCGAACATCGTGGTCACCGAACCGACCGTGGAGGTGGCGGAGACGCCAGGCGTTTCGACCACGGCGCCCGACGCCGCTCGGCCGACCCGCGCGCCGGAGATCACGCCAGGCAACGAGCCGCGCCCGACGCCGCAGCCCTGATCCCTCTCCCGATGGGAGACGGGCGCAGACATCGTGGTGAATCCGCCGTTAGGGTTTCTTAACCGGCGGGCGTCAGGGTGGAGTGGACGCTGTTCGTCCGACCCGCCCGAGCCATGTTCGCCAAACGTCAGTCCGCCCTCGCCGCCGCCGCCGGATCGCCGCCCCCCAAGGCGTCGCTGAATCTCGCGCCGGTCGTCGCCATCCTGAAGAAGCCGCCGGTCGCCGTTGCGGCGGCGGGAGGACTGCTGCTGGCGGCGGGCGCCCTGTTCGTGGCGGTGCTGGGCGACCCGCGCGCGGGCGCCCCCAGCGCGCGGGGCGAGATCACGCGTGACGCCGTGTCCACCGCGCCGCCGTCGGGCTTCGAGGCCTTCTTCATCGAGGGCATGGATCCTTATCAGGCGCTGATCGCGACCGATCCCTTGTCGGCGGGCGTCGAGGGCGGGGAGGCGCTGATCACCCTGCCTGACGGCGCGGTGGTCTCTGGCGGCGTGCCGGTGGGCGCACCGCGCCGCGCTGCCGATCCTCTGGCGCCCGCGCCGATCGCCGGCCTCAGCCAGCCGGGGCCAGACGGTCCGCTGCCGGTCATCGCCACGGACGGCCGTGTGCCGGCTCAGGCGTATGCCCGTCCATTCCGCTCGAATGGCAAGCCGCGCGTGGCGCTGATCGTGGGCGGCCTGGGGCTGAACGCCGTCACCACCCGCGCCGCCATCGAACGCCTGCCGGCCGAGGTGACGCTGAGCTTCGTGCCCTATGCGGACAATCTGCAGAGCTGGATCGACCAGGCCCGCGCCCAGGGTCACGAGGTGCTGATCGAAATGCCGATGGAGCCCTCGGGCTATCCGGACAACGATCCTGGGCCCTACACCCTGCTGGCCTCGGGCGGAGCCGACGACGTGACGGCCAAGATGAACTGGCTGCTCGGCAGGGCCACAGGCTACTTCGGGGTGACCAACTATCTCGGCGACCGCTTCATGGCCTCGGACGCTGGCATGAACGCCTTTCTGAGCGTGCTGCGCCAGCGCGGCGTGGCCTTCCTGGACGACGGCTCGGCGGGCCGCCGGCCCGGCGCCTGGGCGCGCGCCAGCGCCGATCGCGTCATCGACCAAACCCAGAGCCCCGCCGCCATCATGGCCCAGTTGAATGCGATCGAGGCTCTCGCCAAGTCGCGCGGCTCCGCCATGGGCGCCGGCTTCAGCTATCCTGTGACCGTTGAGGCCGCCGCCCGGTGGGCCGAGGGCCTTGACGCGCGCGGCCTGCAGCTGGCCCCCGCTTCGGCGATGACCCAACGCCCTGGACGCTGACACGAGCGACGACGCGGGCTATCTGGCGTCGATGACCGATCTTAGCCTGCACCGCCCCAACGTCGGCGTCGTCCTGTTCAACCGCGACGGTCTGGCCTGGTACGGACACCGCATCCACACATCCGGCGCCCACGCCTGGCAGTTTCCGCAAGGCGGCGTGGACGAGGGCGAGGACCTGCAGGCCGCCGCCTTGCGCGAATTGGCCGAGGAGACGGGCGTCACCTCGGTCGAGGTCATGGGTCGAACCGACGAATGGATCGCGTACGACTTCCCGGCCGACTACGGCGGTTCAAAACAGGCGCGGGGCTGGAAGGGGCAGAAGCAGATGTGGTTCGCCTGCCGCTTCCTGGGCCAGGACGCCGAGGTCGATCTGACGGCGCATGGCGAGCCGGAGTTCGACGCCTGGCGCTGGGGGCGGCTGAGCGAAGCGTGCGACCTGATCGTGCCGTTCAAGCGCGAGGCCTACGCCCGCGTCATCGAGTCCTTCGCCCGCTTCGCCGGCTGATCACCAGCGGCGCGGCGCGGGCGCGGGTGGCGTCGGATCGAAGCGCGCGGGACCGGCGGCGCAGCCCCGGCGGTCGCCCGCATTGCACGCCCTGACCTGGGCTTCCCAGGCGGCGTACATCTCATCGTAGCGCGCCTGAGCGGCCTCGGAAGCGCGCAGGGTGGCCTCGTATTCGGCGCGGGCCGTGGCGGCGCGCACCTCCTCCTCTTCATGGCTGGCTAGGGCCTGGGCGTGCACCGCGGCCGCGGCGCGCTCCTGATCCTCGGCCGCCATGTTGCCGGCGGCGATCTCGGCATTGAGAATTCGGGTTCGCACCAGTTCGTCGGGATCTTGAGCGGAGTCCGGCGCACGGTGATAAGCCTCGCCCTGCGCGCGCAGTCGCGCCTGCGTTGCGGCGTCGCCCGTGGCCGCTTGGGCGGAGACCTGGGCCTGAGTTTGCTGCTGGGCGACGGCCGGCGCCGCCAGGCCGAGCGCCAAGGCGGAGAGGGCTGCGGCGGTGAGGACGAGGCGTGTCATGGAGCTTCCCTTGTGGTCTTCGTCATCCTGTCGAAAGCGGCAACGCTTGTCGCGGCGAAAGGTTGAGATTGCGCCGTCGTCCAAAGCGCGGCTTAGATGCCGGTCATGATGCTGAGCACGCCCTCGGGCGACTATCCCATTCCCGCGAGCGTGGCCGCGCGGCTGCCGTCCACTCCGCCCATGCCGGCGCCGGACGCCGGCGAACGTGACCCCGAGGTGATCGCCTTCCGAGACTGGATGGACGCTTCGCCCGAGAATGTCATCGCCTTCGAGCGCCTGCGCCGCTGGCATCGGGTTCAGGAGGAGCTGGCCGCTGAGGCCAAGGCTCAGAACCGGCCGTTCGTCGTCACCGAGGACGGCCTGGACTGAGGTCAGGCCGGCAGCGCAAGTTCGAAGACGGCGCCGCGCTCGCTGGTCTCGACCAGGCGCAGATCGCCGCCGTGAAGCGCGGCCAGCTCTCGAGATATGGTCAGGCCCAGGCCCGTGCCGCCCGAAGCCTTGCCGCTGACAAAGGGCTCGAAAAGGCGCTCGGCCAGGCGCGGCGGGATCCCAGGGCCGTTGTCGGTCAGGCGGATCAGGCAGCGTCCCTCGGCCTCGTGCGCCGACACTTCGATGACGCCCTCCTCGAGTCCCGCGGCTTCGATGGCCTGGCGGGCGTTGCGCATCAGATTGACCAAGATGCGATGCAGCTGATCTGCATCGGCCTCGACCATCAACCGGGCCGGCAGGCGGGTCTTGAGACGCACGCCCCGGGGGTCCAGCCCCGCGTCCTCGGCCGCGGCGCGCACGGCGGTCGTCAGGGCGAGGCGGACCTTCTGAGACGGCGGCTCCTCGCTCTTGCCGTAGTCCAACACGTTGCGCGCCAGGGTCGAGGCCCGCCCCAGGGCCCGCTCAAGCCGTGGCAGGGCCTTGGCCACATGGGGGTCGGCCGAGGCGGCGAGCCGTTCGGAGGCCATTTGGGCCGAGGTCAGCATGTTCCGGAGATCGTGATTGATCTTCGCCACCGCCTCGCCCAGCGCCACAAGGCGGGCGCGGGCGCGCAGGGACTGGCGCACCTCGTCCTGCATCCGCGCCAGTTCGCGTTCGACGCGGCCGATCTCGTCGCGGCGCGGGCTTGGCGCCTCGCCGGCGCTCTCTGGATCGGAGGCAAAGCGTTCGATGGCCTTGGTCACCCGCCTCAGCGGCTGGACCACAAGGTAGGCCAGGGCCGCATAGAGCAGTCCGCCGGCCAGGGTCGAAATCAACAGCGCGGTCAGAAGCGTGTTCAGCAGGAAGCCGCGTAGTTCAATCTTCAGCGGCTGCGCCGGCGCCAGGATCTCGATCAGATCGCCCGAGCGATAGCGCGGCGCCGCCTGAACGCGCAGCGAGCGGTCCGGGTGGCCGAACAGGGTGCGCCAGGGGTCCATCAGCCGCTGGCCGAAGTTCCGCTCGCGTAGGTCGATAAGCTCGGGCGCCCGGGGCAGGTTGGGCGCCTGCAGCAGCAGCCGGCGCACACCCTGCTCGCCGACCACCACCGACTGCACTCCGCCGATGCGTAACAGTTCGGCGGCCGTCTCGTCCTCGACGGCGGAATAGGGCAGGGCTTCGACACCCACCGACGCCAGTTCGGCCGACTGCAGCCGATCCTGCAGCCAGCGTTCGTGGAAGGCGGCGGCGCTGGGCAGGACGATGGCGGACAGCACGGCCAGGGTGAACAGGGCGGTCAGGATCAGGAGCCGCGGCGTGAGACCTTCGGGCGCGGCGAGGCGCAGCCGGCGCAGCGCGGAGAGGACGTCCAGCCGGCTCATGCCGCCGCCGCCCGGCGTCGCGTGCGCCAGATCTGAACGCCCTTGATAAGCGCGGGAAGCAGCAGCGACAGAAAGGCCACCCCCATCAGCGGCCAGAAGAACTGTCCGACCAGCATGCGCAGATCAGGACGCACGCCGGCGCGAAGAAGATCTCCCAGGCCCGAGCCGATCCAGGTGTAGATGAAGGTCGACGGGAGCAGTCCCAGAAAGGTCGCGGCGATGTAGGGCCGCAGCGGCGCCGCCACCATGCCGGCGCAGGCGTTGATCAGCACGAAGGGCACGCTGGGGATAAGCCGAAGCGTCAGCAGGGTCAGGAAGGCGTTGCGGTCGATTCCCTTGGCTATCCGGTCCATCAGGCCGGCGTCCGCCTCGAACTTGGCCCTCAGCCAGCGGCCGATTGCGGTGCGGTACACCAGATAGATCACGATCGAGCCGATGGTGGCGCCCGTGGCCTGGGCCAAGGCGCCGACGTAGGGCCCGAACATCATCCCGCCCAACAGGGTCAGGAAGACCGGTCCCGGAATGGTCGAGGCCGTCGCCAACGCATAGACGGCGACGAAGGCGATCAGGGCGATCAGATAATGGTCGCGCGCATAGGCCTGGAGCGCCAGACCGTGCTCGCGCAGCATCTCCATGGACAGGTAGCGGTTCCACCCCATGGCGAAGATCAGCGCCACCAGAGCCGCGACGGCGGCCAGCGGCAGAAGGCGGATCGCCCAGTCCTTCGCCCTTCGCTGCTGCATCCGCTCGTTTTCCCTGATCAGCTCGGCGTTGACACCGCGCCAGTCCCCGCTTATACGCCCGCCCTTCCTGCGGTGGACGTCTTCCTGCCCGCCGCCTCACACCAGTTATGTTTGGAGCCGACCGTGAAGCGGACCTATCAGCCGTCGCGACTCGTGCGCAAGCGCCGTCACGGCTTCCGTTCGCGGATGGCCACCAAGAACGGCCAGAAGATCGTCGCCCGCCGCCGCGCCAAGGGCCGCAAGCGCCTGACGGCCTGACGGCGCGCGCCGTTGTCCGGCGCATGACCGACGCCTTTGAACTTCATCGACTGAAGCGGCGGCCCCAGTTCCTGGCGGCCGCCAAAGGTCGTTCCGAGGCCCGCGGCGGCGTGGTCATCCAGATGCTGGACCGCGGCGACGGATCAGACGCCGTCGGACTGGGCTTCACCGCTACGCGCAAGATCGGCGGCGCGGTGGTCCGCAACCGCGCCAAGCGCCGGCTGAGAGAGGCCGCGCGTCTGCTGGCGCCCGCCCACGCCCTGGCCGGACGCGACTATGTCTTCATCGCCCGAATGGGCACGGCTGACCGTCCCTGGGACCGTTTGCTTGACGATGTGAAATGGGTGCTTACAAGGCTGGCGACCCCGCGCGCGGCCCCCGCGCCCGCCGCCCCCTCAGGCCGACCGGCCGACCCTTCCGCCGTTGTGCAGGACAGCCCGCCCCGATGAAGAACGAGAACTCGCGCAACACGCTGATCTTCATCGTGTGTTCGGCGGTCATCATGTTGGCCTACTACGCCTTTGTGATGCAGCCGCAGGCCGAGCGCCGCCAGGCCGCCCAGCGCGCCGCAGCCGAGCAGCAGAGCCAACCGGCCGCCGACGCCTCCAACACGGCGCTGCGGCCCGAAACCGGCGTCTTCGTCACTGATCGCTCGGCTGCGCTCGGCTCGGCGGCGCGCGTGGCGATCGAAACGCCGACCCTGCGCGGTTCGCTGTCGCTGCAGGGCGGCCGCATCGACGACCTGTTCCTGACCCGCTACCGCGAGACGCTGGACGCCGACTCGCCGCCGGTGGAGCTGTTCCGCCCGCAGGGCATGCAGCACGCCTATTTCGCCCAGTTCGGCTGGACCGGCCCCAACGTGCCGGGCGGCGTGCCCGGGCCCAACACCCTTTGGCGCCTGACAAACGGGCAGACGCTCACGCCGACGACGCCGGTGACCCTGATCTGGGACAACGGCCAGGGCCTGCGCTTCACCCGCGTCATCTCCATCGACGACCAGTATCTGTTCACCGTCTCCGACACGGTCGCCAATCTGGGGACCCAGCCCATCACCATCGCGCCCTACGGCTCGGTGCAGCGTCAGGGCGTGCCCGACGACCTGGGTCGGCAGATGATCCTGCATGAGGGCGCGATCGGCACCTTCGGCCGCGAGGGCTCCTATTCCACCGAGCAGATCAAGTACAAGGACTGGGAAAAGCGCCCCCGGGTCGAGCAGACCTCGACCGGCGGCTGGATGGGCATCACCGACAAATACTGGCTGGCCGCCCTGATCCCCCCGCAGACCGAACAGGTCCAGGGCGAGTTCCGCGTGCGTGCGGCGGGCGAAACCAATGTCCACGAAGCCAATCTGCTGGGCCAGTCGCGCACCATTCAGCCGGGCCGCCAGGTCACCGAGACCCAGCGCCTGTTCGCCGGGGTCAAGCGCAACGAGATCCTGAAGTCCTACGAGGAGCAACTGGACCTGCCGCGCTTCGTCTACGCCATTGACTGGGGGATGTTCTGGTTCCTGACCCGGCCGCTGTTCATGGTCGTGGAGTTCTTCTTCAACCTGATGGGCAACTTCGGCCTGGCCATCCTGGGCCTGACCGTCGTGGTCAAGCTGATCATGTTCCCGCTGGCCAACAAGGCCTACGAAAGCCTGTCCAAGATGCGGACCCTCCAGCCCAAGATGGAGGAGATCAAGAAGAAGCACGAAGGCGACACGCAGAAGCAGCAGCAGGAAATCATGGCGCTGTACCAGCGCGAGAAGATCAATCCGCTGGCGGGCTGCGTGCCCATCCTGATCCAGATTCCGGTCTTCTACGCCCTGTACAAGGTGCTGTTCGTCACCATCGAGATGCGCCACGCGCCGTTCTTCGGATGGATACGCGACCTGTCGGCGCGCGACCCGTCGTCGATCTTCACCGGGTTCGGCCTGTTCCCCTGGGACGTGGCGTCGGTTCCCCTGATCGGCGGCCTGCTGAACGGGCCGCTGCACCTGGGCATCCTGCCGATCTTCTACGGCCTGACGATGTGGCTGCAGATGGCGATGAACCCGCCTGCGCCCGACCCGGTTCAACGCAAGATCTTCGCCTTCATGCCGCTGGTCTTCACCTTCATCATGGCGCCGTTCGCGGCCGGGCTGCTGATCTACTGGGCGTGGAACAACATCCTGTCGATCCTACAGCAGTACATCATCATGCACCGCTTCAAGGCCGAGAACCCGATCGACACCTTCCTGGCCCGCTTCAAGAAGGCCTGAGGCCGACTGCACCACCCGTGAATGACCGGGCTCCATCGTGGGGGCCCGGCGTCGCCGGGAGACGGATATGAGCGATTTCACCGACGAAGAACTCGAGGGCGCGCGCGTGCTGTTCGCGCGGCCGGCGACCTTCGTCATGGGCTGCGCCAAGATCGAGCAACTGCCCGAGCCCGACCTGCCCGAGGTCGCCTTCGCCGGGCGCTCCAACGTCGGCAAGTCCAGCCTGATCAACGCTCTGGTCGGCATGAACAAGCTGGCGCGGGCGTCCAACGAGCCTGGCCGCACGCGCGAGGTCAACTTCTTCGACCTGGACGGCAAGATGCGGCTGGTCGATCTGCCAGGCTATGGCTGGGCCAAGGCGTCAAAGGGCGAGGTGAAGCGGTTCCAGAACCTGGGGCGCGACTATCTGCGCGGCCGGGTGACGCTGAAGCGGGTCTATCTGCTGATCGACAGCCGCCACGGGCTGAAGGCGGTGGACACCGAGGCGCTGGACGCGCTGGACCTGTCGGCCGTCAGCTATCAGATCGTGCTTACCAAGGCCGACAAGCTGAAGGCCAGCGAGGTCGAGCGCGTAGCTGAGGCGACGCTCAAGGCCATTTCGAAGCGGCCCGCCGCCTATCCGGAAGTCGCGGTGACCTCGTCGGACAAGGGCACGGGCATTCCCGAACTGCGCGCCATGGTCATGCGCGCCACCGAGACCTCGCCTTCCGGAGGCTGAGGACTGGACCGGGCGCTATAGCCGCGGGCGCGATTTCAGCTCGTCGCGGATTTCGGTCAGGAGACTTTCGGTGGCCGTCGGGGCGGCAGGCGCGGGATCCGGCTGGGCCGCCTGGTCTCGACGCAGCTTGTTTATCACCTTGACCAGCATGAAGACCACGAAGGCCACGATCAGGAACTGGATCAGGGTGTTGATGAAGGCGCCGTACTGGATGGCGACCTTCTCGATCTCTTCGGTCGCCGGATTCTCGGGGACGAGCACCCACTCCAGGTTGGAGAAGTCGATGCCGCCGGTGGCCAGGCCGATCGGCGGCATGATCACCTGATTGACCAGGCTCTGGACTATGCCGTTGAAGGCGGCGCCGATGATGATGCCGACCGCCAGGTCGATGACGTTGCCCTTGACCGCGAACTCGCGGAATTCCTTGAGCAGGCTCATTCGCGGCTCCTTCAGGCGTCGCCCGAGGCGTTGAGCCGTTCACGCAGCTCTTTGCCGCTCTTGAAGAAGGGCACCGACTTGGCCGGGACATCGACAGTCTCGCCCGTGCGCGGGTTTCGCCCCGAGCGCGCTGGCCGCGACCGCACCGAGAAGGCGCCGAAGCCCCGAAGTTCGACCCGACCGCCATTCGACAGCGCATCAGTCATTCGGCCGAGCACGATGTTCACCACCCGCTCGACCTCCGAGTGGGTCAGATGGGTGTTCTCCGCCGCCAGCTTGTCGATCAGTTCCGACTTGATCATCGAATAGGCCCCCGCCCTGCCGCGCCCGTCGCCGGGCTGTCTGGGGTCACGGCCTCAATGACCGCCGCCGCACACTAACCACAGCTTTCCGCAGGAAAAAGACCTGCATGGCCAATTGGGGCGGAATATCGTCGTTAAGGGCTTTCTTTCCCGCCTCTGGCGACCCAGGCGGGGTCGCTTCGCCTCGTGGGCGAGCCGGCATGGAAAAGGGCGGCCGGATCGCTCCGGCCGCCCCATCCTCAAACCCTGTCGCAGAACGCAGGGCGCTCCGCAACTTGAGGCCTACTCCTTGTTGGCGTTCTTGAGCGCGGCGCCCAGAATGTCGCCCAGCGAGGCGCCGGAATCCGACGAACCGAACTGTTCGATGGCTTCCTGCTCGTCCTTCATCTCGAGAGCCTTGATCGACACCGAGACGCGGCGCGAAGCCTTGTCCACAGCGGTGATCATGGCGTCGACGCGGTCGCCGACGGCGAAACGTTCCGGACGTTGCTCGTTGCGATCGCGCGACAGGTCCGACTTGCGCACGAAGGCCGTGACCGGCGCGTCGTCTTCACCGAACTTGACCTCGATGCCGCCGGTTTCGATCGACGAGACGGTGACGGTGATCTGCTGGCCGCGCTTGTAGGTGTCGCCCTCGCCGATCGGATCGCCGCCCAGCTGCTTGATGCCCAGCGAGACGCGTTCCTTCTCGACGTCGACGTCCAGCACCTTGGCCTTGACCATTTCGCCCTTGCGGTAGCGCTGGATGGCTTCCTCACCCGACACCGACCAGTCGAGGTCGGACAGGTGCACCATGCCGTCGATGTCGTTGTCCAGGCCGATGAACAGGCCGAACTCGGTGGCGTTCTTGACCTCGCCCTCGACGGTCGAACCGACGGGGTGGGTTTCCAGGAAGGCGTCCCAGGGATTGGCCTGGGCCTGCTTCAGGCCCAGCGAGATGCGGCGCTTGGAGCTGTCGACGTCCAGCACGATGACGTCCACTTCCTGCGAGGTGGAGACGATCTTGCCGGGGTGGACGTTCTTCTTGGTCCAAGACATTTCCGAGACGTGCACCAGGCCCTCGACACCGGCCTCCAGCTCCACGAAGGCGCCGTAGTCGGTGATGTTGGTGATGCGGCCCGTGTACTTGGCGCCGACCGGGTACTTGGCTTCCACGCCGTCCCAGGGGTCCGACTGGAGCTGCTTCATGCCCAGCGAGATGCGTTGGGTGTCCGGGTTGATCTTGACGATCTGGACCTTGACGGTGTCGCCCACGGCCAGGACCTGGCTCGGGTGCGAGACGCGCTTCCAGCTCATGTCGGTGACGTGCAGCAAGCCGTCGATGCCGCCCAGGTCGACGAACGCGCCGTAGTCGGTGATGTTCTTGACCACGCCTTCGCGGACTTCGCCCTCGGCCAACTGGCCGACCAGCTCGGTGCGCTGTTCGGCGCGGGCTTCTTCCAGGATGGCGCGGCGCGAGACGACGATGTTGCCGCGCGGACGGTCCATTTTCAGGATGGCGAAGGGCTGTTCCTTGCCCATCAGCGGGCCGACGTCGCGCACCGGGCGGATGTCGACCTGGCTGCCGGGCAGGAAGGCCGAGGCGCCGCCCAGGTCGACGGTGAAGCCGCCCTTGACGCGGCCGACGATGGCGCCGTTGACCGGGTGACCTTCGGCGAACACGCCTTCCAGACGGGTCCAGGCTTCCTCGCGGCGAGCCTTGTCGCGGCTGATGACGGCTTCGCCCAGGGCGTTCTCGACGCGCTCCAGATAGACTTCGACGTTATCGCCCACCTTGGGGATGACGGCGCCTTCGCCCTGCCCGAACTCGCGCGCGGCGATGCGGCCTTCGGTCTTCAGACCGACGTCGACGATGATGATGTCTTTTTCGATGCCGACCACGCGGCCGTGCACGACCTGGCCTTCGCCGAGGTCGCGGCCTTGCAGTTGTTCGTCGAGCAGCGCGGCGAAATCGTCGCGGGTGGGGTTCAGGGTATCGGTCATGAAGCTCTGGGGTTGGAGGAAAGGGCTATGGCGCGCGACCGAACGGCCCCGCGCGAAGTGGTTGTCAGAAGAAAAGGCAGGTCGTCAGGATGCGGGGCCGAAGCTCGACCCGATCGCCCGCGGAAGCCGAGGGTGGGAGCGTTGGATTTGCGAAAGGGCCTGAGGGCCTAGTTCGCGCGCGCCGTCTCGACGATACGGCGGGCCGCATCGAAGGCGGCTTCTATATCCATCTCTGTCGTGTCCAGCAAGACCGCGTCTGCGGCCTGGACCATGGGCGCGGCGCCGCGGCCGGCGTCGCGCTCGTCGCGGCGCATGATGTCGACCAGCATGTCCTCGAAGGCGATGACCTCGCCGCGCTTGGTCAACTGGGTCCAGCGCCGCGTGGCGCGCACGTGCGGGCTGGCGGTGACGAACAGCTTGGCGACCGCGTCCGGCGCGATGACCGTGCCGATGTCGCGCCCGTCCAGCACCGCCCCGCCGGGCAGGGCGGCGAAATCCTGCTGCAGCTTCAGCAGGGCCGCGCGCACGCCGGGATGGCCGGCTACGCGGCTGGCGGCCTCGCCGGTTCCGCGCTCGATCAGCCTCGGATTGTCCGACAGGCCCGACACGTCCAGCGCCCGCGCCGCCGCCTCGGCGGCCTGCGCGTCGTCCAGTGACACGCCCTGGTCCAGCAGGCTAAGGCCCACCGCCCGATAGAGCAGGCCCGTATCCAGATGCGGCAGGCCGTAATGCGCCGCCAGCCGCGAGGCGATGGTGCCCTTGCCCGAAGCGGCCGGGCCGTCGACGGCGATGATGAGGCCGCTCATGGGCCCACCTCGGCGCCCAGACCCTGCATCAGTTCGACGAAGTCGGGGAAACTGGTGGCGATCATCTTAGGGTCCAGCACCGACACGGGCTGTTCAGCCGCCAGGCCCAGGATCAGGTGGCTCATGGCGATGCGGTGGTCGTGGGCGGTGGCGACGATCGCGCCGCCGCGGACTGCGCCGCCCATGACGATGAACCCTTCCGCCTCTTCTTCGACAGTGACGCCGCAGGCGCGCAGGCCGTCGACCATCAGACGGATGCGATCGCTTTCCTTGACCCGCATCTCGCCCACGCCGCGCATGATGGTCTGTCCTTCCGCGAAGGCGGCGGTGGCCGCCAGGATCGGATACTCGTCGATCATGGAGGCGGCGCGCGTTTCAGGCACGACCACGCCCCTCAGGCGCGAGTGGCGGGCGGTGACGTCGCCAATGTCCTCGCCGCCGCTCTGGCGGCGATTGGCGATGGTCAGGTCCGCTCCCATTTCGATCCAGGTGTCGAAAAGGCCCGTACGCAGGGCGTTCAGCATGACGCCCTCGACCGTCACCTCGGATCCCGGCACGATAAGGCCGGCCGCCAGCGGAAAGGCCGCCGACGACGGGTCGCCCGGCACGGCCACGACCGCCGCCTTCAGCGTCTGGCCGCCCTTGAGCCGGATTCGCCAGCCCTGGCCCTCGGCGACCACGGAAACCTCCACGCCGAAGGCGCGCAGCATCCGCTCGGTGTGGTCGCGGCTCTTCTCCGGCTCGACGACGCAGGTTTCGCCCTCGGCCGTCAGGGCGGCCAGCAGGATCGCCGACTTGATCTGGGCCGAGGCCACGGTCTGGACGTGATGAATGGCGCTCAGCCCGCCGCCCTTGAGCGTCGCGGGCAACCGGTCCTCGGCGCCCTGCCAGGCGAAGCGGGCGCCCATGGCGGTCAGGGGGTCGGTCACACGCTTCATCGGCCTTTTGCGCAGCGAGGCGTCGCCGTCGAAGGTCGCCTCGACCGGCTGGCCGGCTGCGGCGCCCATCAGCAAACGAACCCCCGTTCCGGCGTTGCCGCAGTCGATGACATCGGCCGGCGTGCGGAACTCACCCTGGCCCTCGACACGCCAGGCGCCCTCGCCGGTGCGCTCGACCTTGGCGCCGAAAGCCTGGACGGCGCGGGCGGTGGCCAGGATGTCCTCGCCCTCCAGAAGCCCCTCGATCCGCGTCGTGCCGGTCGCCAACGCCCCCAGGATCAGCGCCCGGTGCGACATCGACTTGTCGCCCGGCGCGCGCACGTGTCCCCGGAGTGGATTGGACGGTCTGGAGGTCAGGATGGAGGGGGTCGTCACCCGGCGGTCTCGTTTGCGGATCGCGCGCCGGGCGGCGCCCAAATGGGGTAGAGAAGAGAGAGCTTTTGACAGCGGCCCTTGGGGGTGGCAAGGGAGCCGCCCGAAATCACCCCTTTTCGAGAGCATCGTCCGTGGCCAATCCCGAACTGGGCGCCAAGCAGGTCTGCCCGAACTGCCAGGCTAAGTTCTACGACCTGACCCGTCGTCCCGCCCACTGCCCCAAGTGCGACACCGAGTTCGACCCCGAAGAGGCGCTGAAGAACCGGCGCACCATCGGTCGCGGACGCCCGGCGGGCTATGCCGCCGATGAAGACGCCGAAGACCAGGTCAAGGACAAGTCGGGCGAGAGCGACGACGAGGACGAGGAAGCGGAAACCTCGACCCCCGAGATCGATCAGGAAGGCCATGAACCGATCGTCACTCCGGACGACGACGACGACGAATCCTCCGATGACGACGCCGGCATGGGGTCGTCGGACGGCGACGACGACCTCGGCGACGACGATGACGACGATTCCGTCCCCTTCATCGAAGACGAGGATGACGATTCCTTCGACGACGAGATCGCCAAGCCTTCCAAGGATGACGATTAACGCTCAACCATCTGTTTTCGCCCGGTTTTCGCAGTGTCCTGGCCGGGCGAAAATAAATGCGGGACGGGTCTTGATCACCGTCAGGCCCTGACATAGTTTCCGCCGCCTCGCCGGGGCGTTTCGAAAGAAGAACCGGCGGACCAGGCCGAAACGGTCCGGGGCTATAGCTCAGTTGGTAGAGCGCTTGAATGGCATTCAAGAGGTCAGCGGTTCGACTCCGCTTAGCTCCACCATAAACCCCTCGCCGAGACCCGGCGGGGGGTTTTCCATTTGCGGCTTCAGGTCGCGCCGGCGCGTCTTGATCGCGCCACGACAGCCCACCATCTTCTTGGACGGCCGGGCGGCTTGCCGATGACGGGAGACGCCGACGGTCAGGTCGCTTTCGAGGACCGACTGAGATGACGACGCGCACTGTGCTGTTCGACAGCCCCTTCCTGCTGGGGTTCGACCACACCCGAGCCCTGATCGACCGGGCCGCCAAGGCTGCGGCCGAAAGCTATCCGCCGTACAATGTCGAGCAGACAGGCGACGCCGCCGTTCGCATCACCCTGGCGGTCGCGGGCTTCACGTCCGATGAGTTGGCCATCACGATCGAAGGGCGTCAGCTGACGATCGCGGGCAAGCGCGACGATCAGAGCCGCGGCGAACAGGCCTTTCTGCATCGCGGCATCGCGGCGCGGGGCTTCGTGCGGAGCTTCGTCCTGGCCGACGGGCTGGAAGTCCAGGGTGCGCGCCTGGAGCGCGGCCTGCTGCACGTCGACCTGCTGCGTCCAGACCAGAAGGCGACCGTCCAGAGCATCCCCATCACGACCGGCTGAGGCGGTCGAACCGCTCGGCGATCCGGGCGTTGCACCTTTGAAGGAGGCGGTCACCATGACGCCCGAGACCATCATGACTAAGGAAGACTTCGCCGGTCTGGGTGCTCCCGACCTGGTTTATGTCCGCGAAATCAAGGCGGCGGACGTACTCGCCGACGCCCAGGTCGAGACGGCCCAGGGGTTGGAGATAGATCCCGATCAGACGCTTTACGCCGTGCATGGCGCCGACGGCGAGCGTTTGGCGGTCATGATAGACCGCGCCACCGCCTTCGCCGCCGCCGTGGCCCACGAGTTAGAGCCCGTTTCCGTCCACTAGGACGTCAAGCAGCGGTTTGGGTCGTTTCTTCGACGAAAACGGCGCGCACGGCGTCCGCTGTCCGCGCCTGCCGAAGGCGCTCGCGGAACGCTGGCGCGCGCAGCGCCCGGGACACAGCAGCCAGCGCCCGCAGATGTTCAGCGCCCGCATCTGGCGGGCCGAACAGCCCCATGAGCAGATCGACGGGCCGGTCATCCAAGGCATCAAAGGGCGCCGGCGTCTCGAGCCGCACCAATACCGCCCAAACGCGGTCCAGTCCCTCGATCCTGGCGTGGGGCACCGCAACACCGGCTCCCAGGCCGGTCGAGCCCAAGCTCTCTCGCTCAGCTAAGGCGACGTAAGCCTTGGCCTCATCGATGCCGAGCGCGTGGCTGGCCGCTTCTGCCACCAGATGCAGAGCCTGACGTTTGGAGGAGGCGGACCCCCTCAGCAAGACGCCGTCCGCCGCCAGCAGATTACCGATATCCATCACGACCCCGCTTTGACCCCGCACAAGGGACGGCGGGCCGTTTAACCGGTGCGCCGTCCCATTGAAAGCTTAACCGGTCGAGCCGTTCGACTTGCCGTTGGCCTTCAGCGTCCTTTCGGGGTCGATCCAGCCGACATTGCCGTCGGGCCGTCGGTAAACGACCGACAGGCCGCCGTGCGCCGCATTGCGAAACAAGACAACTGGGTAGCCGGTCATGTCTAACTCGAGCACCGCCCTGCCCACCGTGATGGTGCGGATCTCGTGCTCGGTCTCGGCGATGACCATGCCCACAGGCGGGGGCTCGTCCGGACGCCCCGCTTCGCCGAACGCGTCGTCTTCGACTGTGTCGGGATCCCGCAGCACGATCGAGCGGGCCACGTCGCGGGCTGCGTCCTCGGTCTTCTCGGGCGACAGGCCCTTGGGACCGATGTGGTGATCCTTGAGGCGACGCTTGTAGCGGCGCACCCGCTTCTCGAGTTTTTCGAGACTATCGGTGAAGGCGGAATGGGCGTCCCCGCCCTGACCGCTGGTCACCAGCGACTGGCCCGAGGCCAGCCTGACCCAGCAATCGACCTTGAAGCCGTGCCCGTCCTTGGACACCACGACCTCGGCGTCCTGACCGCCGCGTTCGAAGTATTTTCCAACTCCGTCTTCGAGTTCCTGGGAGATGCGCGAGCCTAACGCTTCGCCGACATCCACTTGCTTGCCGCTCACTTGGACTTGCATGTCGATAGAACGCGACGACCCCGGTTTGGTGTCAACGCCGATCACCGATTTGTGGTGAGGCTTCAGCCGGCCTTGAGCAGGCGCCGGCGCTGGACCGACGACGGAATCCGCAAGGCTTCCCGATATTTGGCGACGGTACGGCGCGCGATGTCGACGCCGGCCTCGTTGAGAATTTCCACGATCCTGTCGTCGGACAGAACGTCGCCCTGCGCCGCTTCGCCGTCGATAAGACCCTTGATGCGGTGACGCACCGCCTCGGCCGAGTGGGCGGCGCCCCCGTCGGCGGACTGGATCGCCGCCGTGAAGAAGAATTTCAGCTCGAAAACGCCGCGCGGGGTGGAGACATATTTGTTGGACGTGACCCGGCTGACCGTCGATTCATGCATCTCGATGGCGTCGGCCACGGTCTTGAGCGTCAGGGGGCGCAGGAACTCGACGCCGAAGGCCAGGAAGGCGTCCTGCTGGCGCACGATCTCGGACGACACTTTCAGGATGGTGCGCGCCCGCTGGTCCAGCGACTTGACCAGCCAGTTCGCCTGGGCCGCGCAGTCGGCCACAAAGGTCTTTTCGGTGTCCGAGCGCGCACCGCCCGCCACCACGCCGTGATAGCGCTTGTCGATCAGCAGGCGCGGCAGGGTGTCGGCGTTCAGCTCGACCTTCCAGCCGCCGGCCGGGTCGGCCCGCACATGGACGTCGGGGATCACCGTCTGAGCCGGCTCGCCGCCGAAGCCCGCGCCTGGTCGCGGCGTCAGAGCCTTCAGCTCGGCCACCATCTCCGCCACGTCCTCGGCGTCCACGCCGCAGACCTTGCGCAGGCCCGCCAGGTCGCGCCGCGCCAGCAGGTCCAGATTGTCCAGCAGGCAGCCCATGGCCGGATCGAAGCGGTTGCGCTCGATCAGCTGCAGCTTGAGGCATTCCGGCACCGATCGCGCCATGACGCCGGTCGGCTCAAAGCCGTGACAGACGGCCAGCACCGCCTCGACCCGATCCAGGCCGCAGCCCAGCCGGTCGGCCACCTCGGCCAGTTCGCCGCGCAGGTAACCGCCCTCGTCGGTCATGTCGATCAGGGCCAGGGCGATGGCGTGGTCCGCCGGCGACAGGCGCGCCGACGAGGCCTGGGCCTGCAGATGCTCCCACAGGGTCACGGCGCGGCTGTCGGGCAGTTCGCCGCCTTCGCCGTCGAAGGACCCGCCGCCCGAGCCGACACGCGACCAGTCGTTCAGTCCGGGCTGGCTGTCTTCGGCCATGCGGTCGGAGGTGCGCTCGCCCGGGGCGGCGTCGCCGTGGATGTCGTCAGAGCCCGCGTCTACCGCGTCGCCGCCGTCGCCGGCTCGGCCGTCCTCGAAGCTCATTTCGGCGCGATCGGCCGCGTCTTCACGCTGGAGCGTCGCCTCGGTCTCGCCATTGGCGTCGGTCTCGTCGCGCTGCAGCAGGGGATTGCGTTCCAGCTCGGCCTCTACGAAGGCATCCAGCTCCTGGTTCGACAGTTGCAGCAGCTTGATGGCCTGCTGCAACTGGGGCGTGATGACCAGCCCCTGCCCCTGCCTGACCTCCAGCCTCTGACCGATCACCGTGGCGCCCCCGCCGGGCGACTGGCCCGGAACTTGCTTTGGCGACTGTGTCGCCAAAGGGGTTAACGGCTCCCCAACGTCAGAACGTCGGTCGCGCCACCATCAGCCACAGGATCGCAAGCACCGCGGCAAAAGCGGGGAAACCGCAGGCGAACCAGATGCGCCACAGACGGTGGTAGGCCGCAGGCAGGGCTTCGCCGGTCTCAACCGACTGGCGTGCGAGGTCGCGCAGCCGCAGCTGAATCCACACCACCGGCAGCCAAAAGACGCCCGTTACGACATAGAGCGCCAGGCTGGCCACGATCCACGGCTCGAGCAGCCCGTAGCCAGCCATTTGCGCCAGCCACAGGCCGGTCAGAGGCTGCAGGACGACGGCCGTCGCTGAGAAAAGGGTGTCGGCCACGACCACCACGCCCGCCGTGTGCGCGATCAATTGCGGACTTCCGGTCCGATGCGCCATCAGCATGAAGAAGGCGATGCCAGCCCCCGTCCCGAACAGCACGGTCGCGCCGATGATGTGCGCCAGTTTCACCAGCAGGAACAGGCTCATCGTTCCTCCAGAAGAGCCAAGGCGCAGAGCGCCAGCAGCGCGGCTGGAAGGGTCTTGACCGGCGGGCCCAGCGGGTCGGCCCACAGCCCAGGCGCCCAGACCGTCGCGCCCAAAAGATATGCGCCCGTCACCAGCACCATGCCTTTCAGCGCCCAGGGCGCGGACCGCCGGAACATCAGCATCAGGCCCAGGGCGACATCCGCCACGACGCCCGCCAGAACGCCGGCCTGTGCAGGGGGCGTCGTCATCCCGGCGTTGGTCAGGACCGAAACAGCCGCCTCGAAGCTGAGCGCGCCTACCACGCCGGATGCTAGCCAGAACAGCGCCAGCCCGGCCAGAACAGCGGGTTTCAGGAAGTACAGCCGCGCATGCCAGCGGTCCTGAACCGAAGCCGGCGATGCTTCCAGAACGGCGGCCAGCGGGCGCAGCGTCAGGCCCAGCCGCGCTGCGTCTTCCGGCCGTCCACCGACGCCGCCCGCCAACTGCGACAAGGCGGTCGTGCGCAGGGGGCCGCGCCAGCCTAGCCAGGCCAGAGCGTCGGCCGCGTGGCCCGTGAGCCTGGCGAAGATCGGCGGCACGGAGACGATCGGAGCGGGCGCAAGACCCAGCCAGCCTCGAAGCCTCCTCAGCAGATCGCCAAGGGTCGTCGCTTCAGCGCTCACCAGGTCGACAGCCACCCGAACCGGCGCGTCGGGCCGAAGGGCGCGCACGACGGCATCCGCGACATCGTCGGCCGACACGACCCGCACCAGGGCGTCGGCGTGCACCACCGGGATGAAACACGGAAAGCCCGCCAAGCCTCGCAAGAGGGCGCTTCCGCCGTAGACGCTTCGGGCCAGCACCAGACCGGGACGCAGGATCACCCAGTCGAGCGCGCTTGTGCTGACCGCCGCCTCTCCCGCGCGCTTGGTGGCGCTGAAGGCGTCTGTGCGGCCGTCGATGGTTGAGGCCGAGATGTGGATCAGGCGACGGATTCCAGTCTGCGCGCAGGCTTGGATCAGGGCCTGCAGACCCCTCTGATGCACCGCCTGCAAGTCATCCGTCGGACCATCCTGAAGCGCGCCGGCGCAGTTGACCACCGCATCGATCCCGCTGAGCGCCTCAGCCCATTCGGCGTCCGAGGCGCGTCCCATGTCTAGGTCAATCCAGACGGCCGATGGAAGGCGGCGACGGGCGGACGACACCGCACGCCCCGCGCCCACGACCTGATGACCCTGCGACAGCAGTCGGGCGACCACCTGCGCGCCGATCAGGCCGTATCCCCCGACCACCAGAACCCTCACGACCGCCCCTTCTTGTTCGGCGTCAGGCGTACAGATCGCCCAGATAGACGCGGCGGACTTCGGGGTCGCGGATGACCTCTTCGGCAGTGCCTTCGAACAGCACCGACCCGGCCGAGATGATCGCCGCGCGGTCGATGATGTCCAGCGTCTCGCGCACATTGTGGTCGGTGATCAGCACGCCGATGCCCTCGCCGGACAGATAGCGGATCACTTGGCGGATGTCGGCGATGGCAAGCGGGTCGATGCCGGCGAACGGTTCGTCGAGCAACATGAAGCTGGGCCGACCGGCCAGGGCCCTCGCGATCTCCACGCGGCGGCGCTCTCCGCCCGACAGACCGGCGGCCGGCGCGTGGCGCAGGTGGTCGATGCGCAGCTCCTCAAGCAGACGGCTGGTCTCCGTCCCGATGGCCGCGCCCTGCTCGCGCAGTTCGACCACGGCGCGGATGTTCTGCTCCACCGTCATGCCGCGGAAGATCGAGGCCTCTTGCGCCAGATAGCCCAGGCCCATGCGGGCGCGCTGATACATGGGCTGCGCGGTGATGTCCTCGCCGTCCAGCCAGATCGACCCGGAATCGACCGGGATGAGGCCGGTGATCATGTAGAAGCAGGTGGTCTTGCCTGCGCCGTTGGGGCCAAGCAGGCCCGCGACCTCCCCGCGCTGGACGGTCAGGGAGACATCCTGGACGACTTGGCGGGCCCCGAACGCGCGGGCGATGTGGTTGACCCGCAGGCCCGTCTCACGGGCCACGGCCGCTGGCGCGGGGGCTTCCGCGTCGTCATGCAGGTTGAGCGCCGAGAGTTCCTTGCGGGCCAAGGTTCAGTCCTGCGTCGGATAGAAGACGCCTTGGATGCGGTTGCCCGCGCCTCCGCCGCGCGGCGCGCCAGCCATCTGCGCCTCGCCCGTGTCGATGTTGTAGACCAGACGACCGCCGGTGAGGACGTTTCGGCCCTGGGTCAGGATCACATCGCCCGTGACGGTCACCGTGGCGGCCGAAACGGAATAGACGGCGCGGTCGCCGCGGATGCTTTCATTGGGGGTGACGTAATAGACGTCGCCCGAAGCCGTGGCGCCCGTGGTCGTTCCGCCGTTCTGGGCGATCTCGATCGAGTTCGCCCGCAGACGGTTCTCGCCCTGGATGACCTCGGCCCGTCCGCGCAGGGCGAAACCGCCCGGCGTCACGCCGCCGTCGTCTGCGCCGAAGAAAATGGGCTGGTTGCTCACGGTCTGGCGGGCCTGGGTCTGGGCCGTGGCTGCGCCGGCCAGGGCGACCGCGGCTAGAATAAGTGCGAGGACGGGTTTCGACATGGTCAGCTCCCGGCGACGTTGAACACGCCGCGAATCTTGGTGTCGCCAGAGCCCTTGAACTCGACGCGCTCGCCCTGGTCATAGATCGCATAGGACGAAGCGGTCAGGCTTCCAAGGGGGCCCGACGCCTGAACGCCCTTGGATCCGGTGACGACGCCCGTGCGGGTGTCGACCACGGCCTCGGGCGTGGTGAGGGTGAAGCCCGAGCCGCCGTCGGAGATACGCACGTTCGGACCGATGACGACGTTTCGTCCGTCGGGGTCGTACTGCCCCCCGTCGGCGGTGATTTCGGTGACTTTGGCCCCGCCCAGGTTCAGCTTCAGAGCGGGCCCGATCAGCCGGAATTGTCCGGTCGCCGGATCCCGTACGGCGCCCTGAGCCCCGACGGTGAAGGAGCGGCCCTGATCGTCCTGGCCGTGGAACATCGGCTTTTCCAGCTCGATCCCCTGCGTCTGGCTGGCTCGCCGCTCCACATCGCTCATGACGGTGCGGAAGACCGTCCAGGTCAGGGTGGCGCCGGCCAGCGCCAGGATCAGGATCGGCAGCAGTCGGCGGTACAGCCTGACCCGACGTGAGCGCGCGCGCCACCGCTCGCCCGCCTGGGCGACCCGCGCCTCGTCGGCGCGGCGTCTCTCCTCGCGAGGGTCGAGCGGTTCGTCCATGGGTTCAGCTGTGGGCGAAGATGTCGATCTCGTCCCACCCGGCGAGGTCGAGCGCGGCGCGCGTCGGCAGGAAGTCGAAACAGGCGCGGGCCAGCTCGGTGCGGCCCTCGCGGGCCAGCATCTCGTCCAGGCGCGCCCGGATGGCGTGCAGGTGCAGCACGTCCGAGGCCGCGTATTCCAGCTGGGCGGGCGTGAGCACCGCCGCACCCCAGTCGGAGGACTGCTGGGCCTTGGACAGGTCTACGCCAGCGCACTCGCGCGCCACGTCCTTCAACCCGTGCCGGTCGGTATAGGTGCGCGCCAGCTTGGACGCGATCTTGGTGCAATAGACTGGGCGGGTCTCCACCCCCAGGTGCAGTTGGAACATGCCGATGTCGAAGCGGCCGAAGTGGAAGATCTTCAGCACGTCGGGATCGGTCAGCAGCCGCTTCAGATTGGGGCAGTCGTAGGCGGGGCGGTTCAGCTGGACCACATGGGCGTCGCCGTCGCCGGACGACAGCTGAACCACGCACAGCGGGTCGCGGCGGAAGCGCAGGCCCAGCGTCTCGGAATCGATGGCGACGACCGGTCCCAGGTCCAGGTCGTCAGGCAGGTCGCCGTGGTGCAGATGAACGGTCATGGCGTCCTAAGTAATCGGCCTGCGGCCCCAAGGCGAGAGGCTGGGCCGTTCGCCGGATGCAGAAACGGCGCCGCACCGTGAGGCGCGACGCCGTTTCGAATGATGGTGCCCAGAAGAGGACTCGAACCTCCACGGCCGTTAAGCCACTGGCACCTGAAGCCAGCGCGTCTACCAATTCCGCCATCTGGGCCCGGGGGTTTCCCCTCGGAGGCGCGGACCTATAGGGGCCCGCCTTTCGCCGGTCAACAGGCCTTTTAACCTGTATGCGACAGTTTCCGCATCAGAAGCGCGCGCGCACCCCCACGACGAAGTTGCGGCCCCGCAGCGGTTGAACGTCAGCAAGGTAGGAGGCGTGGTTGAACGCCTTTTCATCCAGCAGATTGGTGCCGCGCACATAGACCTGGGTCTGTGCCGGGCCGAGGTTCAGATCATAGGCCAGGGTGGCGTTGATCATGTTGTAGCCGGGCGTAACGGTTTCGAACGGGGCGATGTCGTTCTGCTCGAACACGCGGACATACTCGGCTCCGCCCGACCAGGCGCCGGTGGTGAAGTCGCCCCGCACGCCCAGGCGCGCGGCCGGGATGCGCGGCAGGTCGCCGCCTTCGTCGAACTCGGCGCGCACATAATCGCCGAACACCGCTGCCGACAGACCTGGCTGGAACGCCCAGCGCGCCTCGCCTTCCACACCGGTGAAGCTGGCGTCGGCCTGGCTGTACTGGATCAGGCGGAACTCCTCGAACTGGTCCAGGGTGCGCGCGAAGATGTAGCCGTCATAGTTGTAGCGATAGGCGCTGCCGGTCAGGGTCAGGGCGCCTTGGGTGCGCTTCAGGGTCAGCTCGGCCGAGTAGCTGGTTTCGACGTCCAGGTCCGCATCGCCGATCTCGAAGGTGTTGGTCGCCAGGTGCACGCCGTCTGCATACAGCTCCTGGGCGCTGGGCGCGCGCTGCGAGCGGGCCAGGGCCAGGGTCGCCGTCCATCCGGGCGAGAAGCGCCAGCTTGCCGCGCCCGAAATCGAGAAGGGCGAATGATCGGCGTCGGGCTGGCCGTCGGCTGAGGCCTGCTGCCATTCCTGACGCACCGCGCCTTCAAGACGCCAGTCGCCGATGACCTTCTCTTCCAGCAGGAAGACGGCCTGGCTGTCGGTGCGGCTGGGCGGCAGGAAGGCCTCGTCGCCGACGGCGGCGAAGTCGCTGCGCGAGGTCTGGAAGCCGACGACGCCGCGGAAGCCCGCGATCGGCGCGTGCTGCACCTCGAAGCGGGCGTCATGGCCCTTGTTGGTGAAGGTCGTGCCGACTTCGCCGTCCTCTATCTCCTGATGTTGGTAGTCGGTGAAGCCGCCGCGCACTCGGATGCGCTCGACGCCGGCGAACGGGTCTCGAATCTCCCCGCGGATGTCAACGCGCTTGCTCAGCAGATCGACGAAGGGAACGGCGTGGTCATCGTGATCATGGTCGTGGTCATGATCGTGGTCGTCCTCGTCGTGATCGTGGCCGCCGCAATGCAGGCTGGAGCCGTGAGGGTGGCAATCCTCATACTCATGCTCGTGGCCGGGCAAGCCGTACTGGCTGCGCTGCTCCGTGTAGGCGGCGCCGAGGTAGCCGCGAGTTCCGACCCACGAGAGGCCGATGGTGCCGGTGGAAGTTTCGTTGAACGTTCCGTCCAGACGGGCCTCGTCGAAATCCGGCACCTTGTAGTCGGTCGTCTTGCGGCCGACGGCCTCGACTCTGAGAGCGAAGTTTCCCCCGCCTGCGGTCAGGCCGATCACGCCCGCCTCTTCGTCGTCCGCCGTGCCGAGGCGCGCCTCGATCACCCCCTCGCCGCCGTTGGCGGGAATGGCGGTCGGCACCTTGTTGTCGATCAGATTGACCGCGCCCCCGATAGCGCCGCCGCCGTACAGCAGGGCCGAAGGACCGCGCAGAATCTCGACCCCCTGAAGCAGAAGAGGTTCGCCGGTCACAGCGTGATCAGGAGAAACCTCGGACGCATCTAGCAGTCCGACGCCGTCCGAAAGCACCTTTACGCGCGGCGCCGTCTGGCCGCGCACCACGGGCCGACCGGCGCCGCCGCCGTACGGATCGGCGTTCACGCCCGGCAGTCCGTTCAAGGTCTCGCCCAGGGTGCCCTGGCGGCGATGCACCAGTTCATCACCCGACAGGACCGCGACGTTCGACACGACGTCGTTACGATCGCGACCCAGGGGGTCGGCGGTGACAACCACGTCCGGCAGCAGGGCGGTCGTCGGACCGGCCTGAGGCAGGTCATCGCGCGCTCCAGCGGCCGCCGGCGCGGTGATCAGCAGAACGGAGGCGGAGGCGAGAAGGCAGGTTCGCAGGCGCATGGCTCACTCGAAGGTCATCAAGATTTGCCAGGGTGCATATGTTATACCGTAACCACGCGCAACCGCTTGTACGGGGGCCTGTCGGATTACAAATTGGCAAGGCCCCGGCGAACCGGGGCCTTGCCGCCGCCTCAGATCAGCGGCTGAGTAGTGATGGCGGGCGGCGGGGGCGCCGCCGAAGCCGGCGGGGCGTTCAAAGCGGCCGTGGGAGGGGCCTCTGCGGCGTAGGGACGCGGGCCGACGGGTTCGACCGGCGTCTCGGCGGCCGCCGCTGCCGGGGCTGCCGCCCGGGTCTGAGATGCGGCGCGCTGAACGGGAGCGGGCGAGGTCTCGACCGGCGCAGCCGGGATCGGAGCCGGGGTTGTTTCGGTCGCCGTTGGCGCTACGGGCGCTGCAAGCGACGTTGCCGGCGTGGGCGCTGTCGCCGCCGGCTCGGCCGTCAGAGCGGCGGTCGTGTTGTCGCCCCCCTGCAGCATGAGGGCGCCGGATCCCACCAGCACGATTGCGCCTAGGGGGGCCAGGATCATCCAAGTCTTGATCGGCTTGCCGGCGCGCGCCTTGCGACGGGCGGGCGCGCGACGCGTCTCCGCCTCGCGGGGCGGCAGGGTCTCTTCGAAGATGCCGGGCTCACGGTCGGTCGAATAGGTCATTGACATAGTCGGGTCCTCCATAACGATGGTCAGGGAAACCCGATCGGCCAAGCGCCGTTCCGCGAATAGGCTCGAAACCTTCAAGAAAAACCGTTGTCGCCACAGTTGCGGCGACAACGGCGCCGCTTTTGGATCAGAAGCTTTCCAGCTCCGAAATCGAGAGGATCGCCCGCTGTGTTTCCCCGCTGGAGTAGGTCCCCACCCAGATTTCGTACCGCCCGGCCTGGGGCTTGAGCGTCAACGACGGGTTGGTCCCCTCGCCGGAATCGTCGTCGCAGTACCACTGGCCGTCGGGTCCATTCACCACCAGGGTCACATCCGCCGAAGCTTGAGCTGAGATCTTCAGCGACAACGAGCTCGATCCGGTCCAGTGCAGGCGCACGTCGGGCGCGTTTGTGATGTAGCCTTGGCACTCATTGAACCGGGTCGACGCGTCGATGCTCCCGCCTGCGCGCAGGCTGGTCAGGTGCGGGTCGGGCGTGAATCCTGCTTGGAGATGGACTTCGCCGAAGTTCGGCGAACCATTGTAGTCCTGTGCGTGGGCCGATGCGGCCAGGCCCATCAGCGCGGCGGCGGCGGCGATGATCAGTTTCATGGAGGCGATGTCCCGCAGGCGGCCTGACAGCCCTATGCCGATGACCGCTGTTCCACGAAGCTACACCTTAGCTGACAGCCGCGACAACCCGCCGCATCATTGACGCTGCGTTAACCGCCGCAGTTGCGCAACGCGTGATCGCAAATGGCTTTTTCCCGCTCGCCAATAGTCCATGTGCGGTTGACCGGCCCCCGCGCCATGCCCCACACCCAAGGGACGGCAGGACTGGGAGTGCGACATGGGGCTGGCGGCCAATATCCGACGTGACCTGAAGTTCGTCGGCGGCCTGCGTCGACTGCTGAAGCGCATCAAGCCGATCCAACTGGATAGCGACGTCCTGATCTGCGACGACTTTGAGGAGGCGGTCGACAAGTTCGGCGACAACGTCGCGGTCCAGGACGAGCACCGCAGTCTGACCTATCGAGAGCTGGACGCTCTGGCCAACCGCTACGGCCACTGGGCCAAGAGCCGCAACCTCCGGCGCAGCGACGTCGTGGCCCTGATGATGACCAATCGGGCCGACTATCTGGCCGCCTGGCTGGGCTTCTCCAAGGTCGGGGTGGCCACGGCGCTCATAAACACCAACCTCACCGGCCACGCCCTGGCCCACTGCCTGACCATTTCGGGCGCATTCAATGTGGTGACGGATCAGGATTGCTGGACCTGCGTCGAGGAGGCGCGGCCGCTCGTGGACCGCACCCTGATGGTCTGGGCTCTGGGTCTTCGGTCGGAGCATGAGGCCAGCGAGCGCCGCTCCCTGGACGCGGCGGTGCGATCGGCCTCCAGCGTGCGGCCCAACCGCGACCTTCGCCAGGGCCTGACCAATCGCGATACGGCGCTGTTTATCTACACCTCGGGAACCACCGGCCTGCCCAAGGCCGCCCGGATTCCTCACTCACGCGCCCGGACGTACATGCGCGCGTTCGCCGGGGCTACGGCCTCCACCGAAAAGGATGTGCTCATCAATGTCCTGCCGCTCTACCACTCGACCGGGGGCATGGTCGGCGTCGGCTCGGTTCTCCTGAACGGCGGCAAGCTGGTGCTGCGCAGGCGCTTCTCGGCCGGCGGGTTCTGGCCAGACGTCCATAGCGTAGGCGCGACCATGTTCGTCTACATCGGCGAGCTTTGCCGCTACCTGGTCAACTCGCCCGAACAGCCCGAGGAGCGTGGACACAAGCTGCGGCTGGCCTTCGGCAACGGTCTGCGGCCCGATGTCTGGCCCGAGTTCCAGGCCCGCTTCGCCATCCCCGAGATTCTCGAGTTCTACGGCTCGACGGAAGGCAACGTCTCGCTGTTCAACTTCGACGGCCGCCCGGGGGCGGTCGGCCGAGTGCCTGGCTTCCTGAAAAGGCAGCTTAATATCAAGCTGGTGGCGTTCGACGTCGAGACCGAGGAACCCGTTCGTCTGGCCAATGGACTATGCCGCCAGGCGTCTGTGGGCGAGATCGGCGAGGCGATCGGCGCCATCGGCGACGATGTGCGCCACGACTTCTCGGGCTATGCCGACAAGGCCGCCACTCAGAAGAAAATTCTGACGGATGTGTTCAAGCGCGGCGACCGCTGGTTCCGAACCGGCGATCTGATGCGCCAGGATTCCGACGGCTACTTCTATTTCGTCGACCGAATCGGCGACACCTTCCGCTGGAAGGGGGAGAACGTCTCCACCTCGGAGGTCGAGCAGCGGCTGGCCGAGGCCCCCGGCGTCCAGGAGGTGATCGCTTACGGCGTCCCGACCCCCGGGCACGACGGGAAGGCGGGCATGGTCGCACTGGTCGTTGAGGGCCGCTTCAGCCCCGCCGCCTTCGCCGCGCACGTCGATGAGCAGTTGCCGCCCTACGCTCGTCCCGTGTTCGTTCGTCTTATCCAGGCGGCCGAGACGACCGGGACGTTCAAGTACCGCAAGATCGATCTCGTTCGGGACGGGTTTGATCTGGAGAAGACGGGCGCCAACCTCTACGTGCGCGGCGGAAAGACCGGGTATCAGAAGCTCAGCCCGAAGGCGCGAGAGGCTATCGTTTCGGGAGAGGTGCGCCTTTGATCGGCGTTCGACGACAACGGCCCCTTAAGCATTAACCGCCATGGTGAAGGTCCTTATCCCGGCCGGACCTTCGCGCACCCATGTTCCAGATCATCGGCATCGTGCTGCTCTTCGGCATGGTCTTTGGCGGCTACACCATCGCCGGCGGCAAGATGGGGGTCATTCTCCATTCCCTGCCATATGAGATGATGATGATCGGCGGCGCGGCGGTCGCGGCGCTCGTCATGGCGAACTCGATGACGACGCTGAAAGGCGTGGCAGGGGGTTTCGGCCGCATCTTCGGCGGGCCCAAGTGGAAAAAGCAGGACTACAAGGACCTGCTGAGCCTGCTGTTCCAGCTGACCAAGACGATGAAGTCAAAGGGCGTCATCGCCCTGGAAAGCCACATCGAAAAGCCTGCCGAGAGCACCATATTTCAGAAATACCCCAAGGTGCTGAAGGACCACTTCGCCACGGACTTCATCTGCGACACCCTGCGCATGATGACCATGAACCTCGAGGATCCGCATCAGATCGAGGACGCCATGGAGAAGCAGCTGGAGAAGCACCATCACGAGGCCCTGGCGCCCGCGCACGCCCTGCAGAACACCGCCGACGCCCTGCCGGCGCTGGGCATCGTCGCGGCCGTGCTGGGGGTCATCAAGACCATGGCCGCCATCACCGAACCGCCGGAAGTCCTGGGCGGCATGATCGGCGGCGCCCTGGTCGGCACCTTCCTGGGCGTCTTCCTGGCCTATGGCCTGGTTGGTCCGATGGCGACGCGCCTGAAGGAAGTGATCGAGGGCGACGGCGCGTATTACAAGATCATCCAGTCGGTGCTGGTCGCCCACCTGCACGGCAATGCCGCCCAGATCTCGGTCGAGATCGGTCGCGGCGACATTCCGTCGGACGCCCAGCCGTCCTTCTCCGAAATGGAAGAGGCGCTGTCAGCCGCCCCCACCGACGCCTGATCGGCGATCATCGCTAGGGAACAGGTGCGGATCACGCAGGTTGTCTTCCGGTAACGATCGCGCGAGCCGCCTTGGCCCTAAGCGATCGAGCCTGGAGGACTTTCCATGAAGACGACCGCACTTCTGCTGGCCGGCGCCGCGGCCCTGGCCCTGGCCGCCTGCGGCGACAACCGCGATGAAACCATGCCCGCCGAAACCACGACCGGCATGGACGCGACGACCACGGCGCCGATGCCGCCGGCCGACATGGCCCCGGCCCCGAGCGACAGCACGATGCCGCCGGCTGGCACGGTTCCCACCACCGACCCCATGGCGCCCGGCCAGACCCCGCCGACCCTGCCGCCCGATCCCGCGCCGGACGGCATGGGATCGTCCACGACGCCGCCCGCACGGTGATTTCAGCCGGGCGGCCCTAGCCGGCCGCCCGCGCTCTCACCGCCTCAAGCTCGGCGGCCTTCTCTTCGACCCGCGCCACGATCTCGTCGATCATGCCGTCGTTGGCCTGTTTGTGGGCGATCTTGCCGTTAAGATAGACCATGCCCGCGCCCTTGCCGCCGCCGGTGAAGCCGACGTCGGTGTACAGCGCCTCGCCCGGCCCGTTCACGACACAGCCGATGATCGACAGCGACATCGGCGTGGTCACATGGGCCAGCTTTTCTTCCAGAATCCCCACCGTCTCGATGACGTTGAAGCCCTGACGCGCGCACGAGGGGCAGGCGATGATGTTCACGCCCCGGTGACGCAGGCCCAGAGACTTCAGGATGTCGAAGCCGACCTTGATCTCCTCGACCGGGTCGGCGGCCAGGGATACGCGGATGGTGTCGCCGATCCCGGCCCACAGCATCGAGCCCATGCCGATGGCCGATTTGATCGTGCCGGTGCGCAACGGCCCCGCCTCGGTCACGCCCAGGTGCAGCGGACAGTCGATGGCCTCGGCCAGCTGCTGATAGGCGGCGACGGTCAGGAAAGGGTCGGACGCCTTCACCGAAATCTTGAACTCGTGGAAGTCGTGGTCCTGCAGGATGCGAGCGTGGTTCAGCGCGCTCTCGACCATGGCGTCAGGGCAGGGCTCGCCGTACTTCTCCAGCAGCTCCTTTTCCAGACTGCCGGCGTTGACGCCGATGCGCATGGAGCAGCCGTGGTCCTTGGCGGCCTGGATCACTTCGCGCACGCGGTCGGCCGAGCCGATGTTGCCCGGATTGATGCGCAGGCAGGCGGCGCCAGCCTGGGCCGCCTCGATCCCGCGCTTGTAGTGAAAATGGATGTCGGCGACCAAGGGAACCTTGGCCTCGCGCGCGATGGTGCGGAAGGCGGCGGTGGACTCTTCGTCCGGGCAGGAGACGCGCACGATGTCGGCGCCGGCCTCTTCCAGCTGACGGATCTGGTCGATCGTCGCGGCGGCGTCAGAGGTCGGGGTGTTGGTCATGGACTGGACGCTGATCGGCGCGTCGCCGCCGACCAGGACCGCGCCCACGCGGATCTGGCGGCTTCTGCGCCGTTCGATATGGCGCCAAGGCCTGATATGGCCGAGATCGGATGAGGTGCTCATGACGGCGACAACATAGGGCGCCCCTTACGACGACGCTACGACGCAGGCCCGGCGTCTTTGCATGACGTCACGGTCGCCAGCCTAGGGCCTTCTCTCGAATTTCCGGATCACGCCCGAGAAGGTCATCAGCATGCGGTCGCCCGTGGTGATCTGTCCTCGCACAAAGATCAGCGAGCCCCCCGCGCGCACTACCTCGCCCGTGGCCTCGACCAGCTCGCCAACCCTCGCGCCGTCGATGAAGGTGGAGTCCAACTGCACAGTCACGCCGTTCTTGCCCTCCATTTCCTGATAGGCGGTCTGGAACAGGGCGATGTCGGCGAACGTCATCAGGCAGCCGCCGTGCATCCGGTCGCCGGCGTTCATGTGCTTCTGTTCGGCCCGGAAGGCGCAGCGCATCCGCCCGTCCGCGTCGGGCCTGAAATAGAACGGCCCCACCACCTGATCGAACGTGCCGTGCAGGTCGTAGGTCTGCCAGCCGGCGAACTCGCCTTCGGTGATTGTAATCTTGGCGACCATTTCTGGAATCCTTGACGGCCTATCGCGCTTCGCGCGGCTTGAGGCCCGATACATCCAGGCCTTCTTCTCGCTCTCGCAATGCAGCATATAGGCGCAATGAGCGATCCGATCGAAGCCGAGATTTTCAACCTGTTGTCCCGCCGCGAAGCCGGCAAGAGCATCTGCCCGTCTGAAGTGGCCAAGAGCCTGCAGCCGGAACAGTGGCAGCGCATGATGGGCAAGGTGCGCGGCGTCGCCGTCGGCCTGGCCCGCGAAGGCCGCCTTGTCATCACCAAGAAGGGCAAACCGGTCGATCCGAACGCCTTCAAGGGCGTGATCCGGCTGCGCTTGCCGAACGAGGGCGAGGGGACCACATCCGAGGCTGAATGAGCCTCCAGACCGTTCTCGACGACATCCGCGCCTGCCGGGCCTGCGCCGGCGAACTGGCCCACGAGCCCCGGCCGGTGGTGCGGGTGTTTCCCGAGACGCGTCTGCTGATCTGCGGCCAGGCCCCCGGGCGGCGCGTGCACGAGAGCGGTCTGCCCTTCACCGACCCGTCCGGCGATCGCCTGCGCGACTGGATGGGCGTCGATTCCGAGACCTTCTATGGCGACCGTCGCCTGGGCGTGGCGGCGCAGGCCTTCTGCTATCCCGGCACGGCGCCGAAAGGCGGCGACTATCCGCCGCCGAAGCGTTGCGCCCAGCTGTGGCGGCCGCGTCTGCTGGACGCCCTGCCGGCGATGGAACTGACCCTGCTGGTCGGCGGCCATTCCCAGGCCTGGGCGCTGGGCGGCCGGGCCAAGGCCAACATGACCGAAACCGTGGCAGCCTGGCGCGAGTATCTGCCTCACGTATTGCCACTGCCGCACCCGTCATGGCGCAATACGGCGTGGCTCAGGAGGAACCCGTGGTTCGAGGCCGAGGTGGTCCCCTATCTGCGTGGCCGGGTGCGGGACATTCTGTCGTGATGCGCCGGCTGTTTATTGCCTGCGCGGCGCTGATGCTGGCGGCCTGCGCCACCCCCTATGTGCAGTCGCCGCTGACCCCGCCCGAGGGTTTCGCCGGTCCGCGTGTCGAGGCTGCGGCGCCCGGTCTGGAAGGCGCGCTGGTGATGGGCGACGGCGCGCGCCTGCCCCTGCTGCGCTGGACGCCCGACGACGGAGAGCCGTGGGCCGTGATCGTCGCCCTGCACGGCATGAATGACCACAACGCCTCCTTCCGCCTGGCCGGCCCTTGGTGGGCGGCGCGCGGGATCGAGACCTGGGCCTATGACCAGCGCGGCTTCGGCGGCGCGCCCGGTCGCGGGACCTGGGCGGGCGAAGACCTGATGGTCGAGGATCTGCGCACCGCCGTCGCGCTGGCGCGCCAGACTCATCCGCGCGCATTGATCGCGGTGGTGGGGGAAAGCATGGGCGGTTCGGTCGCAGCCGCCGCCTTCGCCTCGGACCGGCCCCCGGCGGCCGATCGCGTCGTGCTGCTGGCGCCCGGCGTCTGGGGCTGGTCCAGCCAGAACGCCTTCAACCGCGCCGGGCTATGGGTCGCCGCGCGCGCCCTGGGCGAACGCGCCGTGCAGCCGCCCGAGTTCGTCACCCGGCGCATTCGCGCGTCGGACAACCTGCTGGAACTGATCCGAAACGGGCGCGATCCGGAGACCATCCTGTCGACCCGGTTCGACACCTTGTCGGGGCTGGTGGGCCTGATGGAGACGGCGTCCCGCAGCCTGGGGCGCGGCGGGGCGCCGACGCTGCTGCTGTATGGCGGCCACGATCAGATCGTCCAGAAGGGCCCGATGCGGCGGGCTTTGGCCCGAGCAGGCGACGCCCCGCACCTGCGTACGGGCTATTACATCGATGGCTGGCACATCCTGAACCGCGACCTAGGCGGCGAGGTCGTCTATCGCGACGTCGAGGCCTATCTGCGCGACGCGGCCGCCCCCTTGCCCAGCGGCGCGCCGACTGTGGCCGAAAGCCTCAATCGGCGCTGAGGCCGGACGGCGACGCTTGCCCCCGCCCGTGCGGGCGCGTATCTGGCCCGCAAAATAATATCCCAAGGGAAGGCCAGGTTCAGGGCATGACGCTGTTCGATTCACCCTCGTTCGCGAACCACGAAGGCGTGCACGCCTTCTTTGACGAAAAGACCGGCCTGAAGGCCATCGTCGCGGTTCACTCCACCGCGCGCGGTCCGGCCGTCGGCGGCTGCCGCATGTGGAACTACGGTTCCTCGGCCGAAGCGCTGGAGGACGTGCTGCGTCTGTCGCGCGGCATGAGCTACAAGAACGCCGTTGCGGACCTGGAGATGGGCGGCGGCAAGTCGGTCATCATCGGCGACTCCAAGACCCAGAAGACGCCCGAGCTGTTCCACGCCTTCGGTCGTGCGCTCGACACCCTGGGCGGCTGCTACTACTCGGCCGAGGACGTGGGCGTGTCGGTCGCCGACATCGCCGAAGCCCGCAAGGTCACCCCCTATGTGCTGGGCCTGAGCGAAGGGCCGGAAGCCTCGGGCGACCCCAGCCCGGTCACCGCCGAGGGCGTGTTCCGCTCGACGCTGGTCGCCGCGCGCCGCCTGTGGAACCAGGACGACCTGACCGGACTCACGATTTCTCTGCAGGGCATCGGTCACGTCGGCGGCTATCTGGCCGACAAGCTGCACGCCGCCGGCGCCAAGCTGGTCATGACCGACGTCAACACCGAGTTGCTGGAAGAGGTCGCGGCCCGCACCAATGCGCAGATCGTGGCGCCCGACGCCATCTATGACGTCAAGGCCGACATCTACGCACCGTGCGCGCTGGGCGCGACGCTGAACCCGCAAACGCTGGACCGACTGACGGTCAAGGCTGTCGTCGGAGCCGCCAACAATCAGCTGGCCACGGCGGACATCAGCCAGGCCCTGTTCCAGCGCGGCGTGCTGTATGCGCCCGACTATGTCGTGAACGGCGGCGGCATCATCAATGTGGCCTCCGAGCTCAAGGCCCGCGAAAGCGGCGGCGCCTACGATCCGACCTGGGTCGAGGCCAAGCTGTCGCGCCTCATGGAGACGCTGGAGGAGGTGCTGGAGCGCGCCAAATCCGAAAAGCGGCCGACGCACGAGATCGCCGACGCCATCGCCGAGGCGCGCATCGCCGCTGCGGCCGACGCCAAGGCCGAGCGTCTGAAGGCGGCCTGAGCCTCATTCCATTGCTGATCGGTGCTGCGGCGCCGCGTCGATCCTGACGCGGCGCCGCTTGCATTTCCGGCGCGCCGGACTAGATTGCACCCGCTTATACTGAAAGTGAGCATAAGTCGCTGGTAAACTAGAACCTTGTCGGCGTTTATCGGCCCTGGGATTTGCTCACATAGAGCATATCCGACGGAGATGAGCATGGCGGACGGCGCTTTCGGACTGTCGCGCGAGATGGAACGCGAGACCGCGCCCGTTTGGGACAAGGTCAAGGAATTCGTCACCCCGATGGAGTGGCCCGATCAGGCGCGGCTGATCAGCGAGATCAACCGACTGAAGCGCGAGCGCGACGCCGTCATCCTGGCCCACAACTATATGACGCCCGAAATCTTTCACGGCGTCGGCGACTATGTCGGCGACAGCCTGGGCCTGGCCAAGGAGGCCGCGCGCTCGGACGCCAAGGTGATCGTCCAGGCCGGCGTGCACTTCATGGCCGAGACCTCCAAGATCCTCAGCCCGTCCAAGACGGTGCTGATCCCCGATCTGCGCGCCGGCTGCTCGCTGGCCTCGTCGATCACGGGCGCGGACGTGCGCCTGATCAAGCAGCGCTATCCGGGCTTGCCGGTCGTCACCTATGTGAACACCACCGCCGACGTGAAGGCCGAGACCGACATCTGCTGCACCTCGGCCAACGCCGTCCAAGTGGTCGAATGGGCCGCGCGAGAGTGGGGCGTGGACCGGGTCATCCTGATCCCGGACGAATTCCTGGCCCGCAATGTCGCGGCCCAGACCACCGTGGGCATCATCGCCTGGAAGGGCCGCTGCGAGGTGCACGAGCGTTTCACCGCCGCCGACATCCAGGAGATGCGCGCCGCCTATCCGGGCGCCGAGATCCTGGCTCATCCGGAATGCCCCGAGGACGTGCTGGCCGCGTCGGACTTCGCCGGCTCGACTGCGGCGATGATCGACTATGTCGAGGCGCGCAGGCCCAAGCAGGTGGTGATGATCACCGAGTGCTCGATGGCGTCCAACGTGAAGGGCGACGTGCCCGGCGTCGACTTCATCGGCCCGTGCAACCTGTGCCCGCACATGAAGCGCATCACCCTGACCAACATCCGCGACTGCCTGGTCAACATGCAGTTCGAGGTGACGGTGCCCGACGACATGGCCGAACGCGGCCGTCTGGCCGTGCAACGGATGATCGACCTGCCGCCGCCCGCCATCCCGGCGCGCTACGACCTGTTCAAGGCGCGCCACCGTGTGGATGTGGAGCTGATCTGAGGCGCGACGACCGGTCCCCTCGCTAGATCCGGCCGCGCGCCCCATCTGGAACGCCATGAGCGACATTGATCCCCCCATCCGCCGTCCCGGTCCCTGGGACCCCCGCCCGGAAGAGCTGTCGGCGCCCGCGCCGGCGTCTCAGACGCGTCGGCCAGTCCGGGTCGAGGATGAGGACAAGGGTCAGCATCCGCTGTGGGCGCTGATTTCGACCGTCCTGCTGGGCGGCTTCATCTGGTGGATCACCGGCAGCGTGATGTTCGCGGGCGCGGCCATCTTCGGCCTGTTCGTGCATGAGTACGGCCACGTCCTGGCGATGAACCGGCTCGGCATGGGTCCGGCGCGCATCTACATCATCCCGTTCCTGGGCGGCCTGGCCAAGAGCCGGCGGCTGCCCGACAGCGAGTGGCATGGGGTGCTGGTGTCGCTGGCCGGGCCGGCGTTCGGTCTGCTGGCCGCCATTCCGTTTCTGGCCGCCTTCTATCTGACGGGACAGGCGATCTGGCTGCAGGGCGTCTTCGCGGTGGCCTTCCTGAACCTGATCAACCTCGCGCCCGCGCCGCCGCTGGACGGCTCCAAGGCGCTGGGCCCCGTGCTCGCGCGCATCCATCCGTGGGTCGAGATGGGCGCCATGGTCGCGGTCGGCGCCCTGGTGATCTGGTGGGGCCTGACCAACGGCGCCTTCATCTTCACCGCCTTTTTGGCCCTGGCCCTGGTCGGCCATCTGCGACGCGGCGTCTGGCGGCCTGAAGGGCGTCAGCTGAGCTGGAAGGAGGCGGGTTTCAGCGTCGGCCTGTTCGTCATCACCGCGGCGGCCTGCGTCGGCGTGGGCCTCATGTCGGTGATCCCGCTGACCGGCGACGCCGGCGCCGCGCTGGACGGCGGCGCGCGCATCCTGGGTCTCGGCCGATGACAAAGAGCGTCGAGCGCCTGCGCCACGACGGACCGCTGATCATCGGCGGCGGCCTGGCCGGCCTGTCGGCGGCGCTGCAGGCCGGACCGCGTTCGACGCTCGTCATCAGCCCCGCCCCCCTGCTTCAGGCCTGTTCCTCAGCCTGGGCCCAGGGCGGGGTGGCCGCCGCGCTCTCTGGCTCGGACTCGCCCGATCTGCACGCCGCCGATACGGCGCGCGCGGGTGCCGGCCTGGTCGAGGCCGAGGCGACCCGCGCCCTGACCGAGGCGGGGCGCGAGACGGTGGAGTGGCTGGCCGCGCTTGGCGCCCCGTTCGACCGGGACGCGGCCGGCGGGTTCGCCGTCAACCTCGAGGCGGCGCACAGCATCGCCCGCGTCGCTCGGGTCGGCGGCGACGGCGCTGGACGCGCCATCCTGTCGGCCCTGGTCGCCGCCGTGCGCGCCGCGCCCCACGTTACGGTCATCGAGGACGGCCGCCTGGTCGGCTTGATGCAGGATGCCCACGGCCGCATCGGCGGCGCCCTGATCGCGCGCGGCCGTCGGCTGGTCGAGGTCACCGCGCCCTCGGTCGTGTTGGCGACCGGCGGCGCCAGCGGGCTTTACGCCATGACCACCAACCCCTCCGCCCTGCGCGGCGAGGGCCTGGGGCTGGCGGCCTTGGCGGGCGCGGAAATCCTCGATCCCGAGTTCGTCCAGTTCCATCCCACCGCGATCAACGTGGGCCTGGACCCGGCGCCGCTGGCGACCGAGGCCCTGCGGGGCGAGGGCGCGCGTCTGATCGACGCCTCGGGCGCCTTTCTGCTGGGCGCCGCCGCCGACGCCGACCTGGCCGCCAGGGACATCGTCGCCCGCGCCGTGCATCGTGCGGTCCAGTCGGGACGCGGCGCCTTTCTGGATGCGCGCCAGGCCATCGGCGCCCACTTTCCCGAAGCCTTTCCCGCCGTCTTCGCCGCCTGCCTGGGGGCCGGGCTGGATCCGCGCGAACAGCCGATCCCGGTCGCGGCGGCGGCCCATTATCACATGGGCGGCATCGCCGCCGACGCGGACGGCCGAACGCGTCTAAAGGGCCTGTTCGCGGTTGGGGAATGCGCCGCGACGGGCGTGCATGGAGCCAACCGCCTGGCCTCCAACTCCCTGCTGGAAGCCGCCGCCTTCGGCCGCCGCACGGGCGCGGCGGCGGCTCAGGCGACCGGAGCGGGCGGGGGCGACGCCGGGCTCATCGCGCCTGGACTGAGCGCCGAGGCGCTGGCCGCGCTTCGCCAGGCCATGACGGCCGACGCCGGGGTCGAGCGCGACGCCGGCGGCCTGACCCGGCTGATCGGCGTCATCGACCGGCTGGAGATCGAGGCGCCGCGCGCCCCGGCCCTGGTCGCCGCGCGGCTGATCGCCCAGGCGGCGCTGGATCGCCGCGAAAGCCGGGGCGGCCACTTCCGGTCCGATTATCCCGAGGCGGCGCCCGAGGCCCGTCACAGCCGCATCACCCTGGCCGCCGGCCAGACCTTCAGGAGCGCCGCCGCGTGAGCCTTCCCGACCTGCTGATCGACCCCGTGGTGCGTCTGGCGCTGGCCGAGGATCTGGGCCGGGCCGGCGACGTCACGGCCGCCGCCTGCATTCCGGTCGACGCGCGCCTGACCGCCGATTTCGCTGCGCGCCAGACCGGCGTCGCGGCGGGCCTGGCCGTGGTGCGCCTGGCCGTGCGGGCGATGGACCCTGACGCCGTCGTCGAGGAGCGGATCACGGACGGCGAGGCCTTCGAGGCGGGGCAGACCCTGGTGCGTGTCGAAGCGAACGCCCGAGCCCTGCTGGCGGGGGAGCGGACGGCGCTGAACCTGCTGGGGCGGCTGTGCGGCGTGGCGACCCTGACCCGCGCCTATGTCAAGGCCGTCGCTGGGACTGGCGCCCGGATCGCCGACACGCGCAAGACTACGCCCGGTCTGCGCGCGCTGGAAAAGCACGCCGTGGCCATGGGCGGCGGATCCAACCACCGCTTCGGCCTGGATGACGCGGTGCTGATCAAGGACAACCACGTCGCGGTCTGCGGCGGCGCGGCCGAGGCGGTGCGCCGGGCCCGGGCCGCTGTCGGCCACTTGATGAAGGTCGAAGTCGAGGTCGACGGCCTGGACCAGCTGGACGCCGTGCTGGCGCTGGCCGACGGGCCGGACGTGGTCATGCTGGACAACTTCGGCCTGGACGACCTGCGCGAGGCGGTGCGCCGCACCGCCGGCCGGCTGGTGCTGGAGGCGTCAGGCGGGGTGAACCTGAAGACGGTGGGCGCCATCGCCGAGACGGGCGTGGACGTGATTTCCGTCGGCGCCCTGACCCATTCGGCGCCGAGCCTGGACATCGGCCTGGACGCCGCCTGAGCGGAACATCCGGGGAAGGGCTCGGTTGTCTCCGTGCAGGAGACGTCCAATGAGCCGCCCTATCCGTGTCGCCAACGAGCCGCGCAGCTTTGCGCCCAAGTCGGCGCTGACGACAGACCCATCAAGGAGGGCGGTCTCGCCGCAGGGCGTCCATAATACGCCACGGTCAACGCGGACCGATGACTCGACTCGCAATCCAGCGAGGCCTGGAAAGCCCGACGATTGCTAGGACGACGTTTCCGTTGGCGAAGATGTCCTGGCTTCGGCCTTATCGCCCGGGGCTTGCGTAGGCGCGTTGCGGGCAGGAGCCGGCTGAGCTTCTTGCGCAGGCTCGGCGCGGCGCATCGATTCTGCGGCGCGAGCGGGGGCTTGGGTTTGCGTCCCCGATTGGGCGTCCTGACGGGGTGCGCTGAGGCCTTCCTGAGCCAGGACCATCGTATAGGCGACCGCCTGTCCAGCCTGACGCGCTGCGGCTACCGGGTCCAGGCTGGCCTGCACCAGACGCGGTTCACTGGCTGCCGGCGCGGACGGGCGGGCTTCGTAGGCGAAGGCCGACGCCGAACCGCTACGGCCGCCGAAGCGGTAGAAATAGTGGTCGCCGACCTGGGCGACGCGCACCAGGGTGTTCCGCCAGCCCGGCGCGACCGCTGTCGTATGAAAATGGGTCGCCGACCCCACCGGGCCGAAGACCTGGCCCGACAGCGCGCTGGAGGCGATGTCGCGCGCGCGGTTCCAGGCAGAGCGGTTCACCGCGCCGCGCATGGCGCCGTTGCAGGTGAAGCTGAACTGGCAGCCGGTGGAACGGTTAGAGCCTTGGTAGACCACGCCGCAGACGGTCTTGGGGAAGGACGGGTGGCGACTGCGGTTCAGGACCACTTGGGCCACAGCCTGCATTCCGGCGCGGCCTTCGCCGCGCGCTTCGTAATAGACGGCCTGGGTCAGGCATTCGAGATCGCGCGACTGATCCAGCGCGCCGCCGAGCCGGAAGGGCTGCATGGCGGGGCCGGCGTCCATTCGCGCCCGGCGCAAGCCGGCGTCACCCTGCCGCAGCTGCTCCAGACGCGCCGTCAGCAATTCGGCCTGGCGGTCGCGCTGATCGGGGCCGGCGATGGAGTAGGGGTCATGGCGGCGCGCAATAGACAAGGCGCTGGCGTCCAGTCCTCCGGCGGCGGCGGCTAGAGCCTCTTCCGTAAAGCCCGCCGTTGCGGCGCTTTGCAGCCGTTGGGCCTGGCCGCGCACGGCGTCGGCCTTGGCTATCGTCCCACCGAGATAGGCTCCGCCCACTCCCAGGCCCACGAGGCAGCCGCACGTCGCCGCGGTCAGGGTCCGGTGCCGGCCCCACGATCGGACGCGCAGAAGCGCACGCGAGTGCGAGAAAAGGGACAAAAGCTCGATCCTGTGCGGCAGGGCGGGAAAGCAGCCCCTGAGATAGTCTCGCACGCCGGGCGACCTGAAAGCGTCGCGGTCCGACAGCGGAACCAACCCTCGGCGACCGGCCGGGATCGGGAAAGCGGGCCTTTATCCGGGGAAGCGTGGCCGAAATGTGGTCGATTCGCAACTTTGTTTGCATTGCACCATGACCTTTTGGCGCCGCGAGATGGCGGCGCCGCAGCTAAGGGTGTGGTCAAGACCAGCGAGACTCGACCCCGCAATCAATCGCCTGATTACTGGTGCTTTAAATCATGTGGTCGCTTCGGATCATGCATGAATCGTACCCGCACGACCTGAGTTCTCATCTCGCCGCAGCCGAATTGTTGCGGCCGTGAAGTGGGAACGCCGCGCCGCTTCCGCCGTTGAAGCGTCACTGTTTTCAGGAGGCTGCCCTCATGGTTCGTTCGTTTAAAGTCGCCGGTTTCGCCGCTGTGGTCGCCGCCGGTCTGTCGCTCGCCGCGTGCGGCACCACCACCGAGCAGAAAGCCGCCACCGGCGCGGTCGCGGGCGCCGTCGTCGGCGGTCCGGTGGGCGCAGCAGTCGGCGGCGCGGCCGGCACGGCCGTCAGCAAGGCCCAGAATCCCCGCTGACCGAGCAACGCCTCCGCTTGCTAATTTCGGCTGGAGGCTTATGTGACGCCGAAAGCGGCGCGGCTTGATTTCCGCGCCGCTTTCGGCTTTTCCGGCGCCGACGTTCTCGGCTCCGCCGATCACCGCCTCATCTGATCTCTTCCAAGGACACGATTTCTTTCCCGCATGCGAGACCTGAAACAGACTGCCTTCACCGACCGCCTCACCGCTCAGCAGGAAGCCAAGAAGGCGCTTCTGGCCAAGTTCAAGCCCAAGCCGACGGTTCAGGACCCCGAGTTCGACAAGCTGGCTCAGAAGCGGGCGGCCGAGAAGGAAGCCCTGCGTCAGCAGCATGAGCTGGCCAAGGCCGAAGAGCGCCGGGAAAAGGCCGCCAAGGAAGCCGAGCGCCTCGCCGCCGAGCAGGCCGCCCAGGAAGAGGTCGAAGCCGCCAAGCGCGCTGACCGCAAGGCCCGCAAGCAGCTTACCAAGGAAGAGCAGAAGGCCCGCCGCGACGCCCGCTACGCTGCGCGCAAGGCTCGCCGCTAAGGCATAGCCGGGGCGAGGTCGACGGATGAAGCTCTATATCACCGCTCCATCGCCCTTCGCCCGCAAGGTGCGCATCGTGGTGCGTGAAAAGGGCCTGTCGGATCGGATCGAAGAGATCGCCACCGACCCCTACGCCGACGCGCCCGATCTGTTCGCGGCCAATCCCATCGTGCAGGTTCCGGCCCTGATCGCGGCCGACGGCGCGCCGCTGACCGACAGCCCGGTGATCTGCGAATACCTGGACGAGATCGGCGAGGGGCCGCGTTTGCTGCCTGCCTCCGGGCCCGAGCGCCTGCGGGTGCGCCGCATCGAGACCCTGGCCAACGCCGCGCTGGAAATGGGCGTCAAGCGCGTGCTGGAGCTGCGCCGGCCCGAGGACGAGCGGTCGCCCTCCTGGATCGAGCGCTGGACGCGCAACCTGGGACGGGCCCTGGACGGCCTTGAAGCCGCCGACCTCAAGGCCGATCCGCTGGATATGGGCGTGATCACCGCCGGCGTGGCCGCCAGCTGGATCGGATTCCGTCATCCCGACATCGACTGGCGCGCGGGTCGCCCCCGCCTGGTCGCCCTGTCCGAGGCGCTGGAAGCCCGCGACAGCTTCCGCGATACCTCGCCGGTCTAGAACAGTCCGGCCAGCTGAGCGCCCTGGAAGGCGGCGAGCACGAGCAGCAGGCCGCCGACGGCGTAGGTGAGCGCCCGGCGCGGAATCTTCTTGACGATGTAGCCGGCGAAGGGGGCGGCGATCAGACCGCCGACCACCAGGCCCGCGACCGCGCTGAAATGGTCCTGGATCGCGCCTGCGTCCTGCCAGTGGCCGGTCACCAGGGCCCAGACGAAGGTGGCCGAAATCGCCACCGTCAGGAAGAACTCCGCCGTATTCACCGTGCCGATGGCGCGTCTCGGCTCCTGGCCCGCTCCGACCATGGCGGACGACACCGTCGGGCCCCATCCACCCCCGCCGATGGCGTCCAGAAAACCGCCGACCACTCCGACGGGACCGGTGATCCAGGCGGGCAGGCGGCGCGGCTTCACGTCGTGACCGGCGCGCCACAGGATCCACAGACCGATCAGGGCCAGATAGGCGATGATGAAGGGCTTGATGATGTCGCCCTCGATCCCCGCCAGAACATAGGCGCCCAGCACCCCGCCGATGACGCCGGCGACCGCCAGGGGCAGGAACAGCCGCCATTCGATATTTCGATGCCAGACGTGGCTGGAGGCTGAGGCGGCGGTGGTGAAGACCTCCGCGGCGTGGACGCTGGCCGAGGCGGTGGCCGGAGGCACGCCGAGCGCCAGCAGAACCGAGGTGGAGATCACGCCGTAGGCCATGCCCAGGGCGCCATCGACGCCTTGGGCCACCACGCCCACCAGCAGAAACAGGAAGAAGGTCTCCATGCGCGCCCTGCCGATGTTCCAGGCCGGCGAACAGCCGCCACTCGGCTAAAGGCTCAGCTTGTGACCCGGTTCCCGTCGCCTCCAGCCGTGACACGCGCCGCGACCGCCAGAACCTCGCGGGCCGTATAGGGCTTGGTGATCAGGGCCTCGGCGACATCGGCGCTGCGCGCGGCGGCGGTGACGTCGCCCGACAGGAAGACCGAGCGCAGGCCCCAGCGGGACTTCAGCGAGCGCGCCAGCTCCACCCCCGTCGTCTCACCCGACAGATTGATGTCCAGCAGCGCCAGGTCGATGGCGTGCAGGCCGGCGGCGACCTCGGCCGCAGCGGCGTTGTGGAAGGGGCCGACGACATCGTGCCCGGCCGCGACCAGGGCCTCGGTCAGGTCGGCGGCCATGTCGGGATCGTCCTCGACCAGCATCAGGGTCAGGGGCTCGCCGGCCACGGGCGCCGCCGTTTCGTCGGCGTCGCGCGGCGATTGGCGGGTGATGACCGCACGCACGTCCTGCCAGACCTCGGCGTGGGGGCGCGCCGCGTCCAGGTCGAAGATCTGGGCCAGGGCCGCCAGTTCGGCCGCCGCCGCCTCGTTCAAAGGAGCGGCCTCGTCCGCCAGCAGGCGGTCGTACAGAGCGCACAGCCGCTCCACATCCTTGTCCAGGGTCGGTGCGTTTCGAGGATCGTCGAACATGGGCCAGCCTCCAGTCTGAAACAGCCGAATGCGCAGCTAGGCCGTCGGCGCCCCTGGCGAAAGGCGGCTGACGCCGTTGTGAGCCCTGTTCACTTTCGCTCCAGCCGGGCGCGATCACATGGAATCGACAGCGGCGGGCCGCGCGGGGTAAGGCTCGCGCCCTTCGCCTCGCCCTTCAGGACGCCCGCCCTTGCGACTGCCCCAGGCCCGCCTCGACCAGGTGCTCGACCGCTTCCACGAGGTGGAGGCCCGCATGGGCGCGGCCACCGACGGGGCCGAGATCGTGCGCCTGTCCAAGGAGCACGCCGAGATGAAGCCCGTGGCCGACGCCGTGTCGGCCCTGGCGCGCACCCGGGCCGAGATGGGCGACCTGGCCGTCATGGCCGACGACCCGGAAATGGCCGAGATGGCGGCGGCTGAGCTCGAGGCGCTGAAGGACCGGCTGCCCGAGATGGAGCGCGAGGTCGCCCTGCTGCTGGCCCCGCGCGACGCCGACGAGAACGCCTCGGCCGTGCTGGAGGTGCGCGCCGGCACCGGCGGCGACGAGGCGGCCCTGTTCGCCGGCGATCTGTTCCGCATGTATTCGCGCTACGCCTCCACGCGCGGCTGGCGGGTCGAGATCGACAGCGCCACCGAGGGCGAGGCCGGCGGCTACAAGGAGATCATCGCCACCGTCACCGGCGACGGCGTGTTCGGCCGGCTGAAGTTCGAGAGCGGCGTGCACCGCGTCCAGCGCGTGCCGACCACCGAGGCCGGCGGGCGCATCCACACCTCGGCCGCCACCGTCGCCGTCCTGCCCGAGGTCGAGGACGTCGAGATCGAGATCCACGACAAGGACATCCGCATCGACACCTTCCGCGCGTCGGGCTCGGGCGGCCAGCACGTCAACAAGACCGACTCGGCCGTGCGCATCACCCACCTGCCCAGCGGCATCGTGGTGACCAGCTCGGAGAAGTCGCAGCACGTGAACCGCGACAAGGCGATGAAAAACCTGCGCGTGCGCCTGTACGACATGCAGCGCCAGGCCAAGGACGCCGCACGCTCGGACGCGCGCAAGTCCCAGGTCGGCTCGGGCGACCGGTCCGAGCGCATCCGCACCTACAACTTCCCGCAGGGCCGGGTGACCGACCACCGCATCGGCCTGACCCTGCACAGCCTGCCGCAGATCCTGGAGGGCGACATCGACCCCGTGCTGGACGCCCTGATCGCCGAAGACCAGGCCGCGCGCCTGGCGGACCTGGAGGCGGAGTTCGGCTGAGATTTAGTGGATGCTCAGAAGCGGACGCAGCAGCAGTCCGCTGAGGGTGGGAGGCGGACACTACTTTTCTTTAGAATGATCACGTGAAGCTCGAACATTAGCGCGGAAAAAGATGAAGCCACCGCCTATCGCCACCGCCAAAAACCAGAGGGAAAGCAGCGCCAGCAGGGCCTTTCCGAAAAGCGAAGCATCTGACCATTGCCCAATGAATGGCCCGATCGCGGCCATCGGCGCCATGGCTAGCAGTAACACCTTTGCTTCGTTTCTTCTGGATCGGCGCCACCCGTCAAAGCGATCACTAAAGGTCTTGCCGTAGAACTGGCGTCTTGAAGCTCTTTCCTCGCTAACCTCCCAGCGCCGGATGATTCTCCGAAGTGTCATAGGCAGCGCCTCCATCCATGAACGCTAAGCAGCCTTGCCACTATCCGCAACGAGTCGATTGCGGTCGCTGGATGCCTGCCACGCAGCAGACGTTCTTGATGGATCGCATACGGGCCGTTCCCCTACTCCGTCAGCAGCCCCTGCGCCCTGAGCGCGTCCGCCAGGTCGCCTGGCGAGGTCCACAGGCGGGTGTAGCCGGCTTCGCCCAGGCGCTTGAGTTCGGTGGTCAGGTCGGCTTTGGCCGAGGCGGCGAAGCGGGCGTCGAAGCCTTCGCCGTCGCTGGACAGCCGCACCATGGGCCGCCCGGTTTCGAGCCGGTGCAGATAGCCTTCGTAGAGGACCGCCGCCTCGTCCGACAGCAGGCCGGTCTCGACCTCGAGCCCCGCCTGGCGCAGGCGCTCGACGCCCCGGCCCGAGGCGAAGGGCGAAGGATCGACGCAGGCCACGACCACCCGCGCCACGCCGGCCTCGACCAGGAAGTGAGCGCAGGACCGACGGCCCGACGACCGCGCGCCGCAGGGCTCCAGCGTGACATAGGCGGTCGACCCGCGCGCCCTGTCGCCGGCGGCGGGCACAGCCTGTTCCTCGGCGTGGGGACGGCCGCCGTCGGCGGTGGCGGCCTCGGCGACGACCTCGCCGTCCTTGACGATCACACAGGCGACCGACGGATTGGGCCAGGTGCGGCCCATGTGCGCCCGCGCCAGGTCGATGGCGCGGCGCATGGCTTCTTGGTCGGTCACGCCGCCACGTCCGGCAGGGGCTGGGCGCGGTCGGCGTCCAGATAACGGGCGGCGGTCGGCTTCAGGCCGGCGTCCAGGTCGATCTCCAGCGGATTGCCGGTCGGGATCTCCACCCCGACGATCTGGTCGTCCGGGACGGCGAACAGCAGTTTGACGATGGCCCGCAGGGAGTTGCCGTGGGCCGCGATCAGCACGTCCTCGCCGGCCTTCAGCCGCGGCGCGATGGCCTCGTTCCAATAGGGTTCGACCCGGTCCAGCGTGGTCTTGAGGCTCTCTGTGTCGGGGATGGCCTTGCCGGCGTAGCGTTCGTCGCCGGCGAAGTCCCATTCGCCGCCCGGAGGAAGCGGCGGGGGCGACACGTCATAGCTGCGGCGCCAGACCTTGACCTGATCCTCGCCGTGCTTCTCGGCCGTCTCGGCCTTGTTCAGCCCCGTCAGCCCGCCGTAGTGGCGCTCGTTCAGGCGCCAGTCCTCGACCACCGGCACATCCTTCAGCCCAGCCGTCTGCAGGGCGAGGGCGCCCGTGCGCTTGGCCCGCTTCAGCACCGAGACGAACATCACCGACGGATGGAATCCCGCCTGGGCGATCAGCTCGCCGGACCGCCGGGCCTGGGCCTCGCCCTCGGCGGTCAGGTCGACGTCGACCCAGCCGGTGAAGCGGTTTTCCAGGTTCCACTGGCTCTGGCCGTGGCGCAGCAGGATCAGTCGAGGCATCGGGCTCTCCGTTGGCGAACCTTCGGGGTAGGCCCCGCGCCGGGCGCAGGTCAAGGTTTCGCCGTGTTCGCGCATCCCTTGTCGACCAGCGGCGTTGTTGTCCCCGTCGGAAGCCGCCGCTAGAGACATCGTCATGTCAGACCGCGTTTTCTTCGGCGCATCCGCCCTCGTCGCCCTGGCCCTGATCGCGCTCGCCGCGGTCTGGCCCTGACCGCCCAGCTGTTTTCAGGACCCAATCCGATGATCAAACCGCGCCAGGACCTGCGCCCCAACACGGCCGAGTACGAGACCGTCCCGCTGGTCAAGCCGACGGGCTTTCGCGAATACGACGCGCGCTGGATCCTGGAAAAGGAGATCAATCTGCTGGGCATCCAGGCCCTGGGTCTGGGCCTGGCGACCTATGTGCACGAGATCGGGGTCAAGCCGCGCATCGTGGTCGGCCACGACTTCCGCGGCTATTCGCTGAGCGTGAAACAAGCGCTGATCCTGGGCCTGCTGGAAGGCGGCATGGAGGTGCTGGACGTCGGTCTGGCCCTGTCGCCCATGGCCTATTTCGGACAGTTCGAGCTGGACGCGCCGTGCGTGGCTATGGTCACCGCCAGCCATAACGAGAACGGCTGGACCGGCGTGAAGATGGGCGCCAACCCGCCCCTGACCTTCGGCCCCGACGAGATCGGCCGCTTGAAGGAAATCGTGCTGGAGGGCCAGGGCGTGGCTCGGCCCAACGGCCGGCTGGAGCGCGTCGAGGGCTTCCGCGAACGCTATATCGCCGATGTGGCGTCCAAGGTTCAGGTCAAGCGCCCGCTCAAGATCGTGGCCGCCTGCGGCAACGGCACGGCCGGCGCCTTCGCGCCCGAGGCCCTGCGCCGCATGGGCGTTGAGGTAATCGAGATGGACGCCGACCTCGACTACACCTTCCCCAAATACAATCCGAACCCCGAAGACCACGCCATGCTGAGCCAGATGGCCCAGCGGGTGCGCGAGACGGGCGCCGACCTGGCCCTGGGCTTCGACGGCGACGGCGACCGCTGCGGCGTGGTCGACGACACGGGCGAGGAGATCTTCGCCGACAAGATCGGATTGATGCTGGCGCGCGACCTGTCGGCCATCCATCCCAACGCGACCTTCGTCGTCGATGTGAAGTCGACGGGCCTGTACAAGACCGACGAGGTGCTCAAGGCCAATGGCGCCCAGACGGTCTATTGGAAGACCGGCCACAGCTACATCAAGCGCAAGACCGCCGAAATCGGCGCCCTGGCCGGGTTCGAGAAGTCGGGCCACTTCTTCATGGCCGGCGAACTGGGCCATGGCTATGACGACGGGCTGGTCGCCGCCGGCGCCATCCTGGCCATGCTGGACCGCAATCCGGGTAAAAAGCTGAGCGAACTGAAGGCGGCTCTGCCGGACGCCTGGACCAGCCTGACCATGTCGCCCCACTGCGACGACGAGCTGAAGTACGAGGTGCTGGAGCGGATCGTGGCGGAGTATCAGGCCCTGGCCGACGCCGGCGGCTCCATCCTGGGCCGCAAGATCGTCGAGGCGATCACCGTCAACGGCGTGCGCGTGCACCTGGAAGACGGCTCGTGGGTCCTAGTCCGCGCCTCGTCCAACAAGCCCGAGTTGGTCGTCGTGGTGGAGTCGATGCGCTCCGAGGACGACATGCGCGCCCTGTTCCATGAAGAGGTCAAGCCGCGCCTGGCCGCCTATCCCGAGATCGGCGCCTACAACCAGGAAATCTGAAGCCGGGCGGTTTGACGGCGCCGGCCGTTCGGGCCACTGACGGCCATGGGCGAGGTTGGGGCAGATCAGATCGTCATCGTCGGCGGGGGCTTCTCCGGCGCCATGCTGGCGGCGCGGCTGGCCGAGCGCGGGCAGCGTTCGACCGTCATCGGCCGCGACGACCGCTTCGGCCTGGGCGTGGCCTATTCGACGCCGTTCGAAGGTCATCTGCTGAACGTCAGATCCAGCCGCATGAGCGCGGTGGAGGGCCGGCCTGCTGACTTCGTGCACTGGCTGAAGGCCAGCCGGCCCGAACTGGCCGATCCCGAGGACTTCGCGCCGCGCGCCGTCTACGGCCGCTATGTCGCCGACCGGTTCGACAGGGCGCGGGCGACTGGACTGATCCAGACGGTGCAGGGCGAGGCGGTCGCCCTTGAGGCCGACGGCGTGCGTCTGGCTGATGGACGCCGCATCGAAGGCCGCGCGGTGGTGCTGGCCACCGGCAATCCCGCGCCGCGCACCGCCGAGAGCGGCGCGAGCGACCGCACCCTGTCCGATCCCTGGGCGCCCGGCGCGCTGGAGCGCATCGGCGCCGACGACCGTGTGCTGATCGTGGGCACCGGCCTGACCATGGTCGACATGCTGCAGAGCCTGGAGGCGGGCGGCTGGCGCGGCAAGGCCGTGGCGTTGTCGCGGCGTGGCCTGCTGCCCCGCGCGCATGGCGAACACCATGATGCGGCGGCCGACCTGCCGGCTCAAGCCTTGGCGGGGCCTGTATCGAGGCGGCTGAACGCTGCGCGCGCCAGGGCCGAGACGGCTGGCTGGATGCCCGTGATGGAGGCCTACCGCCCCATCACCGCAGACCTCTGGAGCCAGGCCACGGTCGCCGAGCGAGCGCGGCTGGTCCGGCATCTGCGCCCCTGGTGGGACGTGCACCGCCATCGCGTCGCCGCGCGGATCGGCCGATTCCTGGAACGGCTGAACGCCGAGGGCCGGCTGACAATCATCGCCGGTCGGCTTGGCCGCGTTGAGGCCGACGAGACGGACGTTCGCGCCGGCTATCGCCCGCGCGGCGGCGGCGCGCCGGGCGCGCTGCAGGCCGACTGGCTGCTCGATTGCACCGGACCGGGCCATGATGCGGCGCGCGACCCGCTGACGGGTCCGCTGATCGCCGCGGGCCGGGCGCGGCTGGACCCTCTGCGGCTGGGGCTGGACCTGGACGGCGAAGGCCGGGTTCTGGACGCCCAGGGTCGGCCCGACGACGCCCTCTATGTGCTGGGGCCGCCTTCACGCGCGGCCTTCTGGGAGACGATCGCCGTGCCCGACATCCGCAAGCGGATCGAGGCGCTGACGGACCACCTCACACCGGCAGCGCCCCGCGCTTGACCACCGCCCGCATGGCGACGCTGGACGAGACGCGGTTGACGCCCGGCAGACGCGTCAGGGCCTTGGCGTGCAGCCGCTCCAGATCATCCACGTCGCGCACCACCAGCCGCAGCAGATAGTCCGACCCGCCGGTCATCAGATAACATTCCATCACCTCGGGCACGGCGGCGACGGCGGCCTCGAAGGCCGTCAGCGCGGCTTCGGACTGGCTGGCCAGGGTGACGGTGACGAAGACGCTGATCGGCAGGCCCACGGCCCGCTCGTTGATCATGGCGGCGTAGCGGCTGATCACGCCCGCGCCTTCCAGCGCCCGCAGACGCCGCAGGCAGGCGCTTTCCGACAGGGCCACCTGCCGCGCCAGATCGGCGTTGGTGATACGCCCGTCCTGCTGCAGCAACCGCAGCATCTTGCGGTCGATGGCGTCCAGTTCGACGGCCGAAACTGTCTTCATTGCGCACGATCCTCGCAGAGTCTGCGCATTTACGCCGATAACCCAGGCAAATGAACCGGAATCTGCGCCTCGTCCGGCGCTATGGTCGCGCCCGAACGATCCGCCGAAACAGGCGGACGGCCAGTTTCGGGAGAGACACAATGCGCGTCGGCGTGCCCAGCGAGATCAAGAAGAACGAACACCGCGTCGGCCTGACGCCCACCGCCGCCCGCGAATATGCGGCGCGCGGCCACCAGGTCTCCGTCCAGACGGGCGCCGGCATGGGCGCGGGCTTCACCGACGACGACTACGTCAAGGCCGGCGCGACCATCGTGGCTGACGCCGCGACTGTCTTCGCTAACAGCGACATGATCGTGAAGGTCAAGGAGCCCCAGAAGGTCGAGTGGGAGATGCTGCGCGAGGACCAGATCCTCTACACCTACCTGCACCTGGCGCCGGACCCCGAGCAGACCAAGGGTCTGATCGCCTCCAAATGCGCCGCCGTCGCCTATGAGACGGTGACCGATGCGCGCGGCGGCCTGCCGCTGCTGGCGCCGATGTCCGAGGTCGCGGGCCGCATCGCCGTCTTCTCGGCCGCCGAGACCCTGCTGAAGCACAACGGCGGCATGGGTCTGCTGTTCTGCGGCGTGCCGGGCGTGGCGCCCGCGCGGGTGCTGGTGCTGGGCGGCGGCGTGGTCGGGCTGAACGCGGCGCGCATGGCCATGGGCCTGGGCGCCGAGGTGGTGGTGCTGGAACGCTCCATCCCCCGCATGGCCTATATCGACGAAGTCACCGGCGGCCGGGTCATCACCCGCTATTCCTCGATCGGCGCGATCGAGGAAGAGATCGTCAAGGCCGACGTGGTCATCGGCGCCGTCCTGGTGCCGGGCGCCGAGGCGCCCAAGCTGGTCAAGCGCGAGCACCTGAAGAAGATGAAGCCCGGCTCGGTGCTGGTCGACGTCGCCATCGATCAGGGCGGCTGTTTCGAGACCTCGAAGCCGACCACCCACGAAGACCCGACCTACACCGTCGATGGCGTGGTTCACTATTGCGTGGCCAACATGCCGGGCGCCGCGCCGCGCACCTCGTCCGAGGCCCTGAACAACGCCACCCTGCCGTTCGGCTTGGCGCTGGCCGACCATGGGCTGGAGGCGCTGCGCAAGGATCCGCATCTGGCGCGCGGCCTGAACGTGCTGAAGGGCGAGATCACCTATCCGGCGGTCGCCCAGGCTCTGGGCCTGGAATGGACCGACCCGTTCGGCGTCTGGCCGCAGGGCTGAAACGGGGCGGCCTATGCGACCGAGGGTCGCGGCTCAGTCGAGGCGGGACGGGTTAGTGTCATCGCCTGAACCAAGGGAGAGAAGCCGATGTCTCGTCTATCCTGGATCGCCGCGCCCGCCGTCGTGGCCCTGACCGCCGGGGCCGCCTGGGCCCATCACGGCTGGAGTTCCTACGACGCCGAGAAGGTCATGCGCCCGACCGCTCCGGTGGTTGAGTCCAGCTGGGGCAGCCCGCATGGCAGCCTGGTCCTGACGGTCGACGGCCAGCGCTGGGACGTCGTCCTGGCACCGGTGTCGCGCATGCAGGCGCGTGGCCTGGCCGAGGCCGACATCGCCGTCGGCCGGACGGTCACCGTACACGCCTATCCCCGCAAGGACGGAACGCGTGAGATGCGCGCCGAACGCATCATCGTCGGCGACAAGACGGTCGAACTCCGCTGATCGCGGAACTGGCCGGCGCGGTCGAGGCGTCCGGCTTCGGCCGCTGGGCGTCGGGCTCGGCCCTCGCCTATCCGATCGCGAACGTGGCGCACGTTCTGGGCCTGGCCGGCCTGCTGGGCGCGATCGGCGTCTATGACCTGCGGATGCTGGGCTGGGGCCGCGCCCTGCCGGCGCAGACGCTTCTGGCTGTCGTGCGGCCCCTGGCGGTTGGCGGCTTCGGGTTGCTGGTGCTGAGCGGGGCTGTCCTGTTCGCCGCCGACGCCGTCGCACTGGCGGGCTCCGACCTGTTCAGGCTGAAGCTGATCCTCATCGTCGCAGCGGTCGCCAACGCCGCCGCCTTCGAATGGATCAAGCCGCACGGCCGGGCCGCAGCAGCCTTCGCCGCCGCCTCCCTGATCCTGTGGATCACTGTCGCCGTGGCCGGGCGGATGATCGCCTACGTCTGAGGCGCGGCCGGCCGGCATTCCTCAGGCGCGTCGCCTTGACCCTCCCACAGGGCGCAGGACCGGTCGATCTCGCCCTGGATCATCGCGCAGGGATTGGCGGTGTTGCACGGCGGGCGCGTCGCCGGACTGACCGCGCGGCACTGTTCGACCAGCCGCGTCGCGGCCTCCTGACCGATCTCATCCAGGCATGAACCGCTCGACGCCGGCGTGGCGGCTGGCGTCTGCACCGGGACTTCCGCCGGGGGCTGCGCAGGCGCCTCGACCGGGGCGGTCGCCGTCTCGGGCGGCGGGACCGGCGCGGGGTCGCTCTGATTGCAGGCGGCCGTCAGGGCGGCCAGGGCGACGACGGGGGCGGCGAGGAAGGCCAGGCGCATGAGGGATCTCCTGATGGGTCTCCTGCGGCAACGCGCCTGGGCCGCAACCGTTCGCGATTAGCGCTTCAGCGCCGCATCCACCGCCTGCTTCTGCATCACGAACAGGTCGCGGCAGCCGATCTCGGCCAGCTCGAACAGGCGGTCGAACTCGCCGCGCGAGAAGCCGCGCTTCTCGCCCGTGGCCTGGATTTCGACGATCTGCCCGGCGCCGGTCAGGACGAAGTTGGAATCAGCCTCGGCCGTCGAATCTTCTTCATAGTCGAGGTCCAGCACCGGCAGATCGTTGAACACGCCGCATGACACCGCCGCCACCTGGTCCAGGATCGGGTCGGCGCTCAGGACGCCCTCGGCGCGCAGATAGCCGAGGGCCTGGGCCATCGCGACCCAGGCGCCGGTGATCGAGGCGGTGCGGGTGCCGCCGTCGGCCTGGATCACGTCGCAGTCGATCAGCACCTGGCGCTCGCCTAGGGCCTTAAGGTCGACCACCGCGCGCAACGACCGGCCGATCAGACGCTGGATTTCCTGAGTGCGGCCCGACTGCTTGCCGGCGGCGGCCTCGCGGCGGCCGCGCGTGTGGGTGGCTCGCGGCAGCATGCCGTATTCGGCGGTGACCCACCCCTGGCCGCTGTTGCGCATCCAGCCCGGCACCTTCTCCTCCACGGAGGCGGTGACCAGGACCTTCGTGTGGCCGAACGACACCAGGCACGAGCCTTCGGCGTAGCGGTTCACACCCGTCTCCAGCGTCACGGGACGAAGCTGTTCGGGGGTGCGTTCGGACGGGCGCATGGGAACTCCTTGGAAGCGATGTTGCGGGGCTGTATCTTGAAACGGTGAGCCTGTCCTCCTTCCACAATCCGGATGTCCGTCTGCGTCCCGCCACGCTCGACGACGTTCCGACGCTTGAAGCCTGGGATCGCGAGCCGCACGTCATCGCCTGCTCCAGCGATCGACCAGACCTCGAGGTCGCCTTCGACGGCATTGACTGGCCTCAGGAGCTGGCCGACGCCGCCAGCGGGATCACGACCTTCATCGCCGAGGCGGACGGCAGACCCGTCGGCGTGCTGCAGGTGTGCGATCCGCACAGCGAACCGAGCCATTACTGGGGCGAGATCGAGCCGGGCCTGCGCGCCATCGACATCTGGATCGGTCCCGCCGACGCCCTTAACAAGGGCCTGGGCACAGCCATGATGAGCCTGGCCTTGGATGACGCCTTCGCCGCGCCCGGCGTCGATGCGGTCGTGATCGACCCTTTGGCCACCAACACGGATGCGCAACGCTTCTATCGTCGGCTGGGCTTCGTGGACGAGGGTCGGCGAACATTCGGGGAAGACGACTGTCTCGTGATGCGGCTGACGCGCGCCACCTGGACCGCGAGGCCGCGCTCATGACGCCCTTCACCGCCCCTTACGCCGGTCTGGGGGTGCTGGATCAGCGCGCGCGCGACATCTTCCGGCGCATTGTCGAGAGCTATCTGCAGACCGGCGAGCCCGTGGGATCTCGCACCCTGTCGATGACCGGCATATCCCTGTCGCCCGCCTCGATCCGCAACACCATGCAGGATCTGACGATGGCGGGGCTGCTGGCCTCTCCGCATACCTCGGCCGGTCGCATCCCGACGCACGCGGGCCTGCGCCTGTTCGTCGACGGCCTGCTGGAGATCGGCGATGTCGGGACCGAGGAGCGGCGCGAGATTGACGCGCGGCTGGCCGGGCGCGGCAGAAACTTCGAAGAAGCGCTGAACGAGGCTTCGGCTCTCTTGTCAGGCCTCGCCGGAGGCGCAGGCGTAGTCGCAAGTCCGGTGCGCGACGCGGGCGTCAAGCATGTCGAGTTCGTGGCCCTCGGGCATGATCAGGCCTTGGCGGTGCTGGTCGCCGACGATGGCACGGTGGAGAACCGGCTGATGCCGCTCAAGGCCGGTGTGACGCCTTCCACACTTCAGGAGGCTTCTAACTTCCTGAACGCCCGATTGCGCGGGCGGCCGTTGTCGGAAGCGCGGGTGGAGATGCGCGGCGAACTGGACGCCGCCCGGCGCGAGCTGAACGAAGCTGCCGCCCGGCTGGTCGAGGACGGCGTGGCCGCCTGGTCGGGCGGGGCCGAGCGCGACCGCGCCCTGATCGTGCGGGGCCGCGCCAACCTGTTGCAGGATCGCGACGCGGTCGAGGATCTGGAGCGGGTGCGCACTCTGTTCGACGATCTGGAGCAGAAAGAGCAGCTGATCGGCCTGCTGGACGGGGTGGCGGGCGCGCAGGGCGTGCGCATCTTCATCGGCGCCGAGACACGGTTGTTTTCGCTTTCGGGTTCCGCCGTGATCGCGGCGCCCTATATGTCGGGCCGGCAGCGAGTGCTGGGCGCCGTCGGCGTCATCGGCCCTGCGAGACTGAACTACGCCCGCGTCATCCCGTTGGTGGACTACACCGCCCGGGTGCTGGGGCGCATGCTGGACGGACAAGACACGTGAACGACGACATCAGAGACGAAACCGAGCTGGACGCCGACATGGGCGAGGCCGAGCTGAACGCCGAGGCGGGGCTGGATTCCCAACCGGTCGACGACGGCGACCTGGCCCCGTTGGACGCCGTGATCGCCGAGCGTGACGAGTGGAAGGACCGCGCCCTGCGCGCCATCGCCGAGACGGAAAACGTCAAACGCCGCGCCGAGACCCAGGCCAATGACGCCCGCGCCTACGCCATCCAGCGCTTCGCCCGCGACCTGCTGGGCGTAGCCGACAATCTGGAGCGCGCCATTCAGGCCGCGCCCAAGGACGCCGAGGGCGCCGCCGCTGGTCTGGTCTCGGGACTGGAGCTGACCCAGAAGTCGCTGCTCCAGGCGTTCGAATCCAACAACCTCAAGCGCGTCGCGCCCGAGCCGGGCGAGGCCTTCGACCCGCATCTGCACCAGGCCATGATGGAGCAGCCGTCCGATACGGTTCAGGGCGGCCAGGTGATCCAGACCCTTCAAGCCGGCTACGCCCTTTTCGGCCGCACCGTGCGTCCCGCCATGGTGGTCGTCGCCGCCAAGGGATCGGGCGCGGCCGCCGGCGCCGGCTATGCACCGGGCGGCAACTACGACGGCAAGGCCTGAGCCGAACCGATACAGGCGGCGGGGGTCAGAACCCTCGCCGCCAGCTCGCCAGCAGCGCATAGCCCATCGGCGCCTCCAGGCGGTGTTGTTCCTGACGGATCATCACGGCCTCCAGATGCAGGGCCGAGCCGTCGCCCAGGCCGTGCAGGCTGCGCAGGGCGAAATTGATCTCACGCCCTTCCGGCGCCGCGGAGAAGCGACGCTCCGAGAAGGTCACCGGGTCGAAATACTCTAGCGGAATATCGGCCAACACCGCGCTGAACACGCCGTTCTCGATCCGCAGCGGCTGCGACACCTCCCACGTCAGGTTCGAACAACCCAGTACGGCGACCGGGCAGGCGGTCACCAGGCCGACCCGCCAGGTGGAGCTGATCGCCGGCTCGGTCAGGCTCAGGAAACGCCCCTCGATGTCCGTGCGGCCGAAGCCCGCCTCGCCCACGAGGGTCATCCCACGGCCCAGCGCGATGTCCCCGCCGACAGCTGCGAAACGGGTTTCCGACGGTAGGCGGAAGTCGGAGTTCAGCGGCATATAGGCGCCCAGCGGCCCCATCCGTTCGTCGAGGCTCCCCGCCGAGATGGACAGGCCCTTGCCGTCACCCCGCCAACCAACCGATCCGCGCGCGTAGCTGGAGGCGTCTTGTTGAACCTGTTGCAGCGCTGCGCGGCGGTCGCCGGATCCGGTCTCCGCGGTGACAGTCACGGCTCCGAAATTCATCGCCGCGCGCATGGCGTGGTCGGCCTGGGTCAGGGCGGCGAAGCCGTCGCCCGCCGCGCCGCGGAACGGCGACCGCGATCCGCCCTTGCCCTGCCAGACGGCGAACGACATCCGTCCCGCCTGGATGTCCAGCAGGGCCTCCTGCCGAGGCTCTGAACCCTGCCATGGCGCATCGAACGGCCCAAAGCGGGTCACGACCGGATCGGGCTCCGGCACGGCCGCCGCAGCGACGAGGGCGTACTGGAGGCCTCCGGGCCCATCCATGGATACCGAGGTCTGGCGCATGGCCTGAGGCGTTTCCGGCTGCCAGCTGCGACGCGGGGCCGGCGAGTAGGCCGCGCCCAGGTTCATCCGGAACAGCCGCTGGAATTCATCGTGAGCGATGGTGTCCAGGGCTGGAGTGCTCAGGGCCGCTCCGAAGGCTCCGCCGACATGGGCGCCCGGCAGTTGGGCGACCCTCACGGCCGTTCCATCGGACTGGGGCGAAGTGGTCGCGCCGACCGGCTGGAACGCCTGAGCGATATCGAGCAGGCCGCGGCCGTAGACCCCATCGGCGCCGACATCCCCGGCGTCCCGGCCGGTGCGCAGCAGAATGTCCACCGCCTGCCGGCCGGTCAGGTTCGGAAAGGCCTCCAGCAGCAACGCCAGCGCCCCGGCGACAGCCGGGGCGGCGAAGGAGGTGCCGTTCACCCGCCAGCAGGTGGTCGGGGTTTCGCAGTCCGTGATGACCTCCACGCCCGGCGCCGACAGGAAGTAGTCGCGCGAGACGCCCGCCCGGTTGGAGAAGCCCGCGATCTGATTGTTCACATTATGCGCGCCGGTGACGATGATCCCGCCGGCGAAGCGCGGGTCGCTGGCGTATCGGCCGGGCCATTCGGGATTGGCCCCGGCCTCGTTGCCGGAGGCGATGGCGAAAACCACGCCGGCTCCGATGGCGCGCGCCAGGGCCGCCTCGAACGCCGTGCCCAATGGGGCTTCACCGCCGAGGGACAGGTTGATCACCTTGGCTCCATTGGCCACTGCGTAGTCCAGCGCCCGCGCGAGATCCGACCCCCGGAAGCAGACGGTGTTGTCCGGATCGGTGCAGTTGCTGATGTCCGCCCGGATCGAAAGGATGGTGGCGTTGTAGGCCACGCCCACGGTGCCGTAGTCGTTGAACGGCGCGGCGATGACTCCGGAAACACGCGTGCCGTGGCGATCCTGGCCCATGATCTGGTTGCGGCCCACGACGATGTCGGTGGACAGAGGCGAGATGTTCGTCGCCAGGTCGGGGTGGTCCATCTGGATTCCGCTGTCGACCACGCTGACGGTGACCCCGCGCCCTGTCGCTCCGCTCTGCCAGGCTGATATGGCGTTGACGTTCGCCACGCCGTAGTTGCGCTCGTACTCCCGCGACGTCTGCGAGGGCACGGCGGGCGGCGGCGGCGGGGGAGGCGGTGGCGGAGGAGGAGGAGGCGGCGGAGGAGGAGGCGGCGGCGTGACGATGGGCCCGGCAGAGCCGCCGCCCCCGCCTCCTCCTCCGCCACAGGCCGCCAGCAACGGGAGGACAGTCAGCGCGACGCCGACGGCCGCGCACAGACGATGACGACGCGAAACCATGGCGCGCTCCAAGAACCGGCGACGACACTGCGAGCAACACGGTTCGTTGACAAGAAAATCGACGAAGCTTGGCTGGAGGAGATTGAAAAGGTGTGATCGGGAAGACGCGGCCCGCCTTGCTCCTTTTCACTACGTGGGGCATGGGGGCGCGGATGCGCATCGCCTTTATGGGAACACCCGAATTCGCCGTGCCGTCGCTGGCCGAACTCATCGCCTCGGGCCATGAGGTTGTCGCTGTGTGGTCCCAGCCGCCGCGTCCCAAGGGGCGGGGCCAGACGCTGAAGCCCTCGCCGGTCCAGGCCTTCGCCGAGACCATGGGCCTGCCGGTGTTCACCCCTGAATCCATGAAGACGGCCGAGGCGATCGAGGCCTTTCGCGGTCTGGAAGTCGATGCCGCCTGCGTCGTCGCCTATGGCCAGATCTTGAAGCGCGAGGTGCTGGAGGTGCCGCGCCTGGGCTGTTTCAACCTGCACGGCTCGCTCTTGCCGCGCTGGCGCGGCGCGGCCCCGATCCAGCGGGCCATCATGGCGGGCGACCGTCAGACGGGCGTGCAGATCATGCGCATGAGCGAGGGGCTGGATGAAGGCCCGATCCTGCTCAGCGAAGTTCTGGACATCCGGCCCGACGACACCGCCGCCAGCCTCTCGGATCGCATGGCCGTGACCGGCGCCAGCCTGTGGCCCCGCGCCCTGGCCGCCATCGAACGCGGCGGGGCGACCGAGACCGAACAGGCCGGCGAGGCCACCTACGCCCGCAAGATCACGCCTGCCGAGGCCCGCATCGACTGGAGCCGTCCGGCCGCCGAGATCGACGCCCATGTGCGCGGCCTGTCGCCCTTTCCCGGCGCGTGGTTCGCCGGCCCCGACGGCGCCCGCATCAAGGCGCTGATGTCAGCGGTCGTGCCTGGCGCCGGCGCGCCCGGCCAGGTGCTGGACGGCGACGGCCTGGTCGTCGCCTGCGGCGAGGGCGCGGTCCGTCTGTCGCGCGTTCAGCGTGAAGGCAAGGCGGCCCAGGCCGACGTCGAAATGCTGCGCGGCTATCCGATCGCGCCGGGCGCAAGCCTAGGCTGAGAAGCCGAACTCCTTCTCCAGCAAGCGCCAGAGTTGTTCCGCGCTCTTCACGTCAAGTTGGAAAGTTTGGCTCTGCTTTTGGCGATTCTCCCGAGCCTCAGAACCAAGAGTATCGATCTGCAGCACCTTTGTCTGGCCGTCACCGAACGTGCCATAGAAGCCCACCACCTGGGTCGGCTGAAGCTTGAAGGTCTGCCTATCGGACCGTTGAAAGTTCTTGATGACCGCCATTAGCTCGAGCCTCTATGCCTAGATATCGTCTCACCATCGAATACGACGGCTCGGGCTACAACGGCTTTCAGGCCCAGGCCGGCCGGCCGACGGTGCAGGGCGCGATCGAGCAGGCGGTGCGGAAGTTCTCGGGCCAGGCGGTGCGGATCGCGGCGGCGGGCCGAACCGACACCGGCGTGCACGCCACCGGCCAGGTCGTCCATGTCGACCTTGAACGCGACTGGCCGGCGCGCACGGTCATGAATGCGCTGAACGCTCACCTGATCGAGGACGAGGTGTCGGTGCTGGACGCCGCCTTGGTGGATGACGAGTGGCACGCGCGCTTTTCCGCGACCGGCCGGCGCTATCTGTATCGCATTCTGAACCGCCCCGGCCGTCCGGCCCTGGACCATGGCCGGGTGTGGCACGTGAAGAAGCCGCTGGACGCCGAAGCCATGAATCGCGCGGCCCAGGCCCTGGTCGGACATCACGACTTCACCACCTTTCGCGACGTAAACTGCCAGTCCGCCTCGCCGGTCAAGTCGCTGGACGAGGTGGCGGTGGAGCGCGTCGGCGAAGAGGTCCGGCTGCGTTTCGCCGCCCGCTCCTTCCTGCATCGTCAGGTGCGGTCGATGACCGGCACGCTGGTCGAGGTCGGTCTGGGCCGGTGGGGCGAGGACGCGGTGGCCGAGGCGCTGGCGGCGCGCGACCGTGCGCGGTGCGGCCCCGTCGCGCCCTCGACCGGCCTGTATCTGACCGGGGTCGTTTACGGCGACTGACCCTGCCCCGTCTCCCCGGCGCGGGCCGGGGCCCAGCACGGCAATCGAAGCGTCTGAAGTTGACGCCTGATGCTCTGGACCCCGGCTTTCGCCGGGGAGACGGAAGCGTTTAGCGGCGCGCGTCGTTCGAGGCGCCGGTCACGGCCTGGCCGGCGGCCTGCATGTCGCGGCCGACGCCGGCGACGGTGTTGCAGGCGGTCAGCGCCAGCGAGGCGGCGATCAGCGACAGGGCGGCGAGTTTACGCATGGCGGGCTCCGATCAAGCGTTGCAGTGCGCCTTGATAGCCAGCCTCGGCCATCTGGTCTATCTCCGGGGCCATGACCCAGCCCGCCGGAACCGCCGCCCGCCGCCTCGTCGAAACCCTGATCGTCAACGGCATCGACCGCGTCTTCTGCGTGCCGGGAGAGAGCTATCTGGCCGTGCTGGACGCGCTGGCCGACGTGACGTCCGACATCCAGGTCATCGCCTGCCGCCATGAGGCCGGAGCCGCCAACATGGCCGAGGCCTACGGCAAGCTGACCGGAAAGCCGGGCGTCTGCATGGTCACGCGCGGACCGGGCGCGACCCACGCCTCGATCGGGGTGCACACGGCGCATCAGGATTCCACGCCGATGATCCTGTTTGTCGGCCAGATCGCCCTGACCGACCGGGGCCGCGGCGCCTTCCAGGAGATCGATTATCGCGAGGTCTTCGGCGGCCTGGCCAAATGGGCGACCGAGCTGGAAAGCCCCCAGCGCACCGTCGAGATCGTGGAACGCGCCATCGCCACCTCGCTGCAGGGCCGGATGGGGCCGGTGGTCATCGCCCTGCCCGAGGACGTGCTGCTGGAGGACGGCGGCCCCGCGCCGGTGCGCGCGGTCACGCCCGCCAAGGCCGCCCTGGACCCCGCCTTCGTCGAACAGCTGCAACAGCGCCTGGCCAAGGCCGAGCGTCCGCTGCTGGTGCTGGGCGGATCCGGCTGGAGCGAAGAGGCGGCGGGCGCGATCGGCGATTGGGCCGAGCGGCTGGGGCTGCCGGTCAGCCTGTCGTTCCGCCGCAAGGACATCCTGTCCAACGACCGCCCCAACTATGTCGGCGACCTGGGGCTGGGCTGCAATCCCAAGCTGATCCAGCGGGCGAAGGACGCCGATCTGATCATCGCCATCGGCGCGCGCCTGGGTGAGAACCCGACCCAAGGCTACACCCTGCTGGACCGCGACCGCACCGCCGAAGCGCTGGTCCACGTCCATCCCGGCCCAGAAGAATTGGGCCGCGTCTGGCCCACCACGATGAGCGCGGTCGCCGACAACAGCTTGGCCGCTTTCGCCCTGACCGCCATAGAACCGGGGCGGACCTGGCATGACGAAGCCAAGCAAGGCCACGCCGACTGGCACGCCTTCTCCACGCCCGGCGAAGTCACCGGCACGGTCAATCTGGGCGTCTGCATGGCGCATCTGGCCGAGGGGCTGCCAGCCGACGCCATCGTCACCAATGGCGCAGGCAACTTCGCCGCCTGGCTGCACCGCTTCTATCGCCACCGTGCGTGCCGCACCCAGCTGGCGCCGACGTCAGGCGCCATGGGCTACGGCTATCCGGCGGCCCTGGCGGCCAAGTCGATCCATCCGGACCGCGACGTGGTCTGCATCGCCGGCGACGGCGATTATCTGATGACGGGCCAGGAGATCGCCACCGCGGTCCAGTACGGCGTCAACGCCGTGGTGGTGGTGGTCGACAACGGCACCTACGGCACCATTCGCATGCATCAGGAAGGCCACTTCCCCGGCCGAGTGGTCGCCACCGATCTGAAGAACCCGGACTTCGTCAAATACGCCCAGGCCTTCGGCGCCTTCGGCGTGCGCTGCGACCGGACCGAAGACTTCCCGGCCGCCCTGAAGGCGGCGCGCGAGGCGGGCCGACCGGCCCTGGTGCACCTGATCACGTCGGCTGAAGACATCGCGCCGGGCCGCACCCTGACTCAGCTGCGGGGCGGCTAGATTTCGCTTCGAGGGCCGCTCAGCCGAACGCCAGGAAGATCAGCGCCACGGCGGTCACGTCGAACAGGCGGGCGGCGGCGGAGAAGAGGGTCGGCATGGTCGGCTCCGGAACGTTCGGAGCGTCTCAAGCAAACCTCGGGCCAGTTCAGACGTCGGTGACGGCGGCCTTGCCCTTGGGCGGACGGCGGTCGCGATCGGCGTACTCGGCGCCCAGATAGGCCGCGCGGGCGGCGCTCAGCACCGGGGGGCCGCCCTTCAGGCCGCGCTTGACCTGACCCTGGGCCAGCATCTGGGCGGTGAAGGCGGGATCATCCGGGGCGGCAGGCTTTGCCGGGGTGACAGCGTGATCCACCACCTCGCCCGCCGGGACCAGGGCGCGCGAGGTCGATCCGGCCCGGCGCTCGCCGCGCCGACGCGGCGTCTTGCGCCGATCGTCGCCGACGCGGTCGTCGCTCATTTTTTTCCGTCCGTGGCCAACCGGTCGATCTGGGCGCGCATCTCGTCCATCTGGCGGCGCATTTCAGCCAAGGGGTCTGGCGCGGCGTCGTCGGACGCCTTGGCCTGCGGTTCGGGCTTGGCGGCCGCGGGCATTCCGGCGGCGAAGCCGGGGAACATCCGCATGGCGCGCTCGAACATGGCCATGTTCTGCTTGACCGCCTCTTCCATCAACCCCGCGCCCGGCGTCGATCCGAAGGCGCGGGTGAACTGACCGCGCAGCTGCTCCTGCTGGCGGGTGAAGGAGTCCAGCGACATCTCCAGATAGGACGGCAGCACCGACTGCATCTGCCCGCCGTAGAAGCCGATCAGCTGGCGCAGGAACTGCACCGGCAGAAGCGCCTCGCCGCGGCTTTCCTCCTCGAAGATGATCTGGGTCAGGATCTGTCGCGTCAGCTCCTCGTTGGTCTTGGCGTCATAGACGACGAACTCGACCCCCTCGCGCACCATCTGCGCCAGGTCCTCAAGCGTCACATAGGCCGAGGTCGCGGTGTTGTAGAGCCTGCGGTTCGCATACTTCTTGATGACGATCGGATCGTCGGTTCCACCCTGAGCTTTCTTGTTCGCCACGCTTGTTCCCGCGTTCTGTTGCAAGGCGGCACTATCGACCGGCTTGGCGCATTGCGCCAGCCCGGCCGGTCAACTGGCCAATCCGGGAGCCAGGACGACCCCGACCAGCACGGCCGCCCAATGGGTGCCTGCCCCCGCCACGACGAACCCGTGCCAGATGGCGCGACGGAACTTCACCTTCTGATTGATGAAGACGAAGACGCCGGCGGTGTAGATCAGCCCGCCCGCCACCAGCAGGCCCAGCGCCAGCGGATGGACCGTCTCGATCATCGGCTTCAGGGCGATCACGGCCAGCCAGCCGAAAAGCACATAGACCCCGCTCCAGAAGGCGTCGGAGATGCGCGGCGCGAACATCTTGGCCCCCACGCCGGCGAAGGCGATGGCCCAGACCAGAAGCGTGAAGCCGATGGACCAGGCGCCCTCGAACCTCTGGGTCGTGAAGGGGGTGTAGCTGCCGGCGATCATCAGGAAGATGGCCGCCTCGTCCAGCCGCCGCAGCACCGGCCGCGCCGCGCAGGGCCGGGTCAGGTTGTAGACCGTCGAGGCGGTCAGCATGGCGACCAGACACAGGGCGTAGATCGCCGTAGAGAACGCCGCGCCCACGCCCGAATAGATCGCCGCCAGCAGCGCCAGCGCCACCCCGCCGATCCCCGCCAGCACCAGGCCGACCACATGGACCCACAGGTCGGCCAGCCGCTCGCCGCGCGTCTGATAATGCTCGATCATATCCAGCTCGTCCGGCGTGCAGACGTGGGTGGCCAGGGCTTTCAGACGCGTCAGCATGGGACCCTCAATCCGATAGCAGCGCCGTTCGTTCCGCTCAGCTTGCCGCGACATGGCGCCTAATCCGTGAATCCGGCCCGCCGCACGTGACGACGCCATTGGGATGCGGCATGAAAGCCGCACTGTCGTCGCCCTCCCCCAGGCGTCTTGCTGGAGTCTCCGCCATGACCGACGTCGTCATCGTTTCCGCCGCCCGCACCCCCGTCGGCGCCTTCCTCGGCGCCCTGTCCGGCCTGCCCGCTTCCAAGCTCGGCGAAGTCGCCATCACGGCGGCGCTCGAGCGCGCGGGCGTGGAGCCCCAGGCCGTCGACGAGGTCATCCTGGGCCATGTGCTTCAGGCCGCCGCCGGCCAGGGCCCTGCGCGCCAGGCCTCGATGGGCGCCGGCATCCCCAAGGAGACCCCCGCCTGGAGCCTGAACCAGATCTGCGGCTCGGGTCTGCGCGCCGTGGCCATCGCCGCCCAGCAGATCGCTCTGGGCGACGCGAAGATCGTGGTTGCGGGCGGTCAGGAGAGCATGAGCCAGGCCCCGCACGCCCAGGCCCTGCGGACTGGCCAGAAGATGGGTGACGTCACCCTGATCGACACCATGATCAAGGACGGCCTGTGGGACGCCTTCAACGGCTATCACATGGGCCAGACGGCCGAGAACATCGCCGACAAGTGGTCGATCAGCCGCGCCGATCAGGACGCCTTCGCCGTCGCCTCGCAGAACAAGGCCGAGGCCGCGCAGAAGGCCGGCCGTTTCGCCGACGAGATCGCGCCCGTCACGATCGCCGGCAGAAAGGGCGACATCGTCGTCGACCAGGACGAGTACATCCGCCACGGCGCGACCTTGGAGGCGATGGAGAAGCTGCGCCCCGCCTTCACTAAGGAGGGCTCGGTCACGGCCGCCAATGCGTCCGGCCTGAACGACGGCGCCGCCGCCCTGGTGCTGATGAGCGCCGAGGAGGCCAAGGCCCGCGGGCTCGAACCCCTGGCGCGCATCGCGTCCTGGGCCACCGCCGGCGTCGATCCGGCGGTGATGGGCACGGGCCCGATCCCGGCGTCCAGGAAGGCGCTGGAGAAGGCGGGCTGGAGCGTCGCCGACCTGGACCTGGTCGAATCCAACGAGGCCTTCGCCGCCCAGTCGCTGTGCGTGCTGAAAGAGCTGGGGCTCGACCCCGCCAAGGTGAACGTCAACGGCGGCGCCATCGCCATCGGCCACCCCATCGGCGCCTCGGGCGCGCGCATCCTGACCACACTGCTGCACGAGATGAAGCGGCGGGGCGCGTCCAAGGGCCTGGCCACCCTGTGCATCGGCGGCGGCATGGGCGTGGCCCTGTGCGTGGAGCGGGCCTGACCCGCCCACGAAGAAGCGGGCCGCCCCGAAGGACGGCCCGCTGATCGGCTTGGCCTAAAGGCGATTATTCGCCGCGCTGAGCCGCCGCCAGGGCGATGCGCGCGCGCAGGTGCTCGTCCTGGGCCTGGGCGCCGGAAATGGCGTTGAAGCGTTCGATGTCGAGGCCCGAGGCCTCGATGGCGGAGGCCATCTGCGCCTGCTGCTCTTCGTTCGGCTGGGCGCCGTTCAGCTGCTGGGCCAGGCCCGAGATCGAGGCCATGGCGGTGGCGAATTGGGCGGCTTCGGCGTCGGTCACCGAGGCGCCGACCGAACCGGCGGCCGACGGCGTGGCGCCGGCCACGGCCGCGCGGGCCTGAAGCGTCGTGTCGGCCGAGACCTGGGTCGATATGGCGTTGAAGCGCTCGACCTCGAGGCCCGAGTTCTGAACGATCGAGGCCATCTCGGCTTGCTGCTCGGCGGTGGGCTGGCCGCCCTGGACCTGCTGCGAGATGACGCTCAGGCGCTGCATGGCGCCGGCGAACTGGCTGAGCTCCTGGTCGGTCGGCGCGCCCTGCGGCTCTGCCTGAGGGGCCGGCTGAGCGGCCGGGGCGGGGGTCGCGGCCGGGGCGGCGGCGTCCTGGGCCAGGGCGGGCGCCGCGGCGGCGGCGGTCAGGGCGGAAAGGGCGGCGAGAGTCACAAGACGCATGTCGTATCCTTCTTTGCCTCCGGTCCGCCCGACGTCACGCCGGCCCGCATCCACGGGCCCCCGCGCGGCCGGAAGTTGATCAACAACGGGAGGAGCGGGGAGACCTAAAAGGTAGGAAGCTTCGCCGGGTTCCGCAAATAAGTCACGATTCCGGCAGGTTAGCGTCCAGCTCGTCCAGCCACACCTGCGCCGAGGCGTCCGACGGCGCGCGCCAGTCCCCGCGCGGCGACAGCGAGCCGCCCGTCACCACCTTGGGCCCGTTGGGCAGGGCCGAACGCTTGAACTGGCTGGTCTGGAAGAAGCGCACGAGGAATTTGCGCAGCCATTGGCGGATGGTCGCCAGGTCATAGGCCTCCTTCTCGGCGTCCGGCGTATGGGCGGGCCAGGCGCCAGCGCCTGCGTCCTTCCAGGCTTGGTGCGCCAGAAAGGCGACCTTGGACGGCCGCATTCCGAACCGGCTGATATAGAACAGGAAGAAGTCGTTCAGCGCATAGGGCCCGACGGTCCCCTCGGTCGACTGGATGCGCCCCTCGGCGTCGGCGGGGACCAACTCGGGGCTGATTTCGGTGGCCAGGATGGCGCGCAGCACCTCGGCGGCCCCGCCTTCCGGCTCGCGCTCGGCGACCCAGCGGATCAGGTGCCGGATCAGGGTCTTCGCCACCCCGCCGTTGACGTTGTAGTGGCTCATGTGGTCGCCCACGCCATAGGTCGCCCACCCCAGCGCCAGCTCCGACAGGTCGCCGGTCCCCAGCACAAAGGCCCGGTGCTGGTTGGCCAGGCGGAACAGATAGTCGGTGCGCAAGCCCGCCTGCACGTTCTCGAAGGTGATGTCATGCACCGGCTCGCCCATTGCATAGGCGTGGCCGATGTCCCTCAGCATCTGGTCAGCGGCCGGGCGGATGTCGATTTCGCCGCCCGTGACGCCCAGGGCCTTCATCAGGGCCCAGGCGTTCGACCTGGTCCCGTCCGACGTCGCATAGCCCGGCAGGGTGAAGCCCAGGATGTTGGAGCGCGGCAGCCCCAGCCGGTCGAACGCCCGGCACGCGACCAGCAGCGCCTGGGTCGAATCCAGCCCGCCCGACACGCCGATGACGATGCGCTCGCCATTGGTCGCCGTCAGCCGCCGCATCAGGCCCTGGACCTGGATGTTGAACGCTTCGTAGCAGTCCTGATCCAGCCGCGCGGCGTCGTCGGGCACGAAGGGAAAGCGGTCCAGCGGCCGGATCAGATCGTCGGTCCTGTCGTGACCGCCCAGTTCGAACGGGATGACGGTCGCCGCCTCGCCCTCGGCCCGCGCGCAATCCGCGAATGTGCCGTTCCTCAGCCGCTCCAGCCCGATGCGGCCCACATCCACGTCGGCGAGGGTCAGATGCGGCTCGAGCGAGAACCGCTCGCCTGCGGCCAGTCTGGCGCCCAGTTCGTGGATCATCGCCTGGCCGTCCCAGGCCAGGTCGGTGGTCGATTCCCCCCAGCCGGAGGCGGCGAACACATAGGCCGACAGGGTCCGCGACGACTGGCTGGCGCACAGCAGTTCGCGCTCCTCGGCCTTGCCGATCACGATGTTGGAGGCCGACAGGTTGCACAGGATCCGCGCCCCGGCCAGCGCCGCCCGCGTCGAGGGCGGCTGCGGCGCCCAGAAGTCCTCGCAGATTTCGGCCGAGAAGACGAAGCCCGCCCGGTCCACCGCCTCGAACACCAGGCCCGGCGCGAAATCCACCGTCTCCCCGTTCAGCGTGACCGTGTCGTCCGACCGCGCCGCCGCCGGCGCGAACCAGCGCTTCTCATAGTATTCGCGATAGTTCGGCAGATAGGTCTTGGGCACCACGCCCAGCACCCCGCCCGGCCCGACCACCACGGCGCAGTTGAACAGGGCGTCGCCCTGGCGCACCGGCGCGCCGAACACCGCGACCAGGCCCAGTTCGTCGGCGACGTGCGCCAGTTCGCCGATCCGCCGCTCGACCTCGGCCAAGAGCGCGTCCTGCATCAACAGGTCGTCCACCGCATAGGCCGACAGGCTCAGCTCAGGAAACACCAGCAGCTGCACGCCCGCCTCGGCCCCGCGCCGCATCAGCTCGACATGGGCCCGCGCATTGGCCGCCGGGTCCGCCGTAGCCACGACCGGCGTCGCCGCTCCCACCCGCACGAAGCCGTGGGTCGAGGGGCTATAAAAGAGGTGATCCTGCGCCATCGCTCAAATCCGCTCGCCCCGGCCAGGGCCGGTGGAGGTCATCATATAGGCGTGAATGGCGGGAGGGGTGAATGGCGGAGGTATTGGAGCGCTCAAACGTCAATTCAGTCGTTAGCTGACAGCCGAAATGCGGACATTCAGATGCGGGAGCGGGCACACTTCGCATTCCGGCCGAGCCGGTTGCCTGTCCAGCGCCAGCATGTCGCCGTCGCTGGGTGGCACAGTGAAAGGGTGAGCAGGGCGGCCAGGGCAAGGAGGCACGGGTATACTAGTGGTCGGATTAGCCGCAGCCTCGATCTCCATAATAGGTAGATGCCTCGGTCATGGCCGGGTCGATGGCTTCCGCTCGGCCTGTTCTTTTGGTATCAGAAGGCTATGAAGTCCGAAGGTTCTGTTACTAGAAACGCCAAGCGCCCGGGACAATCTGGTGTGCAGGTCCAAGTCCGCCTCCAGCCCGATCAGCTTCAGAGGTTGGACAATTGGATCGAGGAAGATGGTGGGCGGTTCAGTAGACCCGAAGCGATCCGCGTGCTCCTTGACCATGCTTGGGGGCGGACCGTCGCTTCTCGCGGGGTGAAAATGCTTGAGTCAAGGCTCAAAGAACCCAAGTGACCACCGCCAAAAAATATCAGGTATTTGTCTCATCCACCTTCACTGATCTACAGGAGGAGCGACAAGACACGATTTATACTATTTTGGACTTGCAACACATCCCGGCTGGGATGGAGTTGTTTCCGGCTACCGACATGGAGCAGTTGGATTATATCAAGCGCATTATTGATGGCTGCGACTACTATGTCCTCATCATCGGCGGCCGCTACGGATCGCTTGACCCAGAGGGCATCAGCTACACTGAGCGCGAATACGACTATGCGGTGGAGACAGGAAAGTTCGTAATTGCCTTCATCCATGGTGATGTAGGAGTTATCCCGTCGAAGTTTGTCGACGTTGATGAAGGACAGCGCCAGGCGCTAGAGCAGTTCAGAGATAAAGTCGGTAAGGGTAGGTTGGTGCGGTTCTGGAAGAGCCGTGAGGCACTTCAAATGGTTGTCGTGAAGGCCCTTTCGCACGCCTTCGCGAACCATCCTCAAACCGGCTGGATTAGGGGGGATGCAGCAGCTTCGCAGCCAATCCTCGAGCAATCAAACAAACTGCTCCTGGAGAATGCAGACCTCAAAAAGAAGCTCTGGGCGCTAGAGACGGCGAGCAAGCCCAAACTGTCCAACCTAGCCGATTTCGGGGACTCGTTCGACATTCGCTATACTTATAGGTCTGGACACGGCACTCGCGTTACCTATCCTGAAACATCATGCCCGCTCACCTGGAAGCAAATATTCTTAGGCATTGCAAGCGAGCTAGGTACAGCGGGGCGAACTACCGCCGCCATTAGAAGCGGCGTGTCATTAGCCGTGAAAGAGTTTGCTGGTCGAAGTCAGGTTCACACTCTCAACAGCATGGATGACGTTCGCATTAGGACTCAACTGGAGGCCTTGGGGCTGGTCAAAATCTATATGGGCAAGGGGGTAGATGGGAAATACCATGAGTATGTCTCGCTGACTGACCAAGGTCGTCAGCGGTTCATGGAATTGACGGCGATCCGAAAAGCCGTCGATCCAACCGGCGGCTCAGCTGCCGGGAGGCCCATTGAAGATGACGAGGACCTCCCAGTAGCGTGAGCCTTGATCGCTAGCGACTAACTGCCTTCGCCCACGCAGTCTGGCTTCCTCGGCCGTTTGCGATCCCGCTTCTGATAAGCGCACTGGATTTAGCTTTCAGCCCCGACCGGAATGCGGACGCTGCGAAGGTCCGATTGAAGTCAGGAGCAGCCGGATTGGAGACAGTCGTATTGACGTGACTTCAAAAACGTATCGCCTTCCAGAGTCGCACTTCCGCGCCCTAGTTCAAACTGCCCGTATAATGCCGGTGCCTCAGCGCCTCTCGCGCGCGCAGCCGGAGCGGTTTCACACCATTCGCACTATTCACACCCTGCTTTTTTTCCGCGCCGCCGTCTGAAACCCGTCGCCGCGAATGCGGATGACGGCGGGCCTCGCCCCGGCTAAAGCCATCCCATGACCGATACGCCCAAGAAGGGCTGGTTCCAGCGCCTCAGCGCGGGCCTCAGCCGCTCCTCCAAACAGATGACCGATCAGGTCGTCGCCAGCTTCGTCAAGGAGCCGCTGTCCGAGGCGGCGCTGGAGCAGCTGGAGGAGCATCTGCTGGAAAGCGACCTGGGCCCGGCCGCGACCGACCGCATCGTCGAACGCTTCCGCGAGCTGCGCTTCGGCAAGGTGTCGGACGAGCGCGAGGTCAAGGAGGCGCTGGCCGAGGCCGTGGCCGCCGAGCTGACGCCGCGCCAAGCGACGTTCGATCCGCTGTCGGGGCCCAAACCCTTCGTGGTGCTGTTCGTCGGCGTCAACGGCTCGGGCAAGACCACGACCCTGGGCAAGATCGCCTCGGACCTGACGGCCAAGGGGGCCAAGGTCATGGTGGTGGCCTGCGACACCTTCCGCGCCGCCGCGCGCGACCAGCTCAAGGTCTGGTCCGAGCGGGCCGGGGCCGATTTCGAGAGCCGCCGCGACGGCGCCGATCCGGCCGGCCTGGCGTTCGACGCCTTCACCCGCGCCCGCGCCGAGGGGCACGACGTGGTGCTGATCGACACCGCCGGCCGGCTGCAGAACAAGTCCGCCCTGATGGACGAGCTGCTCAAGATCGTGCGGGTGCTCAAGAAGATCGACCCCGAGGCGCCGCACGAGACGCTGCTGGTGCTGGACGCCACCGTGGGCCGCAACGCCCTGGCCCAGGAGCAGATCTTCGGCCGCACCGCCTATGTTTCGGGCCTGGTGATGACCAAGCTGGACGGCACGGCGCGCGGCGGGGTTCTGGTGCCCGTGGCCCAGGCGTCGGACGCCCCGATCAAGCTGATCGGCGTGGGCGAGGGCGTCGACGATCTGCAACCCTTCGACGCCCGCGCGTTTTCCCGTTCCCTGGTGGGGCTAGAGGACTGACATGACCCAGCACGCCGCGCCCAAGTCGGGCCAGTGGATCCGCCAGGCCGTCGATTTCGGCGCGCTGATGGCCTTCCTCGCCGCCTATCTGGTCAATCGGGTCGTGCTGGGCCTGGAAAGCCATGTCGCCATGATCCAGGCCACCTGGGTTCTGGTCGGCGCCTCAGCCGTGGCCCTGCTGATCGGCTATCTGGTCGAAAAGCGCCTGGCGCCTCTGCCGCTTCTGGCCGGCGGCTTCGCCCTGATCTTCGGCGTCCTGACCCTGGTGTTCCAGAACGAGGAGCTGCTGAAGATCAAGATCACGGTGCAGAACCTGCTCCTGGCCGCCGTGCTGCTGGGCTCGCTGCCGCTCAGGAAGTATCCGTTCAAGTATCTGCTGGGTTCGGCCATCCGCATCACCGACGAGGGCTGGCGCGGCCTGACCCTGCGCTACGGCCTGTTCTTCGCCGCCGTCGCCGTGGTCAATGAAGTGGTGCGCCACATGATGACCAACGACGCCTGGATGACCTTCCGCGGCGGCCTGTGGATGGCCTCGGCGGCGTTTGGCATCTGGCAGGTCTTCTTCATCATGAAGCACCTGATCAAGGACGAGGACGAGGTCGCCCCCGTCCCGCCCGATCCGGGTCTTTAGGATCTGGGCCTCTAGGTCAGCAGCCGCCCCAGCACGGCGTCCAGCAGCGGCCGCCCGCGCGGCGTGGCGACCAGGCGGCCCGACGCGAGGGTGACGAAGCCCTCCTCGATCAGATCGGCCAGCGGCCCGCGCTCGGCCGACAGCCCCAGGGTGGTCAGATGCCGGCCCGCCGCGCCCTCCACGGTGCGCAGGCCCAGCAGCAGCGCCTCCTCGGCGGCGCCGCGCTCGTCCAGCGCCTCGACCTCGGCCCAGGGCGTCCTGGCTTCGACGCCCGCGACATAGTCGGCGATGCGGCGATGCGCGACCGTCGCGGTCCGCACGCCCCCCAGCGTCAGCCGCCCGTGCGCGCCCGGTCCCAGACCCAGATAGTCTCCGCCTCGCCAGACGTGGATGTTGTGGGCCGACCGCGCCCCATGCCCCCGCGCGTGGTTCGACACCTCATAGGCCTCGAAGCCCGCGGCCTGAAGGCGCGCCTGCGTCGCCTCGTACAGCTCGGCCGCCCGGTCCTCGTCGGGCGGGATCAGCCGGCCGCGCCGCAGGGCCCGCCCGAACGCCGTCTCGGCCTCGATGGTCAGCTGGTAGGGCGACACGTGCTCGAACCCGAGGTCCAGCGCCGCATCCAGCTCGGCCGTCCAGTCCGCGACCGTCTGGCCCGGCCGGGCGTAGATCAGGTCGATCGACAGGCGCGCAAAGGCCCTGGCCGCCAGCCCGATGGCGCGCCGCGCCTCGTCCGCCGAATGGTCCCGCCCCAGGAAGCGCAGCGCCTCGTCGTCGAACGACTGCACCCCCAGCGACAGGCGGTTTACCCCGGCCTGGGCCAGGGCGGCGTAGCGGCCGGCCTCCGCGTCCGTCGGATTGGCCTCCAGCGTCACCTCGACAGGGCGGTCGGTGGGAAACAGCCGATGCGCCGCCGCGATCACCTCAGCCACGGCCTCGGGCGCCATCAGCGACGGCGTGCCGCCGCCTAGGAAGATCGAGGCCAGCCGCCGAGGCCCGACCCGCCGGGCCTGCGCCTCCATGTCCGCCAGGATGGCGCTCGCCAGCCCGGCCTGCTCCTCCACCCGCCCCCGGTCGCGCACCACGTTGAAGTCGCAATAGGGGCAGACGCGGGCGCAGTAGGGCCAGTGGACATAGACCGCCAGGTCGCTGCCGGGGTCGAGGGGGTCAGTCAATCAGCCAGGCCCTCAACGTCTCGAAGGCGCGGGCGCGGTGGCTGATGGCGTCCTTGGCCGCCGGGTCCATCTCGCCGAACGTCAGATCGCCGCCCTCGGGCCGGAAGATGGGGTCGTAGCCGAAGCCGCGGTCGCCGCGCGGCGGAAACACCAGCTCGCCATCGACGCGGCCCTCGACCACCACGGCCGGTCCGCCCGGCCAGGCCACCGCCAGGGCCGAGGTGAACCAGGCCGCCCGGTCGGTCGATCCGACCTCCTCCAGCCGCTCCTCGACCTTGCGCATCGCCAGGCCGAAGTCCTTGCCCGGCCCGGCCCAGCGCGCCGAGAAGACGCCGGGCGCGCCGTCCAGCGCGGCGACCGACATCCCCGAGTCGTCGGCGATGGCGACCTCGCCGGACGCCTCCGCCGCATGGCGCGCCTTCAGGAGGGCGTTGCCGACGAAGGTTGTCTCGGTTTCCTCGGGCTCGGGCAGGTTCAGCTGGCCGGCCGTGACCAGTTCGTAACCTTCGCCCAGCAGGGCGGCGATCTCGGGCACCTTGCCGGGATTATGGGTCGCCAGCACCAGCCGCATCCCCTTGATAAGCTTGAGATTCACGAAGGCGGCTCCTGGATTGCCAAAGTTTAATATCGTTAAACGATATGTAACGTGATTTCCGGCGAGGCGAGGCCTACTACTTTGATCACGGACGGGGGTCGCACCGGCCGTGATCGAAAGCGAAAGCAGAACGATCGTGCAGCGACACAATCAATCAGGGCAATAAACGCCCCCATCCAGACGACGGAGAAACACGATGCATACGATGAACGCCTCGCAATGGCTCGACAAGGCCGGCGCCGCCTTCCTGCACACGGTCATGCTGGCCGCCCTGCCGACTGCGGCCGTGGCCATTCTGCTGCAAGCCTTCTGATCCCGCCGACGATCAGAGGACTTTGACGAGACAGATGAAGACAGCGATGTATAGAGCCGCGTGCGGGTCGACCGGACCCCGCGCGGCCCCCGCTGGGCTTCACCCGGTCTGACGGAGCTGCCTTTTCGATGCGACGCCCGATGATGCCGATGCTCGGAGCGCGCCCCGGACTTCCCGTCGCCGGCTTTCGGACCCTGGGTCCCGGCTCGGTGGCCAGCCTTCTGAAGATCGCGCTGGATGTGGCCTATGGCCTGCTAGCGCTGACCACCTTCATCCTACTGCTGTGCGTGATCGCCGCCGTATTCGTGCCGCTCGACAATCTGACCGTGACGGTCGGCGGCGCCGATGACGGCCGCCGCCTGCCCTTGACCCGGCCGCTGATCCTGTTCGGCATGGGCGCTGTGACCGCCTATTTCGGCGGCTTCCTGCTGATCCTGAGGTCTCTGCGCAAGATCTTCCGCACACTGACCATCGGCGACCCCTTCCAACCCGACAACGTCCGTCGCCTGCGCCAGATCGGCCTGATCCTGGCGGTGGTGAACGGCGGGGTCTGGATCGCGCGCTTCGTGGTGTCCACGCGGCTTGCCCCCGGCATGCTGGAGAGCCAGGGCCTGGGCGACATGATGACGCCGATCTTCTCCATCCTGGTCGTGCTGGTGCTGGCCGAGGTGTTTCGCGAGGGCGCGCGTCTGCGTCATGAATCCGAACTGACCATCTGAGCCGAAAGCCCGACCCATATGGCCATCATCATCCAGCTTGACCGCCTGCTCGCCGAACGGCGCATGTCGCTGACCGAGCTCAGCGACCGCGTGGGCGTGACCGTGGCCAATCTGTCGATCCTGAAGACGGGCAAGGCGCGCGCCGTGCGCTTCACGACCCTGGACGCGCTTTGCCGCGAGTTGGACTGCCAGCCCGGCGATCTGATCGCCCATGTCCCCGGTCCGGCCGGAGAGATGATCGACGACGAGGCATGAGCGGCCCGGGCGAAGACGACGGCGTTCGGCTGTGGAAGCGGGTGGCTTCCACCGTCACACCGCGCGCGCGGCGCAAGGCGCTGCTGATGACCCAGGGCGCGACGCCCAGCGAGCCGACGCCGATCCCGCGCGCGGGCGCCAAGGCTGCGGCCATGCCGCAGGCCCCGGTTCCTCGAACACCCGCCAAGGTCCTGCCCACGCGCCCAGCGGCCGCGCCCGAAACCCTTGAGCCTCGACGGCAGCGCCGGTTGTCGCGGGAGCGCGATCCGATCGAGGCGTCCATCGACCTGCACGGCTTTGGCCGCTTCGAGGCTGAGGACCAGCTAAGGGCGTTTCTGGTGTCGTCCCAGGCGCGGGGCCTGCGCGCCGTGCTGGTCGTCACCGGGCAGGGGCGGCGAGGCGGCGGGATCATCCGCGCCTCTATCCATGACTGGCTGACCGGACCCAGCCTGAGGGGCGTCGTGTCCGGCCACGCCCCGGCGCACCGCCGCCACGGGGGCGACGGCGCGCTTTACGTCACGCTCAAGAAGCGGTGAGCGAAATCGGGGCCGAAGCCTTGGCTTCGGGCCTCAGTTTTTCGCTCAAGAACCAGAGGTCGCCTGCTCGGAGGCCACGATGCGGCTGGCGGCGTGGACCACGGCGCCGATGCGCAGGGCGGCCTGGATCTGAGTGTTGGGAACGCCGTGCTTGCGCAACTCGCCCTCGTGGGCGTCCAGGCAGGCGCCGCAGCCGTTGATGGCCGAAACGGCGGTGGACCACAGTTCGAAGTCCAGCTTCTCCACACCGGGATTGGCGATCACATTCATGCGCAGGCGCGCCGGCAGGGTCGTGTACTCCTGGTTCTTCATCAGGTGCAGCGACCGGTAGTAGATGTTGTTCATGCCCATGATGGCGGCGGCCGACTTGGCCGCGTTCAGGGCTTCGGGCGACAGGACCGAGGCGGCCTGGGCCTCGATCAGCTTGACCACGGGGCCGACGCCGATGGCGTGGGCCGAGGCCAGGAAGCAGCCCCATTTCTGCTGGTCGTTCAGCACGGACTCGTTGGCGAGCGAGGACAGGTTCAGCGAGATGTCCTTGCCATAGGCCGGGATCAAGTCGCGCAGGGCGTCGATGGACATGGTTCTGGTTCCCTTCGGGAAGCGGCTGCGCGCGCGACGCGGTCGCTCGCGGCTTGAGCCGCATTATGGGGTCATGGATAGGTTGGCGCTAGCAGCGCTCAAGCCGCGAGGCTCTGCGAGCCGAGCATAGCGCCCACTAAGAAAAAAGGCGGCGGCGAATGGATCCGCCGCCGCCCTTGATCGTCAACTTGGACGGCCTATCAGGCGGCCAGGACGTCGCCGCCGACCGGACGGTTGCAGGCGCACAGTTCGTCGGTCTGCAGGGCGTCGACGACGCGCAGGGTGTCTTCCGGCGCGCGGCCCACGTTCAGGTTGGTGACGTAAACGTGCTGGATGACGTTGTGCGGATCGACCACGAAGGTCGCGCGCAGGGCGACGCCTTCTTCTTCGTCCATCACGCCGAGCGCGCGGGCCAGCTTTCCGCCGTTGTCGGCGAACTGCCAGATCGGCAGCTTGTTCAGGTCGGCGTGGTCACGACGCCAGGCCAGCTTGGTGAACTCGTTGTCGGTCGAACCGCCGAGCACCACGGTGTCGCGGTCCTCGAAATCCTTGCCCAGCTTGGCGAAGGCGGCGATTTCGGTCGGGCAAACGAAGGTGAAGTCCTTCGGGTAGAAGAAGATGACCTTCCACTTGCCTTCGAAGCTGTCCTTGGTGATCGGCTCGAAGGCCGACACGCCGTTTTCCTCGTGGGCGTTGAAGCCGGGCTTCACGCCGATGATCTTGAAGTCAGGCAGGGTTTGGCCGACGCCGAGCATCGCGGTCTCCATCATGGTTGAATTGAATCAGCGGCGTCGGGGAGGACGCCGCCACAGGGTTCAGATGGGGGCTGGAGGCGCTCAAGTCAAATCGATCCTTTCGCATTTGCACATAGATTTCGCTTATGCGAGAAACCGGTCGGTGATAGGATCTGGGGATGCTGCCTACCCTTCGCCAACTCCAGTATCTCAAGCTTCTGGCCGAGCACGGCTCCTTCAGCCGCGCCGCCGAGGCCGCCCATGTCAGCCAGCCCGCGCTGAGCGCCGGCGTGCAGGAGCTGGAGCGCATTCTGGGCGCCCCGGTGGTCGAGCGCACACGAGGCAATGTCCAGCTGACGGCGGTCGGGGTCGAGGCGGTCCGGCGCGCCGAACAGGTGCTCACGCAAGCCGAGGATCTGGTGGTGGCGGCGCGCAACGCCGGTCGGCCGCTGTCGGGTCGCTTCCGGCTGGGGATCATTCCGACGGTCGCCCCCTTCCTGCTTCCGGCCAAGCTGCCGGGGCTGAAGGAGAAACACCCGGCGCTTCGGCTTTTCATTCGCGAGGACCTGACCCCACGCCTGATCGCAGGACTTAAGGGCGGGCAGCTGGACGCGGCGGTGATCGCTCTGCCTTACACATCCTCGGGCATCCAGCACGCGCGCATCGGAGATGATGAAATCCTCGCTGCGGCCCCGCGCGGACATTCGCTGGCGGGCGTGGGGCCGCTGCCGGCGGGGGCCTTGAAGGCCGACGACCTGATCCTTCTGGAAGACGGCCACTGTCTGCGCGATCAGGCCCTGGCCGCCATCGACCTGGAGGCCCCGCGCGGCGACGACGTCTTCGCCGCGACCAGCCTGCACACCCTGGTGCAGATGGTGTCGTCCGGCCTGGGGGTCAGCTTCCTGCCGCGCATGGCGGTCAAGGCCGGCCTGGCCGACGACCCGGGCGTCGTGGTGCGCCCCATTTCGGCCGATGCGCCCAAGCGCGAGATCGTCGTCGCCTGGCGCACAGGCTCCAGCCGGGCCGAAGAGGCGCGGCTGCTAGCCGAGGCGCTGACGCTCGACTGACGTTACGGGGATTTAATTTCACGCGTATCAAGGTTCATCCACCGTTCATTGGGCATAGGCTGAATGGCCGCCTTCGTCGGGAGTGGAAGAATGAAACCGATTATCGCGGGCTTCGGCCTGTTCAGTCTGTGTGTCTTGACGGCGGCCTGTGCGCCGGTGGTCAGAGGCGGCCCTTCGCTGGATCTGCCGCCGGGGCTGGTTGAGACCGCACAGGTGACCTCAATCGTCATGTCGAGCGCCTGGCTGAACGTCGAGGATGATTTTTCCGACACCTTCGTCGCCGAGGTTCAGGAAGAGTTGAACGCCTGCGCCTACGGAACCTATCCGTTGCAACTGCGCGTCCACGTCGAGGAGGTGAGACGCGCAAACCGCATGGGCGTCCTCGTGCGGGGGCATGGCATGCATCAGATGCGTGCGACGGCGGAACTGGTCGATCCCGCACGGGGCGGTCAGGTCATGGGCCGATATCCTATCGTGGTCGGCGCCCAGGCGGGCGGGCGGATCGCCGGCATGGTCGGCGATCGTCAGATGATGGTGTCCGAAGAGTTCGGCCGAGCCCTGTGCGCAATGGCGTTTGAACGAAATCCTCGTCGGCCCGGCCTTCACAACGCCACCCGAGGCTGACCGGACGAAAAAGGCCGGCGGAATCGCTCCGCCGGCCCTCTATTGGTTGACCTATCGCGCTACGCGCTGCTTGAGGCCGGATAGCGGGCCTGTCGCGCGCGGCCTGAGGCCTACTCCGCCGCTTCGGCTTCCGGGCCGCGGGCCAGGTTGCGCAGGACGTAGGGCATGACGCCGCCGGCCTTGAAGTATTCCAGCTCGGTCTGGTTATCGATGCGGCAGCGGACCGGGAAACGGGCCATCTTGCCGTCCGAGGGACGGAACATCTCGACCCACAGGTCCTGACGCGGCTTCAGCTTGCCGATGTTGACGTCCGACAGGCCGCGGATCGTGACGATCTCTTCGCCCGTCAGGCCCAGTTTCAGCCAGCCGTCGGCCTTGAACTGAAGCGGCACCACGCCCATCCCGACCAGGTTGGAGCGGTGGATGCGCTCATAGCTTTCGGCGATGACGGCGCGGACGCCCAGAAGGCGCGTGCCCTTGGCCGCCCAGTCGCGCGACGAGCCGGTGCCGTATTCCTTGCCGGCGAAGACGACCAGCGGACGACCCTCGGCCTGGTAGCGCATGGCCGCGTCATAGATCGACATCGTGTCCTGCGACGGGAAGTGCTTGGTCACGCCCCCTTCGATGTCCGGGGTGATCTTGTTGCGGATGCGGATGTTGGCGAAGGTGCCGCGCATCATGACTTCGTGGTTGCCGCGGCGCGCGCCGTAGCTGTTGAAGTCCAGCGCCTCGACGCCGTGGTTGGTCAGATAGGCGCCGGCGGGCGAGGCCTTCTTGATCGAACCGGCCGGCGAGATGTGGTCGGTGGTGATCGAGTCGCCGAAGATGCCCAGGATGCGCGCCTCGACGATGTCCTGAACCGGGGTCGGCTCCATCGACAGGCCCTCGAAGTAGGGCGGGTTCTGAACGTAGGTGGAGTTGTCGTCCCACTCATAGGTCTGGCCGCCGGTGACCTTGATGGCCTGCCAGTGCTTGTCGCCCTTGAAGACGTCCTTGTAGCGCTTGGCGAACATGGAGGGCGTGACCGACTTCTTCTGGATGTCGGCGATTTCCTGGCTGGTCGGCCACACGTCCTTCAGGAAGACGTCGTTGCCCTTCTTGTCCTTGCCGATCGGATCCTTGGTGATGTCGATCCGCATCGAGCCGGCGAGGGCGTAGGCCACGACCAGCGGCGGCGAGGCCAGATAGTTGGCCTGGACGTCGGGGTTCACGCGGCCTTCGAAGTTGCGGTTGCCCGACAGGACCGAGGTGGCGACCAGGCCAGCGTCGTTGATCGCCTTGGAGATCGCCGGATCGAGCGGACCCGAGTTGCCGATGCAGGTGGTGCAGCCGTAGCCGACCAGGTTGAAACCCAGCGCGTCCAGATCCTTCTGCAGGCCGGCGTCGGTCAGATAGTCGGTGACGACCTGCGAGCCGGGCGCCAGCGAGGTCTTGACCCAGGGCTTGGCCTTCAGGCCCAGCGCATTAGCCTTGCGCGCCACCAGGCCGGCGGCGATCAGCACCGCCGGGTTGGAGGTGTTGGTGCACGAGGTGATGGCGGCGATCACGACATCGCCATCGCCCAGATCGAACTTCTGGCCCTCCACGGCCACGCGCCCGCCGTCGACGGGGCGGGCGAAGACTTCGGCCAGCGCCGTTTCGAAAGCCGGGGCGGCGGTGGTCAGCTCGACGCGATCCTGCGGACGCTTCGGACCAGCCAGCGACGGCACCACGGTCGAGATGTCCAGTTCCAGGACGTCGGTGAAGACCGGGTCTTCCGAGGTCTCGTCGATCCACAGGCCCTGGGCCTTGGCGTAGGCCTCGACCAGGGCGACGCGCGCCTTGTCGCGGCCCGTGGCGGTCAGATAGTCGATCGTGGCGCGCGACACCGGGAAGAAGCCGCAAGTGGCGCCGTACTCCGGGGCCATGTTGGCGATGGTCGCCTGGTCCTCGATGGTCATGCCGGCGATGGCGTCGCCGAAGAACTCGACGAACTTGCCGACCACGCCCTTCTTGCGCAGCATCTGGGTGACGGTCAGCACCAGGTCGGTGGCCGTCGCGCCCTCGGGCAGCTTGCCGGTCAGGCGGAAGCCGACGACCTCGGGAATCAGCATCGGGATCGGCTGGCCCAGCATGGCCGCCTCGGCCTCGATGCCGCCGACGCCCCAGCCCAGGACGGCCAGGCCGTTGATCATGGTGGTGTGGCTGTCGGTGCCGACCACGGTGTCGGGATAGGCGACGGTGGTCTTGCCTTCGGTCAGGGTCCAGACGGTCTGGGCCAGGTTTTCCAGGTTCACCTGGTGGCAGATGCCGGTGCCGGGGGGCACCACGCGGAAGTTGTTGAACGCCGACGAGCCCCAGCGCAGGAAGTTGTAGCGCTCGATGTTGCGCTCGTATTCGCGCTCGACGTTCTGGCCAAAGGCCTTGGACGTGCCGAAGTTGTCGACCATCACCGAGTGGTCGATGACCAGATCGACGGGGTTCAGCGGATTGATCTTGCTGGGATCGGCGCTCAGCTTGGCCATGGCGTCGCGCATGGCGGCCAGGTCGACGACGGCGGGCACGCCGGTGAAGTCCTGCATCAGCACGCGGGCCGGGCGGAAGGCGATCTCGTGCTCGACGGCGCCCTTGTTCTCGAGCCAGGCGGCCACGGCCTTGAGGTCGCCCTCGCTGACCGAGACGCCGTCTTCGTTGCGCAGAAGGTTCTCCAGCAGCACCTTCATGGAGCGCGGCAGGCGGGAAATCCCGGTCAGACCGGCTTCCTCGGCGGCGGGAAGGCTGTAATAGGCGTATTTCTTGCGCCCGACGGAGAGATCGCGACGGGTGGACAGGCTGTCGACTGACGGCATGGGAGGGTTCCTCTGGTCATCGCCGCCCGACAATTCGGTTGCGCCTTCGCGCGCTGGACGACGGGGCGCACAGGTCCCCGGCGCGCGCGGCGAAAGCCTGCTGCGGCGATGGCGGATATAGTCCGGCTTGTCTTACCCGTCCATGTATCCACGACGGCGTCATGGATATTGAGAGCGGTTCTCAAGGCGTGTCGGCCATGCTGACGGGTCTCGATGTCCAGAATCTCGCCCTCTCACGCGGCGAGCGGCGGCTGTTCACCGGCCTGACGTTTGCGCTGAAGCCCGGCGAAGCGGGTGCGCTCACGGGGGCGAACGGAGCGGGCAAGACCAGTCTGCTGCGCGCCGTGGCCGGGTTGATCCGGCCCGACGCCGGAACCATCGACTTCGGCATGGACGCCACCGAGGCCCGACGCGGGCGACTGCATCTGACGGGCCATCTCGAAGGGCTGAAGGGCGGCCGCACCGCGCGCGACGAACTGGACTTCCAGGCCGGCTATCTGGGCGCTGACGCCGCCGGGATCGAAAGCGCGGTCGAACGTCTGGGGTTGAGACCCCTGCTCGATCTCGAGACGCGCAAACTGTCGGCGGGCCAAAGGCGACGCCTGGCCATGGGCCGGCTGATCGCCGCGCCGCGCCCCCTATGGCTGCTGGACGAGCCGCTGGCGCCGCTGGACGCCGGCTGGCGCGGGCGGGTCGGCGAGATGATGGCCGAGCATCTGGCCGGCGGAGGGATCATCCTGGCGGCGGTGCATGATCCGCTGCCGGTGACGGCGCGGCCCGTCGAATTGGGAGCGGCGTCGTGAGCGCGACACGCCTGTTCCGACGCGAGCTGTCCCTGGCCTGGGGTGGCGGCGGCGGGCCGTTGCTCGCCTGCGGTTTTCTGCTGTGCCTGACCGCCATCCTGCCGCTGGCGGCGGGCGCGAACGCCAAGGTCCTGGCCCCGGCCGCCTCGGGCGCGACCTGGCTCGCCCTGGCGCTGGCGTCCTTGCTGTCGCTGGAGCGGATGTTCGAGCGGGACTTCGAGGACGGGGCGCTGGACCTGATCGCGTCCGGCCCTCTGCCCATGGAGGCCGTCGTTACGCTCAAGGCCCTGGCCCAGTGGTGCGCGACGGGCCTGCCCCTGGCTCTGGCGGCGCCCGTCGCCGCCCTGGCCCTGGGTCAGCCGACCGAACTGGTGGGACTGACGGGGCTCGCCGCCCTGATCGGCGGGCTGGGCTTCGCCTTCACCGGCGCGCTGGGCGCGGCCCTTGCGCTGGGCGCAAAGCGCGGCGGCGTGCTGATTGCCGTGGTCGTGCTGCCGCTGTTCATTCCGCCGGTGATCTTCGGCGCCGGCGCGGTCGAGCAGGCGTCACAGGGCCTGTCGCCGGCTCCCGCCCTGGCCTTTCTAACGGCCTATGCCCTGTTCGCCGCGGCCCTCGCGCCGCTCGCCGGCGCCGCCGCCGTTCGCTCGGCTCAGGGCTGAAAGCCTAGAACCGCGTCGATACCCCGAAGTTGAAGCGCCAGTCGTCGGCGTCGGGTCGGGGATCGGTCAGCGCCTTGGCGGCCTCGACTTCGATCTGGCTTCGGCGACCCAGCGCCACCCGCGCGCCGGCGCCGGCCGAGGCCAGTTTCAGGCGGCCGTGCGCCAGGCCGGGCCGGGGATTGATGCGCGTCTGACCACCGTCGCCGAAGACGTAGATCTCGCTTCCGGCCAGCAAGCCGCCGACGGCGCGGGGCCTGAAAGCCGCCTCCGCCCGCGCTCCCCACCCGGAATCGCCGGTGGCCAAGGCGCTCGGAAAACCTCGTCCGAACTCTGCGCCGCCCAAAGCGAACTGCTCCGACGCCGGAGCTGCGTCGGGGCTGTACTGCGCGCTGACGGCGCCCGTCAGCCGCAGGCTGTCGCCCACGGCGCGGACGGCCTCGACGCGGGCGTTGAGTTTCGCGAAGTCCAGGTCGGTCAGGCCAGGCAGGCCCCTCGCTCCCAGGCCGTCAACCCCCTGGCTCAGGGTCAGGCTCGCGCCGGCGGTCAGGCGGGGCGTGGCGCGGCTCCACGCCGCCGAGGCCCGTAGGACCCGCGTGCGTTCATCGGCGATCCGCTCGCCGAAGACGGCGCTGTCGCTGTTCACGCCGTCCAGCCCGGCGCTGACGACGAGATTGTCTCGATAGCCTCTAATCGCGGGCCAGCTGACAACGATCCCCCCGCTCAGGGCGTCGCCTTCGACCCCGCCTGGCGGACGGGTGCGCAGGTAGCCCAGGGAGCCGGTGACGGCGGCTCCGTCGTGTCCCATCGGGCGACGGTGAGACACGGCCGCATATTGGAAGCGCTCCACCTCGACCGGAGCGACCGCCGTCATCCGCGTCTGATCTCCCATCGTCAGCCAGCCGTTGCGGACCACCGAGCCGACCAGCTGCGTCCGGCCCAAGGTGCGCGACCCGCGGTTGTCCAGACCGAGGCCGATTTCCCAGGGCGTTCGCTCGATCTCCAGCCCGAGGTCGATGGTCTCTGGGCTGCGGCCTTGGACCGCGCGCGTGGTGGTTTTCAGACCCGGAATGTCGCCGATGAGAGAGAAATAGCGCTCGGCCCTTCGCCGGCTCAATGGATGTTCGGCGGCCAGCGCCGCCGCGTAGCGACGCACCAGATCCACGTCGCCCTCGGTGTCGCCCGTGATGGCTATCCGATCGATCCGGCCTTCCAGCGCCGTGATCTTCAGCACCCCGCGCTCCGCCTCGCTCCCGTCGACGGTGATGATGGGCAGCGCCCAGGGTGATCCGGCGTAGGCCTGGGCAACCGCTGCGCGCAGCCGGGCGAGGCTGTCGGCCGTCAGCGTCTGGCCAATGAACGGGGTCACAGCCGCTTCCAGCCTTCCCGCCTCCAGCCGCGATCCTTCAATCGACACGGCCCGCAAGACGAACGGCTCGACGGTTTGGGCGGCGGCGGGGATGTCCGGACCCCGGGTCTGGGCCGCCACATCGGCGGGACGTCGGTCCGGTCTGTCTCGATCGATGAGAAGCCCCTCCTGACCGGGCCGAGCCTGAGGCGCGGCTGAGGTCGATGCGGACACAGTCCCGCTCGGCGCGATGCAGGCGAGGGCGAAGGCGAGGGCGGCGAAGGTTCTCATGAATGGCAGCGGCGGAACGGCTTTTCGAGAACCGTTCCGCCTGTCTCCATCAAGGCCGTTTGCCGCCCAGCAGGCCGCCGAGCAGGCCGCCGCTGGTCGAACCGCCGGAGGGCGGCGTAACGGATCCGCCTGCGCCCACGCCGACCGCGCCGCCCACCACATGGCCGACAGCCCCGCCGAGGCCGGCGCCCAGTCCGCCGGATACGCCCCCTTGCTGACCTCCAAGAGCGCCGCCGACCGTTTGGGTCACGCCGCCCACGACGCCCTGGACGACGCCTGGGCCCTGGCCGCCGGGCGCCGCGACCGTCACGCCGGCGGGCTGTCCGTTCGACAGCAGATTCACGGCGCCGGCCGTCCCAGTCGCGCTCTCGGTCGCCAGCACGCCGACGCCCAGCGCGGGACTGCTCCCCGCTCCGAGCACCTGCCGCCCGCCCAGGTTCAGTCCGATCAGGCTGTCGGCAGGCCCCTGCGCTGTTTCCGCAGGGTGGTTGGGCGTGCCTGTCTGGACGTTCAGGAGGTCGCCTCCGGACCCGACGTTGATCGCTGCGACGTCGCCGCGGGCGGCCGCCGGCGAGAGCACGCCAACGCCCAGCGGGCCGGCGGCGTCGCTGTCGGACGATCCCAGCAACGTCTTGTCGCCCACCGTCACTCGACCGATGGGGTCGAGCAGGTCGTCAAGGCCGGCTCGGGACGCCAGTTCGCCGACCGGCCCGGCGCTTCCGCCGCTGCCCCCAGCCCCGCCGCCGCCGCCTCCTCCTCCTCCTCCACCACCTCCGGTTCCACCGCCGCCCGATCCGCCACCGCCACCGCCGCCGCCGCCGCCGCCGGGCCCGCCGGCGCCACCGTCATAACCGCCGCCGCCCGTGAAGCTGTAGGTGCGCGCGCCGTTGCACGCGGCGGTCATCAGCATCGCCGAGGCGGCGCCGAGGACCAGGACTGTTCTGGAAAACTTTCGAGTTGATTGGATCATGACGATCTCCTTTCCCTCGAATGCAATCGGAAGGCGTAGGCCGTCGTTCCTCCAATCTCTGCGGCTTCACCGGCACGTGACGTCAGTGCTTCGAGGATCAACCTTAAGTTAACCATCGATCTGCAGCGTAATTGGCGTCTGGCTCATCTTGAGACGCCTACGCGTTCGAAAGCGCCCAGCCTCTGTTGCCCGGGCGCGCTAAATGCACCTGATGCGGGCATGCGGCTTCCCAGTGCTCAGATTTCGGTCAGGGTCTCGCGCGTGCGACGCCGTCCGATGCAAACGTCCTAGTCCGCTCCGGCAGAGCGACAGGGGTCAGCGGGGGAGGCGCGTCGTGGCGTCTTGCACCGGCTGCAGACCCACGTGATGATTCAGCGGCGGCGCCACGCTAAGGAGCCGAGTCTGCCGGTTGCGGATTAGAAGTCGGGGCCGGCGTCAGGACGGAAGGGGGCGGCGGCGTGGAGCTGCGGGCCATCTGCTGGCGGATGATCTGGGCGGCGTAGTTGATCCCGCACTGGACGTCGTACGCATTGATGACCGCCAGCACCCCTTCCAGCGTCCATCCGTCGAAATGGCCCTCGTCGATGCCGGCCTTGAGCGCGGCGCGCTCCGCCTTCCGTCCGGCGTGCACTGTGTCGTAGATCAGGGCGAACTCCTGGCCGCTGAACAGGGTGTTGGACGTGGCCGAGCGCAGGCCTTGGAGGAAGCCGGTTCCTCGGGCGAGATTGTTCGCGTTGGACAGGCTCGATGTTCCTGCGCCCAACAGGCTAGCGCCCAACCCGGCGACATCCAGGGCGCCTGCGATGGCGTTGTCGCCCGCGCTGAGCGCCACGAGGTAGTTTTCGCAGCGGCGATCGCTTTCGGCGATCTTGGCGTAGGCGAACTCCCGGGGTGTCGGCGTGGAGGGCCACTGACCGACTTCCATCGGTCTGCCGTTCAGCCGTTCGCCCATTTCATGAGCGGTCTCAAGGCGAAGGGTCTGGCAGCCCGCAATGAGGAGGCCGGCCGACGCGACAATGACAAGTTTCGTGGACCACACTCTCTGATTACATGAAGAACGTCGGTCTTCGAAGGTCAATCCAAGGGCTTGAAACGGGCTCGCGCGGCCTCGGGCCCGCCAGTTGCGCCGGACCCCGATCGCGGCCTAGCTATCGCCCATGATCGACAAGCCGTGCAGTCGCAGCAGAAGAGGGTGGGGACCGCTTGGCCGACCTCGTCGACGCGCTGGGAGGAACACGGCGCATGGCTGATCCATCGGCGCTTCTGCGGGTTTCGCTCACGATTGACCGCAGCCTGCTCAAGGGGATGGCGATCGCGCTGGCGGCGGGCTTCGTCCTCGCCTTTTCCGGTGCGTTCGGCATGACCGGCGCGCCCTTTCCTCAACGCCTGGTCTACTGGCTGCCGCTTATGGTTCTCGGCGCCGGCTGGGGCCACGTCTGCTCACAATGGCTCGAGCGCTGGGTCGACCTGGATCAGCGTCCTTGGCTCGGGGCCATGCTGCTTACCCTTATGATAGCGCTGCCGCTGACGGTCGCCGTCTGGGGCTATACGGTCTGGTGGTTCGAACAGGGGCGCCATCCCGCCGTGGGCCGGCTGGTTCACTTCTTCGCGCCGGTGACCCTGGTCACGGCGGTGCTAAGCCTGCTCAACGTCTTCCTGCAGCGAAAGCCTGTGCAGACCCACTCGGCGGCTGTTGGCGCTCCGGCCGCCCGCTTCCCAGACCGCCTGCCGCTTAAGTTGAAGGGAGCTGTCATTCGAGCCGTGGAGGCCGAGGACCACTATCTGCGAGTGCACACGGATCGGGGCTCGGATCTCTTGCTGATGCGGCTGTCCGACGCCCTCGCTGAACTTGAGGGCTTGGAGGGCGCGCAGACGCACCGGAGCTGGTGGGCCGCCAAGGACGCGGTTCGAGGTGTCGAGAGAGGCGACGGGCGCGCCACCTTGACCCTGGACGGGGGCCTTCAGGTTCCGGTCAGCCGCCGGTACGCCCGGGCCTTGCGCGAGGCCGGCTGGTACTAAGGGCTGGGGCTCACGCCGCCCACGCGCCGTGGAATCCGGCAGGCAGAGCCACATCGCCGCGCCAGCTGGCCACGGGGCCGTCAGCCAAGCGTCCCCCGTCGAACACGTGCAGTTCCGTCACCCCCTCGGACAGATTGATCGAGGGCGCCACAAGCCAGGCGTCGAGTTCGCCGCTCAGGCCAGGCTTCGGCGCCCAGATCGCCTCCTCCATGACGTGCCGCTCTCCGAAATCAAAGCGGTCCGAACGACCGGTCCTCCAGTCCTGCACGGCCAATCCCGTGGGCAGGGGCCGGCCGCTGGTTTCTCCCGCGACATGAGAGGTGTGGCGGCGCGACAGGCCGGCGAACCTGGGATTGGCCTTGGGGAACTCGGCCGTCACCCCGGACGACGACATTTCGGCCCGTCCGTCGGCGTGAAGCGTCACCAGAGACAGGGCGGCCGGCTCGCCCGGGACGGTCCCTGACTGTTCGACCAGCACACGCGCCCCGTCCACGGCGAAGCGGACGTCCTTGCCCGCGGCCACATCGAACCGGATCGCGCCGGAAGAGTCTTCCCAGGCGTCGCCCAGATGGAAATAACTAAACGCGGGCAGCTCGTAGAGCCGGGTCCGGCTCAGGTCGGCCTTGTCGAGCACCAGAACCTGGGAGCCCATGTCCGGCTTCCAGGCGAAGCGGTTCATGAAGGGCATGGTGTCCCGTTCGAACACCCAGGGCTGCAGAACGATCACCAGATGCCGCGCGGAGGCGGTGAAATCATGCATGTAGCTGGCGCGCGGCAGTCGGACGATGTCAGCCGATCTCAGTGCGCCATCGGCGTCCAGGCGCCAGACGACCATACGGTCCCCAGCCAGGCCGATGTTCCAGATCACGCCGTCCGGATCGATGCGCGGGTGCGCCTGGAACGGCATCCCCTTCAGGTCGTCGCGCAAGGTGACGATCCGCCGAGTGGAGAGGTCCCTGGCCGACATGGCGGTCGGCGACCCGCCCTCCCACAGCGCCCAGACCTCCTCGCCGAGCGGCAGGACGGCGGTGTTGGCCGCATTGGCGTCGTCCGGCGATCCGACCTGGGCGCGACCGTCGCCGACCGTGCCGAAGCCCGGCGTCACCACCGCGCCGATCTCACTCTCATGACGTCGCTTGGCCGTGTCCGCGAAGCGGGCCTCGAGGGTGGCTTTTCCGTCATGGATTCGGAAGGCGCGCATCAGGCCGTCGCCGTCGAACCAGTGAGTGGCGCTGCCTCCCGGTCTCCGGAACTTCCCCGGTCCATTTCTGAACAGAACGCCCTCCAGTTCCGCTGGAGCTCGCCCATGCACCAGCCGCATGGCGCGTGGTGCGACATCCCCTTCGAGATCGGCGGTGGCGAGCGCCCAGTCTGCAACCGCATTCTGCGCGGCCATGGCCCGAACGGTCTCAGGGGTGACAACGGCGGCTGACAGGGCGGCGGCGCCCATCATGAAGGAGCGGCGGGAAGCGGTCATCGAATGTGGTCCGGAGCAAGAGTAAGGGGCCGCGCTGCGGCGTGATCGAGGTTCAGCGGAAGCTGATCGTTTGGGACACCGCGCCGCTCACGGCGACCTTCGCGCGGTCCCAGGTTGCGGGACCCATGGCGCCCACCGCGTTATTGGTGAAGGCGAAGGGTTCTGTGGGCATGCCGAACGGGTTTCTGTTCATGGACCCGTCGTCGTCGACGTCGTGGAATGTCTTCGCGGCGTAGTCGCCGGCCGTCAGGTTCAGGAAGGCCGCTTCGTGCTGGCCGGCCGTCACATTCACCACTGCGGTGCGAACCGGGCGATCGGTGCGGTAGCCCTCCTCGGAGTCATAGAGCGCGACCATGACCTTGCCGCTCTGGACCGTCGTCTGAAAATCCAAGGTCAGGCTGGATCCGGCGGGATCCGCAAAGGCCGGCGCCGCGAAAAGCGTGGCGGCGGCGGCGGCGGCGAAGGCGAGGGCTAAGCGGGGCATGGGCGGCGTCCTGTGTTTGCAGGCCCGACAGCCGAGCCCTGCGACGTCTTCACCCTGTCGGTGGCGGCCCGAACGCGCCACGGCGTCTGCGCCGTCGCCCGTCGGCTTTTCGTCAGCAACCGCTGACGTCCACTCGCGAAGCGCCAACGCCCACCCCCCGATTCTCCGCCTCGCGTAGGTCCCGATCAGTGCCCGTGAATCAGCCGGCCTCAGCCCTCGTTTGCCGCACCCAGGGCGCGGGCGTCGCGAGGGCTGAGGCCGAACCGTCGGCGAAAGGCCTTGCCGAACGACGAGGCGTCGGCATAGCCGCAGGCCAGGGCGACATCTCCGACCTCGTGCCCGTCGTTGAGGAGGTCGCGCCCATGCACCAGGCGGCTATCACGCAAGGCGTCCGCAACGCTCAGGCCGCGGGACGCGAAAATCCGGTACAGATGCGACCGTGAACAATTGACGGCCTGGGCGACATGGTCCGCGGTCAGGCGTGGGCGATGGCGGTGAGCGGAGATGAATTGCCTGGCAGCGAGGATTGTCGCGGCGTTTCCATCGGCTCGCGGCGCGGAAACCAGATCGCGCCCCGTCTGCCTCAGGACCACGCAGGCCATGGCGGTGGCGGCTTGCATCGCGGCGGCGACCTCTTCCTCGCTCATGGCGTCGCCGTGAGCGGCGATCCCCTGCATGTGGCTCCAAAGCAATCCGGCCAGGGGTGTCGGCGCCAGGTCGAGCACGCCTGGCTCGCACCGTCCCAGAAAGTCGGAGGCCATGGCGCGAGGCAGCGCAAGGTAGATGTTCCAGTGGCCGGCTGAGACCAGTTCGCCCCCAGAGGGATCCATGAGCTGCAGCCGCCCGGGGCGCGCCAGGGCGCTGCGGTCGCCGCCGTCTCGCGCCGCCATATCTCCAGCGACCAGGCCGCTCAGCAGGACATGCTCGGCTGGGTCTTTGGGGAAGACCGAAAGGGTGGCCTCGCATCGAAGATCGGTGAGCACGACGCCGTCGCTTCCCACGCAGGTCGCGTACTCGCCCCGAAAGCCTTCCGCTCGAGCGGGGTCGGGCAGATCGATCTGCACCGGATCGAACAGCGAGCGCCAAAAGTCGAAGCGGTCCGCTGCGGGGACCGCTTCGGTACAGACGCGCGAAACGCGAGATCCGCTTCCGTCCCCTTGCCTGCGGCTTCCCACGGTCCCCTCGTTCCCAGCGCTCCCGATCGCAAGGCAGACAAGCACGGAAGGCGCCGCCGGCCAAACAAATGAGACGCTTCGACCACAGGAGGCGAGACGCGGCGACTAACGGTCCTTCTGCCCCCACAGCCATAAGGCGGTTCAACATCAAGGACGCGACAGCGGCCCCGCAGTCATCGGGAGATCTGGATGCTCGAACCACGACGGCCAGGGGCGACGCTGGCCTGGCGCACCTTTTGCGGCGCGGCGGCGGGCCTAGCCGTGCTGGCGTCCTCAATCATCTCGACTCCCAGAGCCGAGGCTCAGGCCGTTCCGCAGACCTGCTACACGACGCCTGCGGGCGGCTTCTACTGCGGCGGGGGAAACCAGTTCACCGGCGAAGGCTCTGTCGACGGGGCCACTGCGGTCGGCGCTCAGGCCTGGGCCAACAATTCAAGGTCGACCGCCGTGGGCTATTACTCCTTGGCGTTCGGGAGATACAGTTCGGTCTTCGGCGCCGGCGCCAGCGCGGGCGGAGACTGGTCGTCGGCCTTCGGCGTGGACAGTCGAGCCGACGCCGAGAGCAGCGTGGCTATCGGGTACAGGTCGCGGGCCACGGCGGCCAACTCGGTCTCCTTCGGCGATGCAACGTTGAAGCGCCGGCTTATGAACCTGGCGCAGGGCGATCTGAACGCCACCTCGAGCGACGCCGTCACCGGGGCGCAGCTTTTCGCCACGCGCCAAGCCCTGGCGAACCTTCTTGGCGGCGGCGCGGCGGTGGATGCGGCCGGCGTCCTGACTGCGCCCGGATTCACTATTCGGGGCGCCAACTATGCGACCGTGGGCGCGGCGTTCGCCGCGGTCGACACCGCCCTGGCGGCTACGGGCGGGCCGACGGGCGCGCCGGAGATCGCCTCGAACAACGTGCTGGGCCGGCCTGCGGCTGCGGCGACCGGTGATGACAGTCTGGCGGTCGGGTGGGGTGCGCAAGGGACTGGCGCGCGCTCCGTTGTGCTGGGGTCAGGCGGTCGCGCTGCCGGCGAAGGAAGCCTGGCGCTGGGGTCTGACAGCCAGGCCAGCGGGCGGTTCACCGCCGCACTGGGCAATGGGGCGCTGGCGGGAGGGCTGGGCGCGATCGCCCTGGGAGACAGCAGCAGCGCTCTGGCGGACAACGCCCTGGCTCTGGGGCGGTTCAGCGGTGTCGGGGTCGGTCTGGAGGGGGCCGTCGCGCTGGGCTACCAGTCCATCGCCAGCGAGGCCTACACGGTTTCAATCGGCAACTCGGTTCTGAAGCGCAGGCTCGTCAACTTGGCCGACGGGACGCTGGTCGCCGGATCGACGGACGCAGTGACCGGAGGGCAGCTCTTCGCGACCCACCAAAGGCTGGACTCTCTGGACGGCCGCATCGCTGGCGCGGAGGGAGACATCTCCGTCCTGCAGGGGCGTATTGCGACAGGCGCGATCGGTCTGGTTCAGCAGGACGCCGCCACGCAGATCGTCACCGTGGCCGGCGCGCAGGGCGGCGATGTCGTGGACATCTCCGGCGCAGCCGGGCGGCGGCGGATTCAGGGCGTGGCCGAGGGCGAAATATCCGCCGACAGCACTGAGGCCACGACAGGGGCGCAACTGTTCGCCGCGAGACAGCTTTCAGCCGCGACTGGCGGCGCTATGGCGGCCGCTCTGGGCGGCGGCGCGGCCTATGACGCCGCGACCGGGTCGCTTTCCCCTCCGGCGTATGTCGTTCTGGGCGGGCGATACGACAACGTCGGCGGGGCCTTGGGGGCGTTGAACAAGCGCGTAGAGGGAAACAGCGCCGACATCGCCGACCTGCGGGTCAACGGGGGCGGGGGCGGGGCCGGCGAGATCGCCGCGCTTCAGGCGCAGTTGGCCCTGCTGCAGGGCCAGATCGCTGCTCAACAGGCGCTTCTCGGGCCTCTTCAGGCGGAGTTGGCGCGATTGGCCGCGGGCAACCTGGGCGGCGGGACGGCGGTTGGCGGCCAGACGGCCGCGGGCGGCGTCGGCGCCGTGGCCAGCGGGGCGGACGCAACCGCGATCGGGGGGACCGCGCTGGCGGCCGGGGACGGCTCCACAGCCTTGGGGCAGGGAGCGACGGCCGCCGGCGCCGGCAGTCTCGCCCTTGGCCAGGGCGCCCAGGCGGCTCAGTCGGGCGCGGTCGCCATAGGCCAGGGCGTCGCCACCAGCCGCGCCGATCAGGTGGCTATCGGCGGCGGCGCGAGCACCTACACCCTGGCCGGGCTTGCCTCTCCGGCCAGCCTCGCCGCGCAGAGCGGACAGACCTACCTGGTCACAACGGACGCCTCTGGCAATTTGGCCACTCTGGACATGGCCCCGGTGTTCGGCCGCATCGATGCGCTCGAGGATCGAGCCGATGCGGCCGACGAGCGCTGGAGAGTTTCAGGCGAGCGCTTCGACCGCCACGCTGACGGGGTCGCCATGGCGCTCGCCCTGGGCGGCGCCCAGGTTCTGCAGGCCGGACAGACCTTTGCGGTGTCGGGCAATCTGGGTCACTTCGACGGGCGCACAGCCCTCGGCTTCGGCGCGATCGGCAGGGCGAACGACGCCGTCTCGCTCAACATCGGCGTCGGCTGGGGTCTTCGGACCGGCGTGGTGGCGGGACGCGCCGGGCTCTCGATCGGCTGGTGAGCAGAACCATGCCAAACTTGTACCCCGCGGGCCTGACACCTTGCGGTGGCAGCAGCGCAACGCATTGGTAAGCGAAGGTTTAGCGTCGGCCTGAACGCATCGTTTGCCTAGGGGCCGCCGACAAGCCCGCAAGCTGGCCCACGCCGGCATCGTGCATGACCTTATACGCGCGGACCGGGGCGTTCCCAAGTTGACCGGCGACCTGATCTTCCTCGAGCGGCACCAGAATCATTGGCATTCATGCACTTCACATGCCGCCCGCGCCGTCCGTCGCCTTGACCCTCATTGGCCTAGGCGTTTGTCGCCGCCTTCAGACGACGCCGGAGGGTTTTTTCTCACCAGAAGGCGAGTTAAAAAGGCTACTTGTGACTTATAGGTCAATAATGCTAGTATTGTGACAAATGCAATAGACATTAATGCGTCGGAAAATACTATCGACTCTGCCTGAATAAGTCCAACTAGAATATATGCTGTGTATCCAAAAAGGCATGCAAAAGCACTAAAGATCTTGATGGCGCGTTCCGTATTCAATTTTCTAGCCTCTGCAATCTTGTCCTCGAGCTACCCCAAGCCTTCCGCTGGGGTGAACGGCGAATCCCGAAACTGACAGGTGACGTGATCTTCCTCGAGGCCATGGCCGTGGAGCGCATCCGCCTGGCCTGGCGCGTCGTCGCCTTCATCGCCGTGTTTTCGAATCTAAGTCGCCACTGACCTGCACCGCCGCCCCCTACTGCGCTGTGGCCAAGCCGATCATGTGGTCGTCGCGGGACACTGACGAGACCATCCGCGAGGTGAAGGAGCACAACGCGGTGTGGGTGCGGCTGTGTGGTAGCCCGGCACGTCGCGCGACGCTTGATGCTTAGCCCCTATTGCTCCTCCACCTGCGCATGAGATATGCATCAATGTAACTTAGAGCAACAACGACAATAATCTTAACATAACGCATTATTGTCGTGTTCTCTAAGAAAATGATATCAGCTGCCAAGTACAAAGCAAATGCAGTTATAACTAAGCCGTACAAAAGTATGATTATTCCTCTCAATCTCGGCATGAATTTCTTCTCTCAGATACCAGGCCAGACACTGTATTACTGACCACTCTTTATTGTACTGTATCAAGCGGCTCCATGTTTGGACCAGGAATGATCCTAGACACTGCCGCCCCTAGAAGACCTCCATAGTTTCCCGACACCGCCGAGAGCGTCAAATCTCCTGCCAAGTTCAGACCTCCTCCAAGCCCAATGGCAATCGCCCCCCCCAAAATTTCATTTTGATGGCATATGGCGCACCTATGATCGTTCTCTGAGCGATCAGTGATCCGGTGTAGAGGCCGACACCTGCGTTCTCCAAGAACGTTCCTGCATCCTTCAATATGTGAGCAAGTTGATAAGTTTCGCATTGCTGAGAATACGCGTTAGACAGTCTAGATGCTGATCGAATCTCCTTTAAATCTGAGAAGCATCCGAAATTATCGGGTATAACAAAATCTTTGCCGGGAAAATTTGCTCCCACGCCAACATCATACCACCAGTTTTTTTTGACAGCTCAACACGACTTCGCTTTCATTATCTTTAAAGTCAGAAACGCTGCTTGAGCATGTTACATAGTATTTCCGCTGTAATCCTAAGGGATCAATGCGGTTTACCTGGTCTGCGCCGACGTAGGCGTAGAGGTTGGCCCCTGCGGCGTAGCCGATCGGGTCGGTCTGCAGGAACCGGCCGAGTTGCGGCGCATAGGCCCGCGCCCGGTAGTGATAAGCCTGGGCCTGCGGCAGCCAGACCTGTCCCCTGTATTGGAACGTCCCGGCGTTGTTCGGGCCGGGCACGCCGTATTCGTCGTAGGTGTTCAGCGCGGTGACGGCCCCGGCGTTGTTGCTGAGGGTGAGGATCGAGCCGCGTTCGTCGGCCAGCAGCCAGCGCCGGTCGAAGGTCGCGCCCTCGTAGGAGGTGATCACTCCGTCCAGGCCCGCGCCCGGCACGTGGCGGCGCAGCAGGGTTCCGGCGCCGTCATACTCCCCGATCAGCTGCAGCCCGTCGTAGAGGAAGCGGGTCGTGGCCGCGCCTGTCGGTCTGGCCGATCCGCCGGCCCAGGACGTCGTAGGCGAAGGCGGCCAGGGGCCAGTCGGTCCCGTTCTCGCGAACGCCCGTCAGCACGCCGGCGACGTTGTAATCGTAGGCCGCGAAGAAGCCATCCGGCCAGGTCAGGCGGGTGCGCCGCCCCGCCAGGTCGTACTGCGAGCCTACCGCGCCCAAGGGCCCGGTCTCGCTGACCAGCCGGCCGAGCGCGTCCCAGCTTTGGGTCAGGGTCTGGCCGGGCGTGGAGACCGTCAGCGGCCGGCTCAGCAGGTCATAGGTGGTCGCCACATCGGGCGTCGCGCCCGGATAGGCGACCTGGGTTATCCGCCCCAAAGCGTCATAGGCTGCGATAGTCGTCTGCCCCGCCCGGTTGCGCATCGTGACCAGATTCCCGGCCGCGTCGTATCCGTACTGCTCATAGTCGGTCGTGGGGGTCCCGCCGCCCGTTGGGTTGGGGTAGCGCTGACGGCTCAACCGACCCAGGTCGTCGTACTTGAGGATGGAGACATTGCCCCTCCTAATGCCCTACTTTCGGCGGATAAGTCCCGTCAATTTCAGGTGCTCGCGAAATAGGAAACCAGCGCACACAGCAAGACACAAAGCACCAGCTGCGCAAGTTAAAATCACGACTACAAGATTATCTATATAAATTTCTATAATGGTTACACAAAATAAAACAGACAGTGCCACAGCACCATCAAGCTTTGTGAGGTTTCTGCGAAGATATACGAACTGGCTATCCTTCAATTCTATTTGATTGCAGAACGCAGCGCCTTCCACCAAGACGCGCAATTGCATTTTCAGCTTAAAGAAAATTAGCCACATAATCATCGTTCCCGACAAGAGAAAAAGCATACTGTTCTCGCCTATGAACATATTACAGACTCTACTGAATTAGAAACCCATGCTCAACGGCGGCGTCTCCGGATTCTTGGACGCCCCTATTATTCACATGTGACGTTGTAAATTGACCCTTGCTATTCCTTAGCGGCCTAGACGGCCGCGTAGCGGCCCTTAGACCACTTTGAATCGCCCCCCCCCCCCCCCCCCCCAGGGACAAGGCGCGTAAGAAGGCCAGCCGCTTGAGCCTGACCCGGTCCGGAGTTGTTATTCACTCGATAATCATAATAATTGACAATGCCCAAACCGGCTTCTCCAACCCACCCTACAATTTTTGTAGCAGGTGCGATCGGAGCAGTAATACCCCCAGAAACCAGCCCTACTATAACAACATCAGCAGCTGTTGCTACCGAGTCAAGAACAGCTCGAGAAGAGCCGACCAATGTATGGGGCGGCGCACTACATTCGCGCTGTGGTGACGATCCCCCTCCGCCTCCGCCCCAATAAAACAGTGGTCCTTGCCAAGGATTCAAGTTCGGGAAACACTCGTATGCGGTAAAGCCATAACATCCGCCTATGACGATGACGTCATCGACATCGCACGCGGACTGGCCCACGCCACCGCAACTTTGCAGCCCCAGCGGATCGGTCCAGTTCACCGGATCCCCGCCCACGTAGCCATACAGGTTCAGCCCGTCGCCGTAGCCGATCGGATCGGTCTGCAGGAACCGGCCGAGTTGCGGCGCATAGACCCGCGCCCGGTAGTGATAGGGCTGGGCGTCGGGCCGCCACATCTGCCCCGTGTACTGAAACGTCCCGTTGTTCATCGGCCCAGGCACACCATACTCATCGTAGGAGTTGACGGTGGTAGCCGCTCCGGCGTCGCCGGACAGGGCGATGACTGATCCACGCTCGGCTCTGTCGCCCCCCTTGGCGAGCTAGGCCGACCTGATCTCGCGGCGGGATCAGGTCGTCCCCGCGCCGAGCCAGTTTCATTAAAATCATGTCAGATTACAAAGGCGCAACAATAGGCGTAAGTGATTGACCAACTCTGCCTGAGGCCTAGAAGGCTCGCCATCATGACGCCAATCCGACGCGTCAGCTTGAGGAGGCTTCCATGCTTATCCGTGTAGCTACCATCTCCGGCATCGCTCTTGTGGGTGCCGCTTGTGCTCAGATCCCGGCCACCGCGCCTGTCGGCGCCCCCGCTGCGGCGGGTTCGAATGCCGAAATGCGAGCCTTCCAGCGCGCTGATGGCCGCCTGAAGTGGCGCGACGCCCGCATCAGCTACGACGCCAACAACTGCGCCGTCTATCAAGGCCGGGACCTTTACGGCACAACGCGGACTGAGCTTCTGCGCAATACCGACAACTCGACCTTCTGCGGCCCGCGCTAGGCCGGCCTCATTCAGATTAGCGCCCGCTCCGGTTCGTCCGGGGCGGGCGTTCGTCATTTCAGGGCCGCGACACGATCGTATGCGTTTTCCTGACCCCGGTCGGGTCTTCGCTCCAATCTATGGGGCGCCACTCCACCACGGCGATTGCGGCCATCAGCGGCGGCGTGGCGCAGGACGCCGGGGTCAGCCCTATTGGAGCGGAGCTTATGGCCTCGGTGCATTGGCCCGATCGAGCGCTGACCAGTCGGCGTTACTGAGGACGCGAACTGAGCTCGGCCCGGCGGCGGCAAGCATTGGTATGCCCGCTATGACTGGAAAAGAGAGTGGTGGACGCGACAGGGATTGAACCTGTGACCCCTACGATGTCAACGTAGTGCTCTCCCGCTGAGCTACGCGTCCGCCTTGGCGGCCCTGGAGGTTGGCTCCGGGGCGGGAAGGCGCGGTCTATAACCCGGGGCCCGCGCGGATCGCAAGGGCGAAAACGCTCCAATCGGATCAGGCGGCGACCATCTTCTCAACCTCGGCCACAAGGTCGCGCAGGTGCACGGGCTTGGACAGGACCTTGGCCTGGGGCGAGGCCTGGGCGGCGCTGAGGGCGACGGCGGCGAAGCCGGTGATGAACATGATGCGCAGGCCCGGCTGCTGGGCGGCGGCCGCGCGCGCGACCTCGATGCCGTCGGCGCCGGGCATGACGATGTCGGTCAGCAGCAAGTCCCACGGCCCCTGATCCAAGGCGTCGATGGCGTCGTCGCCATTCTCGCAGGCGACGACCTCGTGGCCCGCCTTCTCGAGGGCGCGGCTGAGGAAGCCGCGAAGGGAGCCGTCGTCTTCGGCCAGGAGAATGCGCGCCATGTAGGGAGAAATCCGAACTCGAGTCGCGCAGAGCCTAGGATCGCACCGGTGAATCGGCCATGAAAATTCGGCGCGCGCCGTGTCGCGGCGGGGGAAAACCGCTAAGCGGGGCCATGACGCCCGATCGGCCCGCCCTGATCCCCCCCTACGCACTGACGTCCGCGCGCGGCGCCGGCGGGCCGCTGGTGTTCGCCTCGCCCCACTCCGGTCGTGTACGGCCCGACGACATGCGGCCGCGTGCGGACCTGTCCGAAGCCAGCCTGTGCAGCGCCGAGGACCGGGGGGTGGATGCACTGATCGCCTGCGCGCCGGACTTGGGCGCGCCGGTGCTCGCCGCGCAGATCAGCCGGACCTATGTCGATCTGAACCGCGCCCCCGATGCGCTGGACCCGGCGCTGATCGAGGGCGTGGCGGAAACGATCGATCCCCGTGTGCGCGCGGGCTACGGCGTAATTCCCCGCCTCACTGGCGACGGTCAGGTGATCCACGACCGGCGGCTGACCCGCGACGACGCGGAGCAGCGCCTGGAGACGGCTTACCGCCCTTATCATGCCGCCCTGGCCGAACTGATGCAGACGGCGCGCGCTGCGCACGGGCGGGCGGCGCTGATCGACTGGCACTCCATGCCCGCGCGCGTGGGCGGCGTCGATGTGGTGCTGGGCGACCGGCATGGGATGAGCTGTCGGACGACGTTGACGCGACAGGTCCGCGCCTTGTTCGAACGCGAGGGCCTGAGGGTGGCGCTGAACCACCCGTACGCGGGCGGCTGGTCGACCCAGGCCTGGGGCCGGCCCAGCGAGGGGTTCGAAGCCCTTCAGATCGAGCTGAACCGCGCGCTGTACTGGGACGAGGCGGCCGGTCGGCCGGGCGTGGGCATGGCCCGCCTCAGCGGCCTGATCGGTCGCGTGATCAGGACCCTCACCGAACAAGACTGGCGGTGAAAAAAAGCCGCGCCCGAGGGCGCGGCATATAAAGTCTATAGGGAGGAAACGCCCAGGAAGGGCAAGACGCCCGAAGGCGTCGATCAACAATCTAGGTTGCAGCGCACAATGCGTCAAGATGCGACTTTCGTCTCACGATCACGACTCGTTACGCCCGATATCGCCGCCGTCAGACGGTTTGAGTGACGACGCGGCAATAATCGCCCCCATCAGGGTTCGCAGTCGCACCCAAACTAATCAACGATCAGTCTGCGCGCCTCTCGAATGGCTATAGCGGCCGGAGACGCTTCCTGGCGCCAGATCAAAAGGCAGAAGACCCCGACCACTCCGATCGCAAGCCAGACCGGACCAAACAGCCAGGCTGCAGCGGCGATGGCGAAGTAATAGCCTCTGACCCCTTGGCTGAAAGAATTGAGTGCGGGATTCAGAACCCGCCCAGTGGCCGCACCGAACGCCTCGCGTTCACGCCCCTCTATCTCGGGCGCGGCGCCGATCAGGGCGATGGTGTAGTTCATTTGTCGGATCGACCAGATGAAATCCATCAGCCCGCGCGCCAGGCAGATCAGGACCAGGGCCAGCTTGGCCTCCAGCAGGCGGATCGGAACGTTCTCGGCGCCGACCGCCGCAAACCCCCGCAGCGCCGCCTCTCCTCCGAACAACACCCCGGCCACCGCCGCGATCAGCAGCAGATTGGTCGAGGCGAAAAAGGAGGCGGAGTTGATGGTGTGGCCCATCAACTGGGCGTCGATCAGCCGGATCTCGCGCCGGGTCATGGCGGTCATCCAGGCGTGACGCACATGGGCCATGTCGGCGTTCAGCGAGCCGCTGCGCCGGGCGATGAAGGCCAGCAGCGGGCCGTAGCCCAACCAGCACAGACCGAAGAGAACGACAGCCAGCCAGTCCCAAATGTTCATGTCGTCCGTCCTTCTTGCGCCTGGACCTTCCTGCGGTTCCGCGCCGCGTCAATCAAGCGCCGCTTGCCCGAAACCGCCGCACGGCCTATCACGCCGCCCTCCCCGACCGCAGCCGCACAGTGCAGACCCCATGAACCTCGACGCCATCCCCGTTGGACCCAATGCGCCCTGGGACGTCAATGTCGTCATCGAGATCCCTCAAGGGGGCCTGCCGGTGAAGTACGAGATGGACAAGGCGTCCGGCGCCCTGTTCGTCGACCGCTTCCTGCACACAGCCATGTACTATCCGGGCAACTACGGCTTCATTCCGCACACCCTGTCGGACGACGGCGACCCGTGCGACGTGATCGTGCTGAACCCGACGCCGGTGGTGCCGGGCTGCATCATCCGCTCGCGCCCGATCGGCGTGCTGATGATGGTCGACGAGGCCGGCGGCGACGAGAAGATCCTGGCGGTGCCGGTCGACAAGCTGAACCCCTACTACACCGACGTGGCCAGCTATCGTCAGCTGCCCGCCATCCTGATCGAGCAGATCGAGCACTTCTTCACCCGCTACAAGGATCTGGAGAAGGGCAAGTCGGTCACGGTCAAGGGCTGGGGCGACGCCGGCGAAGCCGCCGAGCTGATCGCCGCGGGCATGCGCGCCCACCAGGACAAGATCAAGAAGGCCGCCGCCAACGCGGCCTGACGGTCACGCTTGGGCCTGAGCCCAGGACGCCCATATCGGGCGGATGAAGATCTACACCATCGGCTATGAAGGCGCGCCCCAGCCCGAGGTCATCGGGCGGCTGAAGGCGGCGGGCGTGCGCTTGCTGGTCGACGTGCGGGCCGTCGCTGCTTCCCGCCGCGCGGGCTTTTCCAAGACCCTGCTGGGCGAGAGCCTGAAGGCCGAGGGCGTGGACTATCTGCACCTGCGCGCGCTGGGCACGCCCAAGGCCGGGCGGGAAGCCGCCCGCAAGGGGCGGATCGACGAGATGCGGGCCATCTTCGCCGGCCACATGCACGAGCCGCAGTCCGAAGCCGCCTACCAGCAGCTGAAGAGCGTGGCGATGCAGACGCCGGTCGCTCTGCTGTGTTTCGAGGCCCACGCCGGGGGGTGCCACCGGGCGGTGCTCGCCGAGCGCCTGGCGGCCGAGGCGGGTCTGGAGATCGTCAACCTCTAGGCAAGGCGGGACGGCGGCTAGCCGCCCATGTCGAAGTCGCGCCGCGCGGCGATGATGGTGACGATGAAGCCCGCCAGCACGTCCAGCATCACCATCGTCAGGATTAGAAAGAAGACCGAGGTGGCGAAGCCGCGCAGCAGCAGGAACTCCACCAGGCAGACCACGAACAGGATCATCGACAGGGCGTGATTGACGATCGCCGTGCGCTGGCTGGACGTCGACTTCAGCAGTTCGAAGAACAGCAGGCCCAGCGACAGGAACAGGATCAGATCGCCGACCGTCACGCTCCATTGCGCGCCCGAGGTCATGGCCAGGCCGAACAGAACCTCGCCCAGCACGCCTTCCGGGCCAGTTACGACGCCATAGGCGTCCACGCCGCCGCCCCCGCCGAACAGCACCACCAGATTGTAGATCACGACCGGGATGGCCAGCAGCGGCAGGGCGACCAGCATGGACTCGCCGCGCGCCGGCCGGATCGGTCCGCCGCGCCCGCTCACAGCTCGGTCACCGCGCCGGCCCGCCGCGAGCGGGTCTTGAGCCACATCACGCCCAGCAGGTCGGTGAACGAGGCCATCAGCCGCCCCCAGTTGGTGTATTTCGACCGGCCCGTCTCCCGGTGCCGGTGGTCGACGTCGAGATAGCGGTTCTCATAGCCCTCGCGGATCACCAGGGCCGGCAGATAGCGGTGGACGTGGTCGAAGTAGGGCAGGCGCAGGAAGACGTCGCGCCGGAAGGCCTTGAGCCCACAGCCGGTGTCGTCGGCGTCGTCGCGCAGCAGGCGCTTGCGGATGCGGTTGGCCCAGCGTGAGGCGAAGCGCTTGGCCTCGCTGTCCTGACGCTTGGCGCGCCGGCCGCCTACCAGGGCCACGATGGGCGGGGCCGCGATCAGGGCGTCGGCCAGGCGCGGCGCGTCGGCAGGCGGGTTCTGACCGTCGCCGTCCAGGGTCACGACCACCGGGGCGCGCGCCGCCAGGACGCCGGTGCGCACCGCCCGGCTCTGGCCCGCGTTCTGGCCGTGGCTAAGCACGCGCAGCGCCGGCAGCTCGGCCATCACCGCGCGCAGCTCGGACAGGGTGCCGTCGCGGCTGGCGTCGTCGACGAAGATCATCTCGTAGGATCGGCCGGCGAAGGCGGCGGCGATCTCGCGCGCCAGCGGGCCGGCCGCGCCCTCTTCATCATGGACGGGCACGACGACGGAGATGTCGGGCGTGGCGGCGGCGCTGTTCATGTCCTCTGTCTAGCGCGGCCGTTCCGGCCTGCGAAGCCGGATTAGACCTCGGCCTGCAATCGCTTTAAGTCCCCGGCCAAGCTGTCTGGAGTTGCCCATGCTTATCCACCTGTCGTCCTGGCCGGAAATCGACGCCGCCCTCAAAAGCGGGCACGCCCTGTCCAAGACCATCATTGTGCCGATCGGCTCCAACGAGCAGCATGGCCCGACGGGCCTGCTGGGCACCGACTGGCTGTGCCCCGAGATCATCGCCCATGCCGCCGAGAAGGGCGAAGAGGCGCTGATCGTAGCCCCCACCTTCAACATCGGCATGGCCCAGCACCATCTGGCCTTTCCCGGCACCATCACCCTGCGCCCCTCGACCTTCATGGCCGCCATCGGCGACTGGGTGGCCAGCCTGACGCGGCACGGGTTCGAGCGGATCTATTTCCTGAACGGCCACGGCGGCAATGTCGCCACCATCGAGGCCGCCTTCGCCGAAATCTACGCCGAATGGTCCTATGCCGAGGATCGCGCCGATTTCGCCCTGAAGCTGCGCAACTGGTGGGACCTGGCCGGCGTCACCGGCCTGTGCAACTCGATCTTCCCGACCGGCCACGGCATGCACGCCACCCCGTCCGAGATCGCGGTGACCCAGGCGGCCTATCCGGATCGGATCAAGACCGCGGACTACGAGCCGAAGATCGCGCCCGTCGGCCCGATCCGCGACGCCCTGGACTATCGCGCGCGCTTCCCCGACGGCCGTATCGGCTCCGACCCGGCCCAGGCCAGTCCGGAGAAGGGCCAGCGCATCATCGACGCCGCCGTGCCCGCACTTCTCAAGGACGTGGCCGATTTCGCCGCCGAGGTCTTGCCGGGGACATGAAGAAGGCCCACGGCTCGGCGATGACAAAACTTGAACAGGCCGCCCGGCGCGGACGACGCATCGCCAGTGACGCGAGGCACGCGTCCGAGGCGCTGGTCGCCGGCGGCGAACTGCTGCAGGCCTCGCACGAAGTCATCGCCGCGCGGATGGAGATCCTGGCCGCCGGCCTGACCGATCCCACCAAGGCGGATCTGGCCGAAATGGCCCTGATGAGCTCGGAGAAGGTCGAGGCCCTGTCGGCCTCGGCCTCGGCCCTGGGCGTCCGCATGGGCGGCGTGGGCCAGCGACTGGCGCGTGACACGGCGCGCGAGGCCAGCCTGGCGGGCCAGGCCGTTTCCGCCTTGGCCGGCGCGGCCTCGCCCCAGGCCTTCGCCGCCATCCAGATGAACTACGCCTTCGGCTGGTGGGACCGCGCGGCGCGCAGCCTGACGGCGCTGAACGGCGAAATGATCCGCGCCCAGGCCGAGGCGATGAAGCCCCTCCACGACGCCGCCACGGCCAATGCCAAACGGCTGAAGCGCTAGGCCGTCCGGATCACTCCGCCCTCGGCCTTCACGGGCCAGGGGGTGAGGCGGCCGCCGGCGCAGGGGCCGCCCAGGCATTCGCCGGTCAGCGGCTCGAACACCGCGCCGTGCCAGCTGCACAGGATGGTCGAGCCGTCGGGCGTCAGATAGCGATCCAACTCCACCGCAATGGGAAAGCCGGCATGCGGGCAGCGGTCGATCCAGCCCGCCACCTGGCCGGCCTTGCGCACCACGAACCCGTGAAAGAAAGCCTCGCCGATCTGCAGCACGAAGCCGCGCGCGCCGGGCTCGGCGATGTCGGTCTCGGCGCACAGAGCGACGCCCGGCGGGGTCTTCCAGACGCGCGGACGGGCGGCGGGCGCGGCGGCCGTCAAATCCGCTCGGCCTTCAGCGGGCGCGACAGCAGGTTGTCGATCAGCTCGTCCACGGTCGTCTCGCCGTTCAACAGGGCGGCGACGCCCTCGCAGATGGGCGTGTCGACACCCAGGCGGGCGGACAGTTCACGCACGGCTGGCGCGCTCTCATAGCCCTCTGCCACTGACCGTTTGCCGGCCAGGGCCTCCTGGACGCTCTGACCCTGGCCGAGCGCCAGCCCCAGGCTCATGTTGCGCGACTGCGGGCTGGAGCAGGTCAGCACCAGATCGCCGAGGCCGCACAGGCCCGCCACGGTCTCGGCCTGGCCGCCCAGGGCCACGCCGACGCGGGTCATTTCGGCGAAGCCGCGGGTGATGATGGCGGCATGGGCGCTGCGGCCCAGGCCCCGGCCTTCGCTGAGGCCGCAGGCGATGGCCAGCACGTTCTTGATCGCCCCGCCGACCTCGGCGCCGATCAGGTCGCCGGCCAGATAGGGCCGGAAGCCGGGCCCCGAGAGGGTCCACATCAGTTCCTCGCCCAAGTCCGCATCCTTGCAGGCCAGGGTGACGGCGGCGGGCAGGCCGCGCGCGACCTCTCCGGCGAAGCTGGGGCCTGACAGCACCGCCGGCGCGGCGTCCGGCAGGGTCTCGGCCAGCACGTCGGTCATCAGCTTCAGCGAGCCGCGCTCGACGCCCTTGGAGCACAGGATGATCGGCAGGCCGGCGTGCGCATGGGGTTTGAAGGCCGCAAGCGTGGCGCGCATGTGCTGGGCCGGCGGCACGGCCAGGATCAGGTCGCAGTCCGCCAGATCGGCCAGGTCGCTGGTCACGGCGATGCGCTCGTCCAGCGTCACGCCCGGCAGGAAGGCCTCGTTGACGCGGCGCTCGCGGATGCTTTCGACCACCTCGGTCTCGCGCGCCTGCAGCGTGACCGAAAGGCCCGCCCGCGCCGCGACCTGCGCCAGGGCCGTGCCCCAGGCGCCCGCGCCGATCACACCCGCCTTGTGAAACTCCATGGATCCCCCGGTCACGCCTTGGCGCCCTTGCGGCCCGCCTTCAGATGCACAGGATCGGATATGGCGCGCGCCTCGTCCAGCGGCCATCGCGGCCGGGCCGCCACGTCGATGTCGGACACCAGCCCCTTCTCCAGCCGCTCGGCCCCCGCCAGGGCGATCATGGCGGCGTTGTCGGTGCAGTAGGCCAGCGGCGGCGCCAGGAAGTCGAAGCCGTGCCGCGTCGCCGCCTCGGTCAGCCGCGACCGCACCGTGCGGTTGGCCGCCACGCCGCCGGCGACAATAAAAAGGCGGTGGTCGTGCGTTTGCGCATAGGCCTGCATCGCCCGCTCGGTGCGTTCGGTCAGCTGGCGCGCGATGGCGTTCTGCACCGCATCGGCCAGGTCGGCGCGGTCCTGCTCGGTCTCGCAGGTGTCCGCCAGACGCGACGCCGCGGTCTTGAGCCCCGAAAAGGAGAAGTCGCAGTCCTTGCGGCCCAAGAGCGCGCGCGGCAGGTCGAAGCGCGAGCCGTCTCCGCCCGCGGCCAGCCGCTCCATCGCCGGGCCGCCCGGATAGCCCAGGCCCATGGCCTTGGCGATCTTGTCGAAGGCCTCGCCGGCGGCGTCGTCGATGGTGGTGCCCAGCCGCGTCATGTCGCCGATGCCGCGCACCTCCAGCAACTGGCAATGGCCGCCCGAAACCAGCAGCAGAAGGAAGGGATAACGCGTCTGCGCCCCCAGCCGCGCCGACACCGCATGGCCTTCCAGATGGTTGACGGCGATCAGCGGCAGGCCGCGCGCCAAGGCCGCCGCCTTGCCGTAGCTCAGCCCCACCATGACCCCGCCGACCAGGCCCGGCCCGGCCGTGGCCGCCACGCCGTCCAGTGCGCGCCAGTCGACGCCGGCCTCGGCCATCGCACGGCGCGCGACGCCGTCGATCATCTCGACATGGCTGCGGGCCGCGATTTCGGGCACCACGCCTCCATAGGCCGCATGGTCGTCGATCTGGCTGTGGACCACGCTGGACAGCACCTCGGCGCCCGCGTCCGACAGCCGCACAACCGAGGCGGCGGTCTCGTCGCAGCTGGTCTCCAGGCCCAGCACGGTCAGGGGCGCAGGGCGCGCCTTGGTTGCCGCCGCCGCCGTGCTGCTATAGTCCGCGCGGTCTGTCATCGGCCGCAGGTAGCGGCCCCGTCCCGCCGCCGCAAGTCGAGGCCGCTTCGCCGTCATGTCCGCTCTCGTCCGTATCGGCACCCGCCGCTCGCGCCTGGCGCTGGCTCAGTCCGGCATGATGCAGCGCGCCATCGGCGCCGCGCTGGGCGTCGCCCCGGCCGATCTGGACGCCGCCGTGCCCCTGGTCGAGATGGTCACCACCGGCGACCGCATCCAGGACCGCCGCCTGCTCGAGGTCGGGGGCAAGGCGCTGTTCACCAAGGAGATCGAGGAAGCCCTGCTGGACGGCCGCGTCGACGTCGCCGTCCATTCCATGAAGGACGTGCCCGCCGACCAGCCCGAGGGTCTGTGCATCGCCGCCGTGCCCGAACGCGAGGACGCGCGCGACGCCTTCATCAGCGAGGCCTGGGCGACCTTCGACGATCTGCCGGCCGATGCGCGCCTGGGCACCGCCAGCCTGCGCCGCCAGGCCCAGGCCCTGGCCGCGCGCCCGGACCTGAAGATCGAAATGCTGCGCGGCAATGTCGACACGCGCCTGCGCCGCCTGGCCGACGGCGATTTCGACGCCATCCTGCTGGCCGTCTCGGGCCTGAACCGCCTGGGCCGGCCCGAGGTGATCGGCGAGCGTCTGTCGCTGGACCGGTTCCTGCCGGCCCCCGGCCAAGGCGCCCTGGCGCTGCAGACCCGCGCCGAGGACCTGAACGCCGCCTGGGTTGACGCCCTGAACCACGCCGAGACCGCCCTGTGCATCGCCGCCGAGCGCGGGGCCATGCGCGCGCTCGAAGGGTCGTGCCGCACCGCCGTCGGCGCCCACGCCGCCATCACGGACGGCCGGCTGCGCCTGACCACGGAAATGCTCAGCCCCGACGGCTCGGCCCGCTGGCGCCGGTCCGGCGAGATCCAGGCCGAGGCAGGCGAGGACGCCGCGCGCGAACTGGGCGAACACCTGGGCGCACAGGTGCACGACGCCGCCGGCGACCAGAGGATCGCGCTCTGACGCCGATCCGCCGCGTCTGGATCACGCGCGCCTCGCCCGGCGCCGAGCGGACCGCCGACCGCCTGACCGTCCTGGGCTTCCAGCCTGTCGTCGCGCCCCTTCTGGCCATCGAGCCGATTCCTCAGCCCGCGCCCGATCTGGACGGGGTGCGGACCCTGGTCTTCACCAGCCGGAACGGCGTCGCCGCCTTCGCCGCCCTCAGCGACCGTCGCGACCGCCCTGTCCTGACCGTCGGCGACGCCACCGCGGACGCCGCGCGCCAAGCGGGCTTTCAGGACGTGACCTCGGCGTCGGGCGCGCTGGACGACCTCGCCGCCCTCATCCGCAGAACGCCGAACGCTGGCCCCGTCCTGGCCTGCCTGGCCGAGACGCCTGCGGGCGACCTGGCCGCCCGCGTCGGGGGCGGCGTCGAGATCCGCACGCTGCCCGTCTATCGCGCCGTCGCCACGCCGGCCGCCCCGCCGCAGGCCTTCGACGCCGTGTTGATCCATTCGCCCCGCGCGGCGCTGGAACTGGCCCGTCGTTTGGCTCCCGACGCTGCCCGCTCGCGCCTCGCCATCACCATCTCGCCCGCCGCCGCGGCCCCGCTCGCGGCCATGCCGTTCGCCGCCGTGCGCGTCGCCGCCCACCCCCACGAGTCCGCCCTCATCTCGGCGCTTGGCAATCCCGGCGCGCGCGTATAAAGAGCCCACCTTCGCTCGGCCCTGCGCCGACGACCGGAGCCGCTTTAGCTCAGCTGGTAGAGCATCGCATTCGTAATGCGGGGGTCAGGTGTTCGAGTCACCTAAGCGGCACCATTCGCTTTTCGCTCCGCTCCCGCTTGTCCCGCCTATGTCGGACGGCAGACAGACTGTGCGGGGGCTTGGCGTTATGAATGGTCGATCATGGACAGACGTCAGGCGTTCGTGACCGGAAGAGAGCGGCGGATCGCGTCGCATGCTCCCGCCGTCGAGCTGAAGGATCGGGCCGTGACCTATTTCTGTTTTGTCGAGTGCGAGATACTGAGCGTGCCGCACATGGAGCCGCTCGCCGCTGAAGACGTCGGAACCGCTCTGGAGGAGGCTCGGCGGCTGATGAAGCGGCATTCCAGCGCCATCGCCGCCCACGTCTTCCAGGGCGAGGCGCGGGTCGGAACCGTTGTCCGCGAACGGTCCGCCTAAAGAGCCGCAGGCGGCCTTCTTGACCCTGCGGGACGAAATCGATCCTCGTGCGTTCAACCCTGGAACCCGACAGAGGCGCGGCCATGACTCCGGACGACACGAGCAAGGATCACGGCCGCAAGGCCAATGGGGCAGGGCCCGGCGGCAAGCCGGACGCCCAGACGCCCGAGGCGGACGTCCGCAAGACGGGGCGAGAATCCACGCGTCGCGCGGGTCCGGACGGCGCTGACGCCCGCGACGTGGGCGACACCTTCAAGACCTGATCGACCGTGCACGGCAATTAATTACTCGATGCGCTCGCGGCGGACGATGCGGCGGCCCTCGAACCGCTGCTCAAGCCCGTAAGGCTGGAGGCGGGGCAGGTGCTGATCGAACAGGACAGCGCGGTCGACGCCGTCCATTTTCCGGTCGATGCGCTTCTGGCCAACGTCGTGCGCCTGGACGGCGGGGCCAGCGTCGAGACCGCCATCGTCGGGCGCGAAGGTGTATCTGGACTGGCGCCGGTCATGTCGTCCACGCATTGTTCGTGGGAGGTCGTGACCCGGCGCGCCGGATCGGCCTTCAGCCTGCCCGCAGCTGTGCTGCGGATGAGGTTCGGACAAAGCCGCGAGCTTCGCGAGCGGCTGCTGATCCTGACGTCGCACTATCAGAGCCAAGCGGCCCAGACCGCCGCGTGCAACAGCGTGCACCGTGTGTCTCAGCGACTGGCGCGGTGGCTGCTGACCGCCGCCGAACTGAGTGGCGACGAGCGCGTCGACCTGACTCAAGAAGAGCTCAGCGCTCTGCTGGGGGCACAGCGGACCACCGTCACCGAGGCGGCCCGGGGGCTCAAGACCGCCGGCGCCCTGATCTACAGCCGGGGCGTCGTCCGGATCAGCGACCGCGAGCGATTGGAGCGCGCCGCCTGCGGCTGTTTCGCGGCCGAGCGCGACCGCATGCGGCGGCTGAAGCTGACGACTTGAAGGGACTCAGCGAGGCGCGCATTCACAGGCCAGGCGGGCCAGCGTCTCGCGGTTCAGAACCCTGACGCGGCCTCGGGAATAGGACACGGCCCCAGCGGCCTGGAGGCTTTGGGCGGCGGCGTTGATGGTCGATCGCTGGGCGCCCAGCAAGCCGGCGAAGTCTTCCTGTTTCAGCGGAAGGATGTCGCCCTCGATCCGTCTGTGGCAACGCAGCAACCAGGTCGCCAGACGTCGAGGCGCGGCGTGCACGGCGTTGCAGGCCACGGCCTTGTGCAGATCGGACTGCAAGGTCGCGCCATACGTCAAAATCAGTTCGGTCAGGGCTGAGCCGACGCTCGTCAGGGCCTTTAAGCGAGCCTGCTCGACACGAAGGGCGCGACCCGAGGTCTGGGCCGTCACGCGGACGGGGGACGGCCGCCCGGCCGCCGGCGCCGCCAGATTTATCGCCCCCTCGGGACCGAACACCATCACGCCGACCATCCGTCCGTCGCTCAGGACCACATGGGCCGTCGCCAGACCGGCTTCGATGAACCAGACATGGGGCGGCGCATGGCCCGCTTCGGCGAAGACGTGGCCAGGTTCGAAGTCCACGACGACGGCGATGGACTTGATCTGCAGTCGTTCGGGTTCCGGCAGATCAGCCAACAGGCGGTTGGATATGGTGACGCTTTGCATGTCCGCGCCCTACGCCCTGCGTTGCGGGGCGTCGGTCCGAAAGCCGACTTTGCCGTCTTGATCTCTATCGCCCAGGCTGGTCCATTCGGTCGCATTGATCCAGCGGCCGACGTGTTCAATCGTCGTCGGTCGCCGAGCCGGAGCCCCTGCCTTCATGTCCGATATTCAGCCCGCCACGCCGGACGGCGCGCCGCCGCCCGCGCCGAAGCGCAACGCCTTCACGCGCTTTCTCGATACGGTGGAGTGGTTGGGCAATCTGCTGCCGCACCCGGTGACCCTGTTCGCCATCCTGGCGCTGGGCATGGTGGTGCTGTCCGGCATCTTCGGCTGGATGGGCGTGGCGGTCGAGGATCCGCGCCCGGTCGGGGCGGCGGGTCGATCGGACGACGGCATGATCCGCGCCGTCAGCCTGCTGAGCGCGGACGGCATCCGCCGCATCTTCTCCAGCCTGGTGACCAACTTCACCAGCTTTGCGCCCCTGGGCGTGGTGCTGACCGCCATGCTGGGCATCGGCGTGGCCGAGAAGTCGGGCGTGCTGTCGGCGGCGGTGCGCGGCATCGTGCTGGGCGCATCCAAGAATGTGGTGACGGTGGCGATCGTCTTCGCCGGCGTCATGTCCAACACCGCGTCCGAGCTGGGCTACGTCATCCTGATCCCGCTGGCCGGGGCGGTCTATTATTCGCTGGGCCGGCATCCGCTGGCGGGCATGGCGGCGGCCTTCGCCGGGGTGTCGGGGGGCTATTCGGCCAATCTGCTGATCGGCACCATCGACCCGCTCTTGGCCGGCATCACCGAAGAGGCGGCGCGGCTGATCGATCCGACCTATGCGGTTACGGCGACGGCCAACTACTACTTCATGGCGGCATCGACCTTCCTGGTGACCATCGTCGGCTCGCTGGTCAGCATCTTCATCGTCGAGCCCAAGCTGGGCGCCTATGATTCCTCGCGCGCCGACCCGGAAGTGCTCAAGGGCGGGGCCGCCGAGCCGCTGACGCCCATCGAGAAGAAGGGTCTGGGCTGGGCCGGTCTGGCCGTGCTGGCGGTTCTGGCCCTGATGGCTCTGACGCTCGTTCCCGAATGGGGCGTGCTGCGCAATCCTGAGACCGGAGACCAGTTGCGGTCGCCCTTCTTCTCGGGCTTCGCGGTGTGGATACTGATCTTCTTTTTGGCCATCGGCGTCGCCTATGGGCGGGCTGTAGGCACGGTGAAGAACGACCGCGACGTCATCGACGGCATGGCGATGGCGATGTCCACGCTGGGCCTTTACATGGTCATCGTCTTCTTCGCGGCCCAGTTCGTCGCCTTCTTCAACTGGTCGAACCTGGGCGCCATCACGGCGGTGAACGGCGCGCAGGTGCTTCAGGACCTGGGCCTCACCGGACCCGCCCTGTTCATCGGCTTCATCCTGATGTGCTGCATCGTCAATCTGATGCTGGGCTCGGCCTCGGCGCAGTGGGCGATGACGGCACCGATCTTCGTGCCGATGCTGATGCTGATCGGCTATTCACCCGAGGTCATCCAGGCGGCCTATCGGATCGGGGATTCCACCACCAACATCATCACCCCGATGATGAGCTACTTCGGCCTGATCCTGGCCTGGGCGGTGCGCTTCGACAAAAAGGTCGGCATCGGCACCATGATCGCGATGATGCTGCCCTATTCGATCTTCTTCACCATCACCTGGATGGCGCTGTTCTTCCTTTGGGTGTTCGGCCTGGGCCTGCCGGTCGGGCCCGGATCGCCGACCTTCTACAGCGTGGGCTAGTCGGCGCGGCGCCGGGTTCAGCCCCCCGGCGCGACCATCTGCATGCCCAGCCATTCGGCGATCAGGGCCGGCTTGTCCGCGCCCTCGATCTCGACGGTCAGCTCGTGCTTGAGCAGCCACCGTCCGCCGCCCTTGTCCTCGGCCGCCAGCAGTTTGAAGCGGCCGCGGATGCGCGACCCGGCGGGCACGGGGGCCAGGAAGCGCAGCTTGTCGAAGCCGTAGTTGACGCCCATCACCACGCCGTCCAGCGGCTTGACCGCATCATAGCTCATGGCCGAGGCCAGGCTGAGGGTCAGGAAGCCGTGGGCGATGGTTCCGCCGAAGGGCGTGGCCTTGGCGGCCTCGGGATCGACATGGATGAACTGCTCGTCCTCGGTGATCCTGGCGAAGGCGTCGATGCGGTCCTGGTCGACGGTGATCCAGCGGCTGAGGCCGACCTCCTGGCCGATCAGGTCTTGCAGCTCGGAAGGCTTGGTCATGGTCGTCTCCGTCAGGTCGCGGGGGTGAAGCGATCTTCGATGATGGCGGAAAACAAGCCTGGGTCCACATTCCCGCCCGACAGAACGATGGCGCTGGTGCGGCCGCGCGCCTCGACCTTGCCGGTCAGCAGCGCCGCCAGCGACACCGCGCCGCCCGGTTCGACCACCAGTTTGAGAGTGCGATAGGCGTAGCGCACGGCCTCGGCCACCTCGGCGTCGGTGACGGTTTCGACCCCGGACAGACGCTGGTTGATCGGGAAGGTCAGCTCGCCCGGACGGTCCGTCATCAGGGCGTCGCAGATGGTGGGATGCGCCACCGGCGCATGGGTCAGCCGCTCGCCGGCCTGGAGCGACAGCAGGGTGTCGTTGTAGGCCGCCGGCTCCACCCCGACGACGCGGGTGTCGGGCGACAGAGCCGCCATCGATAGATTGATCCCGGCGATCAGACCCCCGCCCGAGGCGCCGCACAGCAGCTGGTCGATCTCGACCTTTCTAGCGCGCGCGTCCTCGACGATCTCCAGCCCCGTCGTGCCCTGGCCTTCGATGACGAACGGGTCGTCGAACGGGCGGACAAGGACCGAACCGCGCGTGGACGCGATCTCCTCGCCGATCGCCTCGCGGCTTTCGCTGTAGCGGTCATAGCTGCGCACTTCGCCGCCGAAGGCCAGGACGCCCTCGACCTTCACGCGCGGACTGTCGGCCGGCATGACGATGACGGCGCTGGTCCCGACCATGCGGGCGGCGGCGGCCACGGCCTGGGCGTGATTGCCCGAGGAATAGGCCACTACGCCGCGCGCCCTTTCCTCGTCGGTCAGGCGGCTGATGCGGTTGTAGGCTCCGCGAAACTTGAAGGCGCCGGCGACCTGCATGGTCTCGGCCTTCATCAGCACCCGCCCGCCCAGCCGCTCGTTGAGGGCCGGATGTTCGAGCAGCGGGGTGCGGACGGCGGCGGGGGCGATCTGGCGGGCGGCGTCCAGGACGCCGTCGAAGGAGGCGGTGTGCAGGGTCATGAGGGCGTGTCTAGCGTGGCGAAGCGGCGAGTGGCGAGTGATGAGTGACGAGGACGTCGCCGCGGGTTGCTCGGACTTCGGCTTGTCTCGCCACTCGCCACTCGCCACTAATCACTCATGTCCAACCTCATCCTCGCCATCGATCAGGGCACGACCTCGACGCGGGCCATCGCCTTCGAGGTCTCGCCCGACGGCGCATTTGCGCCCGTCGCCGTCAGCCAGATCGAACTGCAGCAGCACTTCCCCCGCTCGGGATGGGTCGAGCATGACGCGGCCGAGATCTGGACCGCGACGCTTCAGACCTGTCGCGAGGCGATCCGCAAGGCCGGCGGCGTCGGCCGTTTCGCCGCCATCGGCATCACCAATCAGCGCGAGACCTCGGTCGTGTGGGACGCGGCCACGGGCGAGCCTCTGCACCGCGCCGTGGTCTGGCAGGACCGGCGCACCGCCGACGTCACCGCCCGCCTGGCCGCCGAGGGGCACGAGGCGGAGGTCCAGACGGCGACCGGCCTGATCCTGGATCCCTATTTCTCGGCGTCCAAGTTCGCCTGGCTGCTGGACGCCGTGCCCGGCGGCCGCGAGCGGGCCGAGCGGGGCGAGGTGCGGCTGGGCACCATCGAGAGCTGGCTGATCTTCAAGCTGACCGGCGGCGACAGCCATGTGTCCGACGCCACAAACGCCAGCCGCACCAGCCTGATGGACCTGCGCAGCCGTCAGTGGCGGCCGGACCTGTGCGAGCTGTTCGGCGTGCCGATGAAGGCCCTGCCCGAGATTCGCGACTGCGACTCCCGGCTGGGCGAGACTGACGCCAGCCTGTTCGGCCGAGCCCTGCCAATCCATGGCGCGGCGGGGGATCAGCAGGCGGCCCTGGTGGGGCACGGCGCGCTGCAACCCGGCGAGGCCAAGATCACATACGGCACGGGCGCCTTCCTGGTCGCCAATGTCGGGGCCGAGCCAGTGGCCTCGACCAGCCGGCTGCTGGGGACGCTGGCCTATGCGGCCGAGGGGCGGGTCGCCTATGCGCTGGAAGGGTCGATCTTCTCGGCCGGCTCGGCGATCCAGTGGCTGCGCGACGGGCTGAAGGTCATCTCCGAAAGCCGTCAGTCCGAGGCGATGGCGCAGTCGCTGGCGGAAAATGGCGGCGTCTACCTCGTGCCGGGGTTCACCGGCCTGGGCGCGCCCTGGTGGGAACCGGAGGCGCGCGGAACCGTCATCGGCCTGACCCGCGATGCCGGCCCGGCGCATATGGTCCGCGCCGCGCTGGAGAGCCTGGCCTACCAGACGCGCGACCTGCTGGACGCCCTGGCCCGCGACGGCGCCCCGCGGCTGGAGACGTTGCGCGTGGACGGCGGGGTCACGGCCAACGCCTTCGCCATGCAGTTCGTGGCCGACATCTGCGAGGTGACGGTCGAGCGCCCGGCTTTCCAGGAGATGACGGCGCTGGGCGCGGCGCGCCTAGCCGCCTTCGGCTGCGGTTTGACTGACCGGCTGGCGACCCCGCCGTCCGAAGCGCCGGCGATCTGGCGACCGAAAATGGATGACGAACAGCGCCAGGCTCTGCTGAAAGGCTGGCGCCGCGCCGTGCGGGCCGCCATCATCGCGGCCGGAGGAAATCCTGAATGACCGACGCCATCAGCGACCCCCAGGCCGCCTTCGCCGGCACGCGCGAGGTCGATCCCCGCTATCGCCTGGACGAGGCCGCGCTGGACGCCTGGATGGCGGCCCATGTCGACGGGTATGCCGGTCCCCTGACGATCCGCCAGTTCAAGGGCGGCCAGTCCAATCCGACCTATGAGCTGACCACGCCCGGCCACGCCTATGTGCTGCGCAGGAAGCCGCCGGGGACCCTGCTGCCCAGCGCGCACGCGGTGGACCGCGAGTTCAAGGTGATCTCCGCCCTGTCGGCCCAAGGGTTCCCGGTCGCGCGCCCGCACGCCCTGTGTACGGACGAGAGCGTGGTCGGGTCGATGTTCTACGTCATGGACAAGGTCGAAGGCCGGGTCTTCTGGGACCTGAAGCTGCCTGGCCTGGCCCCGACCGAGCGTCGCGCCATCTACGAGGCCCAGACCGACACCCTGGCGCGGCTGCACGCCTTCGACCCTCAGGCCATCGGGCTGGCGGACTATGGCCCCCCCGGCAACTATTTCGCACGCCAGGTCGGGCGATGGACCAAGCAGTATCGCGCGTCGGAGATTGATCCGATCCTGTCCATGGACCGGCTGATCGAATTCCTGCCCGACACCCTGCCGCCCGAGGGACCGACGCGGGTGGTGCACGGCGACTTCCGCCTGGACAACATGATCATCGCGCCGGACCGGGCGCAGGTCCGCGCGGTCCTGGACTGGGAACTGTCGACCCTGGGCGATCCGATGGCCGACCTTTCGTATCTGCTGATCGCCTGGGCCATTCCCGCCAGCCTGCGCAACGGCTTGGCGGGGGCGGACCTGAAGGCGCTGGGCATCCCCTCGCTAGACGAGACGGTCGCCCGCTACGCAGCAGCCTCGGGCCTGCCGGCGCCGGCCAATGTCGACTGGCTCCTGGCCTACAATCTGTTCCGCCTGGCGGCCATCTGTCAGGGCATCGCCGGGCGGGTGCGTGACGGCACCGCCGCCAGCAGCCACGCCCAGGCCATGGCGGCCCAGGTGAAGCCGCTGTCCGACGCCGCCCTTTCGTTTGCGATCAAGGCGGGCGCATGATCCGTCGTCTCGCTATCGCCGTTGCGCTGGCCGCAGTCGTCGGTTCCTGCGCCACGCCGGCGCCCATGGCGACGCCCGACGGCTGGACCGGAGCCCAGGCTTCGACCCGGCCGGTCTCGCTCGGCCTGCCGGGCGGCGCGGTGCTGGCGCCGGGCGTGCGTTTCGCAGGCGGGGTTCACGTCTCGACGCCGGCGGGCTCGCCCTTGGCCAGCCTGTCGGACCTGAAGCTGACGGGCGACGGCGGCTTCGTGACGGTTTCCGATGTGGGCGACCTCGTTCGAGGACGGCTGGTGCTGAGCCCTGGCGGGCGCCTCGTGGGTCTGTCGGACTGGTCGTGGCGGCGGCTGACCCTGACCGACGGTCAGCCGATCAGCGAGAAGGCCGACGGCGACGCCGAGGGGCTGGCTTTCGGACCCGACGGCGGCTTGCTGGTCAGTTTCGAGAAGAACCACCGCATCTGGGACTACGGTTCTCTTGACGCGCTGCGCGAGCGGCCCGTGCCGGTGCGGATGCCTGAGGCGCCTTTCGCCGAGAACGACGGGATGGAGGGGCTGGCTGCGGCGCCCGACTTCGATGGCGGCGGATGGCGCGTTGCAGGCGAGAGCGGCGGCGTCTGGGACTGTTCGCCCCGGCGTTGCGAAACCATTCAGCCGATGCCGCCGACGCCGCTGAAGGACAGCGACTACCGGATCACGGGCATGGACCGGGATCCCTCCGGCGACGGCTGGTTCGTGGTTCAGCGCTCCTATGTTCCGCCTCTGGACGCCAGGGTCCGCATCCGCCGCATGGCGCCGGACGGCGCGCTGGGGCCGATTCTGGTCGAACTGAAACTCCCGGGCACCGCTGACAATTTCGAGGGGATCGCGGCGGAGACGCGTGACGGGGCGACGCGGCTGTACATTCTGTCGGACGACAACTTCAATCCGCTGCAGCGCACCCTCATGCTGGCCTTCGACGTCGATTGACAGTGCGGGAGCGGCGCCCAAGGTCGGTTCGGGGAGGCCGCCTGAAATGAAGATTCGTCAGATCACCATCATTTTGGCGTTGCTGGCGCTTGCCTTGGCCGCAGGGGCGGCCGTCTACACGCGCGACTGGATGCCGCTCATCATGGCTGCGCCGGTGGCTGTCATCGTGCTGATCAACAGCGTCGGCCGAAAGCCTAGACCCGCTCCGAAATCTTGATGGCCGTGCGGCAGCCGGCCTTGATCACGGCCGACAGCAGCCGATAGGCCGGCGCCTCGCGGCTCCCGCGTGCGATGGCGTGATCGTGGTGCGCCATTTCGTCCTGGCGGAATTGCTCCAGTTCCGCCGCGAGCGCCGGGTCGCGGTCCTTCAACTCCTCGACCTGATCGGCGTAGTGCTGGCCTATGACCGCCTCGACCGCCTCGGTGCAAGCGTGCGCTGCCTTCTCGCCCATCAGGGCGGTGCCGGCGCCCAGCGCCGTGGCCGCCAGCTTCCACACCGGCGTCATCGCCGTGGGCCGCACGCGGCGTTCGTTCAGCAGAGCCTCGAAGCGGTCCAGGTGAACCTGCTCGTGGCCCTCCATCTCGGTCAGATCGCTCGAGACCGCCTCGCGGCCTCTGCGCCCTTCGAATACGGCGCGCTGGGCGCGATAGATGTGGACGGCGGCGAACTCCCCGGCGTGATCCACCCGAAGGATCTCGGCCATGCGGGCCCTGGAGGCGCCGATGCCGGGGCGGGGCAGGGGAATGCGGCGAGCGTCGCTCATGAAGGCCTCCGGGCGTCCTTGGGCCGTTTGGCGGCCATCAGGCTGAACGCAGCCAGGGCGAAGGAGATCAACACATTCCACCCCGCCATGCTGACGCCCAGCCAGCTCCAGGCCACGGCGTCGCAGCGCGGAATCGCCGGTGCCGGGCCGGTCCCCAGCGCGAGCGCCTGCATGTCGTCCAGGCCCACCGGCCCGCCCGCAGCGGCGCAGGCGGCGGGCAGGTCCCACCAGCCGTACTCCCCGCCCGCGTGGAAGCCCGCGGTGATGGCCCCCGTGGCGAAGACGGCCGCCAGCAGGAAGGCGGCGATGCGCGGCGTGCCCCGGCTGGCGCGGCTGAACACGGCCCAGAAGGTCGCGGCGCCGGCGATGGCGGCGGCCGCCCAGAAGACCTCGCGCTGCTTGAGGCACAGATTGCAGGGGGCCAGGCCGGCGAACCGCTCGAACGCGTGCGCTGCGCCCAGCATGGCCAGCGAGGCGGCGAGCGCGAACGCGGTCCACCAGCGCGTCACAAGGCGATAAGTCCCTCTCATGCCGGCATCCTAGCTGCGCCCGAACGCTCCGTCGATCAGATGAAACGCACCGCCACGATGGCGCCGACCAGAACCACCACGAACAGGATGGTCCAGAAGGCCAGACGCTTCTCGATCACCTCCAGCATGGCCGGCCCGAAGGTCTTCAACACGAACGCCACCAGGAAGAAGCGCGCCCCCCGTGTGATGACCGACAGCACGATGAACAGCGGCAGGCTGAAGCTGAAGATGCCCGCGGCGATGGTGATCAGCTTGTAGGGAATGGGCGTCAGGCCCTTGATCAGGATCACCCAGGCGCCGTGCTCCTGAAACAGCGCCTTGGAGGTTTCGAAGGTGTCCGCCTTGCCCATCAGGGCCAGCAGCGACATGCCGACAGGCTCCAGGAAATGGCCGATGGCGTAACCCAGCAGGCCGCCCAGCACCGAGGCTATGGTGCAGACGGTGGCGTAGAAATAGGCGCGGTCCGGCCGCGCCAGCACCATGGGCGCCAGCATCACGTCGGGCGGGATCGGAAAGAAGCTGCTCTCGGCGAAGGAGATGGCGGCCAAAGACTTGGTGGCGTGGCGGTGACGGGCCAGGGAGAAGACCCAGTCGTACATCTTGCGAAGCATGCGGCGTTCCCGACGTTTGGCCGGGGGTCTAGCAGGCCTGGACCAACCGCGCATCCACGACCTGTCCCCTGCGACGCCACGCAGCCGTGAATGCGTTCCGCTTGGCTTGGCGGGCCTCGGACACTAGGTTCCGCCCCAACCGGCGGCTCGGACCGCCCCATGCATTTCAGGAGACGCCCCATGCACGACGCGCCCCAATCGGAAGCCTCCGCCCGCCTGGACCAGGAAAACCCTCTGGGCGTGGACGGCTTCGAGTTCGTCGAATTCACCGGCCCCGATCCGCAATCCATGAAGGACCGGCTGGAGCTGATGGGCTTCACCCACACCCACACCCGCCCCGACGGCGGCGTGATCCGCCTGAAGCAGGGCGACATCTCCTTCCTGCTGCACATGACCCCCCAGGGCCAGGCCGAGGAGTTCGCCCGCGAGCACGGGCCGTCGGCCAACGGCATGGCTTTCCGCGTCTCCAATGCGAAGGCCGCCTATGAGGGCGCGGTCTCGCGCGGCGCCCATCCGGCCGAGGGGTCGCAAGGCGGCGCGCTGGGGGAGGGCGCCTATACGCTGAAGGGCATCGGCGGCTCGCTGCTGTACCTGATCGACGACTACGGCTCGAAGGGCTCGCTGTATTCCGGCTGGACCGAGGTTGAGGGCTGGCAGGACAAGGAGGCCGAAAACAGCGTCGGCCTGCACACACTGGACCACCTGACCCACAATGTGCGGCGCGGCCAGATGCGGACCTGGTCCGGCTTCTACGGCGACGTCTTCGCCTTCGAGGAGCAGAAGTATTTCGACATCAAGGGCAAGGCGACGGGCCTGTTCTCCCAGGCGATGATCGCGCCCGACCGCGCCATCCGCATTCCGCTGAACGAGAGCCAGGACGAGAACAGCCAGATCGAGGAGTTCCTGCGCCGCTACAACGGCGAGGGCATCCAGCACATCGCCCTGGCCACCGACAACATCTTCGAGACCGTCGAGGAGATGAAGCGTCGCGGCATCCCGTTTCAGGACACCATCGAGACCTATTTCGAACTCATCGACAAACGCCTGCCCAACCACGGCGAGGACGTGGAGCGGATGCGCAAGAACCGCATCCTGATCGACGGTTCCGACGCGGACGGCCTGCTGCTGCAGATCTTCACCCAGGACACCTTCGGCCCGATCTTCTTCGAGATCATCCAGCGCAAGGGCAACCAGGCGTTCGGCGAGGGCAACTTCCAGGCCCTGTTCGACTCCATCGAGCTGGACCAGATCCGCCGGGGCGTCATCAAGGTCGACGCCTGATTCATGCGCAAGCCACCGGCTTGGCTGCCCTTCCTCGGCCCGCCGCTCGCCGGCGTGGCCGCAGCGATCGGCGGCCGCTACATCGAAGGCTTTCTGCCCCTGATCGGCCTGGCGGTGGTGGTGGGCTTCTTGCCCATCATCGCCTACCACCTTTGGAAGCGGGCGCATCATCGGTCCTGAGCGCGGGCGTTCGCCCCGTTTCCGCGGCGGCTGAAGGGTTTTTGGCGGCTTCGACCTGACACGCTCCTGTATCAGGTTAGGATGGGCGAAATCGGGGAGGCTGCCGTGAAGATTTTCGCACCATTCACACTATTCACACTGTGTTTTTTCGGCGCCGGCGCACACGCTCAAGAGGCTCCGTCGTGGGCTCTGGCCATCCATGGCGGCGCGGGCGTCATCGAGCGCGCGAACCTCAGCCCTGAGCAGGACGCGGCCTATCGCGCCGCCCTTCAGCAAGCACTCGAAGCCGGGTCGGCGGTGCTGCGCTCTGGCGGGGCGGCGCTGGATGCGGTGCAGGCGGCCATCGAGATCATGGAGGACGACCCGTTGTTCAACGCGGGGCGCGGGGCCGTCTTCACCGCCGAGGGCAAGACCGAGCTGGACGCCGCTGTCATGAACGGCGCCGACCTGACCGCCGGCGCCGCGGCCGGCCTGACCCGCACGCGCCATCCGATCGCGGCGGCCCGCGCCATCATGGAGCGGTCGCCTCACGTCATGCTGATCGGCGAAGGCGCCGACGCCTTCGCCGCCTCGGTCGGGTTGGAGCAGGTCGATCCGGCCTTCTTCTTCACCGAGCGCCGCTGGCAGGGGCTGGAGCGTCAACTGCGCGAGCGCGGCGATCCGGTTCCGGCCCGGCCGCAGAATGCGCCGGCGCCCGGTCAGGGTCTGGCGAACCTGGCGCAGCCGCCGCTGAACGAGCGCAAGTTCGGCACCGTCGGCGCCGTGGCGCTGGACCAGTCGGGCGATCTGGCCGCCGGCACCTCGACCGGCGGCATGTCTGGCAAGCGCTGGGGCCGGGTCGGCGACGTGCCGGTGATCGGCGCGGGCACCTACGCCTCCAACACGGACGGCTGCGCGGTTTCGGCGACGGGAGACGGCGAGTACTACATCCGCGCCACCGTGGCGCGCGACATCTGCGCCCGCATGGGCTCCGGAGCATCGGGCCAGGCCGCAGGCCAGGCCGAGGTCGACGAGGCCCTGGCGCTGGGGGGCTCGGGCGGGGTCATCGTCATGAGCCGCGACGGCCAGCCCGCCTACGCCATGACTACATCTGGCATGTATCGTGGGGCGGCGTCATCGTCCGAGCCCGCGCGGGTCGCCATCTACGCCGACGAGGATTGATCCTTGAGCGAGCGCGATACGCCGGGTGTGGTGGCCCCGCCGCCTCTAGTTTTTCTCGGCTTCCTGCTGGCCGGCTGGGGGCTGGGTCAGTTGATCGGCGAGCCCGGCCTGGGGCTGGAGACCACGCTTCGTCGCGGCCTGGCCTTCTCCCTGGTGCTGGGCGGACTGGTCGTCGAATGGGCGGCCGTGGCCAGCCTGCGCCGCCTGGGCACCCCGCCTGAGCCCTGGAAGACCACGACCGCCCTGGCGACCGGCGGCCTGTATGGGCTGAGCCGCAATCCGATCTATCTGGGCTTCACCCTGATCTACGTCGGTTTCGGCGTGGCGATGGACAGCCCCGTCGCGCTTGCCCTCATCTTCCCGTGCCTGATTGTCATCGACCGGTTCGTCATCGCGCGCGAAGAGGTCTATCTGGCGCGCAAGTTCGGTCCCGCCTGGACTGATTACGCTCAGAAGGTCCGCTGATGGCTGTGATCCCGCCCCCTGCGAATGCGGACGACGAACTGTCCGCCATGGCCATCGAGGAGCTGGACGCCGCCTGCGCCCTGCCGTGGCCCGACATCCGCCAGATCACGCCCTGGGGCGACAGTTTCACCGGCTTCGCCCCCTCGGGTCGCGAGGTCGAGATCGAGCGCCGCTACCTGTGGGCGCATGCGCCCGAGGGCGCCGTGGCCGTCGAGGTCGAGGTCCGCGACCCGACCGCCCGCACCGGCGCCGAGGCCCGCGCCCTGCTGACCGGCGCGGATTGAGAGTTTTGAGGAGACCGCCATGCGCCTGACCCTGTTCGCCTCTGTCATCGCCCTCGCCCTGCCGTCGGGCGCCCTGGCCCAGGACCTGCTGATCCGCGGCGGGACCATCCATACCGGCGTCGACGGCCAGGCCCCTGCCGAGGCGGTCCTGGTGCGCGACGGGCGCATCGCCTTCGTCGGCCGCCTCGCGGATGCGCCGGACGCCACGGGCGTCCAGGTGGTCGAGCTGAACGGCGCCACCCTGTTTCCCGGCTTCACCGACGGCCACGCCCATCTGGACGGGATCGGCTGGCGCGAAATGACGCTGAACCTTGAAGGCTCCGCCTCCGTGGCCGAGGCCATGGCCCGGCTGTCGGCCTGGGCCCAGGCGCATCCCGAGGGCGTCATCTCCGGGCGTGGCTGGATCGAGACCCACTGGCCGGAAGGCCGCTTCCTGACGGCCGCCGACCTGGACGCGGCGGCGCCGGGCCGGATCGTGCTGCTGGGCCGGGCGGACGGCCATGCGGTCGTGGCGTCCAGCGCCGCCCTGGCGGCCGCGAACATCGACGGCGACACACAGGCCCCGCCCGGCGGCGAGATCCTGAAGGACGCGCAGGGCCGGCCCACGGGCATGCTGGTCGACGCGGCGGAGCAGCTTGTCGCGGGCCTGATGCCTCAAGCCGACGAGGCCGCGACGCGCACCGCCTATGGCGAGGGCTTCAAGGTCTACGCCCGATACGGCTGGACGGGCGTGCACTTCATGTCCGCGCCCTGGAAGGACATTCCGCTGCTGGAGGCCATGGCCGAGGCCGGCCAGGCGCCGCTGCGGCTCTACAACAGCGTCACGCCCGACGGCGCTCGGGCGCTGTTCGCCTCTGGCCCGCGCAGCGTGGCGAACGGACGGGTCATCACCCGGGCGGTGAAGTTCTACGCCGACGGGGCGCTGGGATCGCGCGGCGCGGCCCTGTTCGATCCCTACACCGACCAGCCGGGCACGCGGGGCCTGATGCAGACCACCGAGGCCGAGGCTGTGCCGCTGTACGAGGCGGCGCTGCGTGCGGGCATCCAGATCGCCACCCACGCCATCGGGGACCGGGGCAATCGCGAGGTGGTGGACTGGTACGCCCGCGCCATGGCCGAGACGCCACGCGGCGAGTGGAAGGCCGCCGATCCGCGCTGGCGCATCGAGCACGCCCAGATCCTGCGGCCCAGCGACTATCACTGGTTCCACGACCTGCCGATCGTGGCCTCCATGCAGCCCAGCCACGCCATCGGCGACCTGCACTTCGCCCCCGCCCGCCTGGGCGACGCGCGGCTGGACGGGGCCTATGCCTGGAAGAGCCTCTCGGACCGCGGGGTCGTGGTGGTCGGCGGCTCTGACGCTCCGGTCGAGCGGGGCGATCCGCTGATCGAATTCTACGCCGCCGTCGCGCGGCGCGACCTGCAGGGCTTCCAGGGCCCCGACTGGCGGCCTCAGGAGGCGGTGTCGCGCGAGACGGCGCTCAAGATGTTCACCCTGTGGCCGGCCTGGGCCTCGTTCCGCGAGGACGAGCTGGGCACGATCGAGCCGGGCAAGCGCGCCGACTTCACCGCCTTCGACGTCGACCTGATGACCGCGCCCGAGGCCGACATTCCCAAGGGCAAGGCTGTGCTGACGGTGGTGGACGGCGAAATCGTGTTCGACGGACGTTGAGGCCACGCGTTGCGGCCGTGAGCCGCTTCGTCTAATCCGACGCTCGATTTCCGCCGCCTGTTTGGGGAGCGCCCGATGGCTCAGTTTGGTCCGCGTCTGGTCACCGTCTTCGGCGGTTCGGGCTTCATCGGCTCGCAGGCCGTGCGCGCCCTGGCGCGTCGCGGCTGGCGCGTGCGGGTGGCGGTGCGCAAGCCGACCACCGCCAACGAGCTTCAGCCGCTGGGCGACGTGGGCCAGATCCAGCTGATGCGCTGCGACATCGGCAACCCCCAGGACGTGGCGCGCGCCGTCGCCGGCGCCGACGCCGTGGTCAATCTGGTCGGCGTGCTGTTCGAGAACGGCAAGCGGTCCTTTGACGCCATGCACGTGGACGCGGCGCGGTCGGCGGCCGAAGCCGCCAAGGCCGCGGGCGTGACCCGTTTCGTGCAGATGTCGGCCATCGGCGCCGATGAGAACAGCCCGGCCGCCTACGGCCGCTCCAAGGCCGGGGGCGAGGCCGCCGTGCGCGCCGTCTATCCCGACGCCGTGATCCTGCGCCCGTCGATCGTCTTCGGCGCCGGCGACGACTTCCTGAACCGGTTCGCCGCCATGGCCAGCCTGGCGCCGGCCCTGCCGCTGATCGGCGGCGGCCAGACGAAGTTCCAGCCGGTCTATGTCGGCGACGTGGCCGAAGCCATCGCCCGCGCCGTGGTCGAACCCGCCGCGGCCGGCCGCACCTTCGAGCTGGGCGGCCCGGCTGTCCTGACGTTTGAAGAGGTGCTGAAGCTGATCCTGCGCGAGACGAACCGCACGCGCGGCCTGATCCCGCTGCCCTTCCCGATCGCTCGCGCCATGGGCTCAGCCCTGCAAATGGCGGCCCTGTTCGGCATCGCTCCGCCGCTGACCCGCGATCAGGTGCTGATGCTGGAGCGCGACAACGTCGTGGCCAACGGCGCCGAGGGTCTGAACGAGCTGGGTCTGCAGCCCACCGGCCTGGAGGCCATCGCGCCGTCCTACCTGTGGCGTTACCGCAAGGGCGGGCAGTTCGCCGAAAAGCCCGCCCTCTGAGGTCCGATCAGCGGGCCGCGATCTCGCGGTCCAGCTTTTCGATCAGGGCTGCATAGGTTTCGGCCGCGCGCGCCACCGTGGCCGGCTTGACGGCCTCCATCGTGTCTTCGGCCGAGTGGATCACGCGGAAGACCTGGGGCGTGAAGCCTTCGGCCAGGCCGTTGTTCTCGCCGCCATTGAAGGCCAGCCACATCTGGTGGGCGCCGACCTCGTCCTGGAAGCCCAGCGACACCACCGGCGCGCCGGCCGCAGTGAAGGCCCGGTCGTCGGACGGCGGATAGACGGGGAAGCCCACGCACTGCATCGCCCGCTCGGCGCACAGCTCCTGCACCGCCCGCGTGACGAAGGCCGAGGGCGCGCCGTTGTTCTGGCCGTACATCATCGTGTCGCCATAGGCGGCGACGTCGGAGTTCACCACCGCCGCGACATTGGCGATCCCGTGCGCCTCGATCCACTTGCGCGCGCCAACCAGGCCCAGCTCTTCCTGGTCGAACAGGATGACCCGCACGCGGTGGTTCAGGGCCTTGTCCTTGAGCAGACGCGCCGCCTCGATGACGCCGACGACCGAGGCCGCGTTGTCCACCACCCCATGGGCCAGCGACCCGTCGCGCAGCTTCACCGCGTCGTAGTGGGCGGTGATCAGGATTTCCTTTGCGCCCTCGGGGCCGAAGACGGCGACGACGTTGCGCCCCTCCATCGGCCCGGTCTGGCGGCCCCCGCCCTCGAAGGTCTCGACCACGGGCTCGAAGCCGGCCGCGCGCAGCTGCTCGACCACGACCTGGGTGCGGGCCTCGTTCGTCGGCAGCACATAGGCGGCGACGGCGGCGCGCAGGGTTTTAGGCGAAGCCGTTTGAGCCGACGCCGGCTGAGCGGCGAGCATCAGGGCGGCGACAGCGCCGAGCGTGCGGAACATCATGGGTTAGGCCCCTCCAAAGGTCAGGGGCCTTGGCTAGCCGATCAGCTCTTGAGCCGCCAGCCCGAGCGGAACACCGCCCAGCAGGCCCAGCCCATGACCAGCGTCAGGCCCAGGCTCATGGCCATGCCGATCACGACCGAGCCCTCCGCATGGCCGATGAAGCCGGCGCGGAAGCCGTCGATCAGATAGAAGAAGGGGTTGAACCGGCTGAGCGTCGAGAAGGGCTCCGGCAGATTGTCGACCAGATAGAAGGCCCCCGACAGGAAGGTCATGGGCAGGACGACGAAGTTCTGAACCGCGGCCAGCTGGTCGAACTTCTCGGCCCATAGGCCCGCCATTACGCCGATCATGCCCATCAGCAGGGACGCGATCAGGCCGTAGAACAGGATCAGCCCCAGGTTGGCGACGCCCATCCGGGCGAAGGGCAGGACGCAGATCGCCGTCACCAGGCCGACCGCCACGCCGCGCGTCGCAGCCCCCAGGGTGAAGCCCAGCGTCAGCTCCAGCGGGCTGAGCGGCGGAGTCAGGAAGTCCGTTGACGTACCCATGATCTTGGCCTGGATCAGGCTGGACGAGGAGTTGGCGAAGGCGTTGTTCAGGATCGCCATCATGATCAGACCCGGCGCCACGAACTCGGCGAAGGGCGTGCCGTGCAGCGGTGGCCGCGCGCCTTGGAGCGCCACCACGAAGACCAGCATATAGAGCAGGGTCGTGACCACCGGCGCCGCCACCGTCTGGGCACCGACCTTCCAGAAGCGCCGCACCTCGCGCAGATACAGGGTCTGCACCCCGACCCAGTTGATCCCGTCGTAACGGCGGGGTTGCGGCAGGCCGGAGGGGCGGGTGGAGGCGAGATCGGTCATGGCGTCGCAGATGACCCCTTCGGAAGCTGTGCGCAAGTTCGTCCCGAAACGAATCAACATCTGGTTTCTGTGGACAGCGCAATTCGCACATATTGCGCTCTTTAAGGTCTGCTTTACGATTAGTGGTGGGTCGAGCCTCTCGGAGGAAGGGCTCGCACCAAATGTTGAATCACCACCCGGAGGGCAGGCCCATGACCGCAGGCTGGACTGAAGACCGCGTCGGCGCGCTGAAGAAGCTGTGGCTTGAAGGCCAATCGGCTAGCCAGATCGCCAAACAGCTGGGCGGCGGCGTCACCCGCAACGCCGTTATCGGCAAGGTGCACCGCCTGGGTCTGTCGGGCCGCGCCGCCCCGTCGCAGCCGGCTCGCGCCACCTTCAAGACCGCACGTCCCCGCCCGGCCGTCGCCACCCCGACCCAGGCGCCGTCCGCCCCGCGCCGCATCGAGGCCGTACAGCCCCGCGCCGCCCAGCCCGTCGCCCCGACGCCGGCCCAGACCCCTGAACTGCCCGGCACCGCCACTGTGCTGACGCTCGGCGCTCACATGTGCAAATGGCCGATCGGCGACCCGTCGTCGCGCGAGTTCAGCTTCTGCGGCCGTCGCGCCTCGGAAGGCGTCTATTGCGTCGAGCACGCCCGCGTCGCCTACCAACCCCAGATCCGCAAGGGCGCCAAGGACGGCGGCTCCGATCTGGCCCGCAGTCTGCGCAGATATATCTAGGGCGCTACGTTCGCGACGCGGTCGCTCACGACTTGAGTGGTCGCTGCGCGCTTAAGCAGCCTATGCCGCGCGATAGGCGGTAGCGCCAACAAGAATGCGGGGTCATCGCCCCGTCACAGATGCTCTCTAAAGGGCCGCCTTCCTCCTCGCCGGCTCGCGCAAGCAGCCGGCGAGATGCCAGGGGGCGGGGCTGCGGTTATCCGGGTTGACGCAGCCCCGACCTGACCTGAGATCAGCACTCGTTGTAGAATTCCGTATGAGTGAAGAGAGTAAGTCCGCCCTCGCGATAGGTGCTCAGGTCGCAGTAGCGAACCTCGAAGCCAAAGACCTGATCTGCGCCGTCGGTGAAGTAGACGACTTGATCGATCGGCTTGTGGTGCGGGATGTTCCAGTTCGCTGTCGCCGCTAGTGCGGAGCTACCCAGCATGACCGTAACCGCCGCGCCGACGGCGATGGATTTGACGCTCTTCATAATCAACCTCCCAATAAGAGACTTGATAAGATCGGCAATCTTCAGTTGAGTCAAATCTAGTTCAGCAGCCGCTTCGGATCCGGCACGTCCAGGCTGAAGGCCGGGATCTGCGCTTCGAAGGCGCGGCCGCGGTCGTCCGTCATGTAATAGGCGCCGACCATGGTCCCTGACGCCGTGCCCAAGGGGCAGCCCGAGGCGTAGGCATAGGCCTCGCCCGGCGCGATCACCGGCTGTTCGCCCACTACGCCCGGCCCGCGCACCTCCTCCACGTGGCCGGTCGCGTCGGTGATCGTCCAGCGCCGGGCCAACAACTGCACCGGGCCTGTGGTCAGGTTCACGATCTCGACCTGATAGGCCCAGACCCAGCGACCGCCGTCCGGGTCCGACTGGCCCGCCAGATAGCTGGGGCGCACGCGGACCACGATTCCGTCGGTTTCGGCGCTATAGGCAGGAGCGTCATGCATGGGCTATAGGCTGACCCCGCCGGGCTTCAGGCGCAAGCGCGACCGCTTGTCCTCGAGGCCCATTCTCGACCGCCGGGCGGGGCGACGCGTACGAGACAGGACGGCATGAGCCATATCGACCTTTCCGACCGCACGGGCATCCTGCCGTGCCAGTCGATCGAAGCCCTGATCGCCGGCGGCGCGATCACCACCGACACGCCTTTTGATCTCGACCAAGTGCAGCCGGCCAGCCTGGACCTGCGCCTGTCCGATCAGGCTTGGCGTGTGCGCGCCTCCTTCCTGCCCGGTCAGCGCCTGGTGGCGGACCGCATCGCCGACGTGGCCATGCACGCCATCGATCTGTCGGGCGGCTATGTGCTGGAGAAGGGCTGCGTCTACATCGCCCGCCTGCAGGAGCGGCTGAGCCTGCCGCCCGGCCTGATCGCCCGCGCCAATCCCAAGAGCTCAACCGGTCGTGTCGATGTCTTCGTGCGCCTGCTGACCGATCGCGGCGCCAGTTTCGACGACGTGGACGCGGGCTATGAGGGCCCGCTGTATCTCGAGATCGCGCCCCAGACCTTCTCCATCCTGGTGCGGCCGGGCACGCGGCTGAACCAGCTGCGCCTCAAGGCCGGCGAGCCGCCGAAGCTCGAGACCCGCTCGGTCGGCGTCGACCTGCAGGGCGGGGACATCGTGGGTTTCCGCGGTCGTCGCCACGCCGGGGTGGTCGATCTGGACCACATCGACGGCCACGACCCGCGCGACTTCTGGGAGCCGCTGAGCCTGCGTCGGGGCGAGCTGCTGCTGGATCCGGGCGAGTTCTACATTCTGGCGTCGTCGGACGATGTCGAAATTCCGGTCGATCAGGCCGCAGAGATGACGCCGATCGATCCGTCGGTCGGGGAGTTCCGGGTCCACTACGCCGGCTTCTTCGACCCTGGCTTCGGCACCGACGAGGCCCACGGCGCGGGCTCAAAGGGCGTGCTGGAGGTCCGCACCCACGACACGCCTTTCCTCTTGGAGCACGGCCAGATCGTGGCGCGGCTGGTCTATGAGCCCCTGACCGAGCGGCCGACCCGCCTGTACGGCGAAGGCGGCAGCCATTACCAGCGACAGGGCCTGAAGCTGTCGAAACACTTCAAGCCCTGGTGATCCGGGCCGCCTAAAACCCCTGAGCGCGGGCCAGGCGTTCGGCGTGGAAGTGGGCGTCGCCCAGCAGTTCGTTCAGGACGCGCACGCGTTTCATGAACAGGCCGACGTCGAACTCGTCGGTCATGCCTACGCCGCCGTGCATCTGCACCGCCTCCTGAACCGCCAGTTCGGCGACGCGGCCGGCCTTGGCCTTGGCGACCGAGGCGGCCAGAGAGGTGTCTTCGCGCCCGGCGTCGATGGCCTGAAGCGCGGCCAGGGTCGCCGCCCTGGCCAGCTCGAGCTCGGTGAACAGGTGGGCGGCGCGGTGCTGCAGCGCCTGGAACTCGCCGATCAGCTTTCCGAACTGCTTGCGGGTGCGCAGATACTCCAGCGTGACCTTGAAGGCCTGATCGCCGGCGCCGACCAGGGTCGAGGCGGCGCAGGCGCGGCCAAGCGACAGAGCCTGTTCCAGCACCGCCTCGCCCCCGCCAACCGCGCCGATCACGGCGCCGGCGTCGACCTCGACGCCCGACAGGGTCACCCGCGCGGCGTTATGGGCGTCGACCATGACCGTCCGCTCGCGGCTCACGCCCGCCATCGCCGGATCGACCAGAAAGAGCGTCAGCCCCTCCTCGGTCTGGGCCGCGACGATCAGGGTGTCGGCGACATGGCCGTCCAGGACGAAGCTCTTGGCTCCGTCCAGGCGAAAGCCGTTGCCCGACCGTTCGGCTCGCGTGGTGATGCGGGCCGGCGCGTGCTTGGGGCCTTCGTCCATGGCAAGGGCGACGATGGCCTCGCCGCCTGCGATCCGGCCCAGCCATTGCCGCTGGCTCTCGTCGCCGCTCTTGAGCACCGTGGCCGACAGAACCGCCGATCCGAAGAAGGGCGAGGGCGTCAGGGTGCGCCCTAGGCTCTCGGCGATCACGCCCGCCTCAACTGCGCCAAGGCCCAGGCCGCCGTCGGCCTCGTCGATCAGCACCCCGGCGAAACCCATCTCTCCGAACGACCGCCACAAGTCACGCGACACGCCGTCGGGATCGCGTTCGTCACGCAGTTTGCGCAGGTGGGCGATGGGGGCGTTGTCGTTCAGAAAGCCGTCGGCGGCTTCCTGAAGCATCGTCTGTTCTTCCGTCAGGATCAGGGGCATGGGCTCAGGCTCCCGGCAGCTGAAGCAGGTGTTTGGCGATGATGTTCAGCTGAACCTCTGACGTGCCGCCTTCGATGGAGTTGGCCTTGGTGCGCAGCCAGTCGCGGGCGGCCTGGCCGTCCTTGGACCGCTCGCCCTCCCACTCCAGCGCCTCCGATCCGCCGGCCGCCATGACCAGTTCGTGGCGCCGCTTGTTCAGCTCCGAGCCGTAGTATTTCAGCATGGAGGCGATGGCGGGATGGGCCTGTTTGGCCTTCACCTGGTCGCCGACGCGCTCCATGGCCAGGCGGAAGGCGGCGGCGTCGATGTCCAGTTCGGCGATCCGGGCGCGCAGCATGGGCTCGTCCAGCCGGCCGGCCTCATCCAGGCCGACGCTTTCGGCCGCGACCTGGCCCAGCGGGCGGCCAACGCCCGCGTCGCCCATGGCGCCGATCATGGTCCGCTCGTGCGCCAGCAGGTGTTTGGCGACATCCCAGCCGCGGTTCAGCGTGCCGACGAGATTCTCCTTCTCGACCCGCACGTCGTCGAAGAAGGTCTCGCAGAAGGGCGACTTGCCGCTGATCAGGGTGATCGGGCGGGTGGTCACGCCGGGCGTGGCCATGTCGAACAGCACGAAAGAGATGCCCAGGTGCTTCGGCGCGTCCGGGTCCGTCCGCACCAGGCAAAAGATCCAGTCGGCCTTGTCGGCGTAGGAGGTCCAGATCTTCTGACCGTTGACGATCCAGTGGTCGCCGCGATCCTCGGCTCGCGTCTGGATGGCGGCGAGGTCAGACCCGGCGCCGGGTTCGGAATAGCCCTGGCACCAGCGGATTTCGCCCCGCACGATCTCGGGCAGGAAGCGCTTCTTCTGCTCTTCCGTGCCGAAGGCCAGCAGCGCCGGGCCCAGCATCCAGACGCCGAAGCTGTACAGCGGGGGCTGAGCCTGGATGCGGCGCATCTCGGACGCCAGAACCTTGGCCTCTTCGCGGCTCAGCCCGCCGCCTCCGTACTCGGCCGGCCATTCCGGCGCGGTCCAGCCGCGCTCGGCCATCCGGTCCAGCCAGACCTTGTGCGCGGGCGTGGGGAAGGCGGCGTCTCGGCCGCCCCAGACCATGTCGCCCTCGCCCTTCAGAGGGCCTCGGCATTCGGGCGGACAGTTGGCTTCGAGCCAGGCGCGGGTTTGGGTGCGGAAGGCGTCAAGGTCGCTCATGACCTGACGCTAGAGCGTTTTGAATAAGGACGTAAAGCCCCCTCCGCTCGGGCGAAGGGGGCTTTACACGGACCTTAGTTCGCGGCTCCGGCGGTCACCGTTGCGCGCCAGGCGGTTTCCGGACGCAGGTACTTCTGGGCCAAGGCCTGCAGATCGGCCGCCGTCACCGCTTCGAGGTCGGCGACGTGGCTGCGAATGTCGTCCACCGAGGCGGGCTTGCGGTGCAGGCCCGACAGTTGCCCCAGCCAATAGCCGTTGTCGGCCTGCTGACGGCGAAGTTGCTCGACCGCCGGGCGGCGCGCTCGGTTCAGTTCGTCGTCGCTGATCGGATTGTCGCGCAGATCGGCCGCGATCGTGTCCAGGGCTTCGTACAGGCGCGCGATGTCCTCGGGCTTGACCTCGGCCGTGGCGGAGATCGAGCCGTAGCCTCGGAAGGTGTTGGATGAAGCAGCGCTCGAACGGGGCGCATAGGCGATGGCCAGCTTCTCGCGGATTTCCTCGTTGAGCCGCAGCTGCAGGACATCCGACAGGATGGAGAGCTGACGCGCCTCGGTGCGGTCGTCGACCGAGTCGGTGGTCGGCCAGGCGACGTAGGCGAGGGCCTGGTCGGCCTGGCCGGCATGGGTCAGGCGAACCGGTTCGGTCGTCGGCGCAGGGAAGCGACGCTGGTCGGCGCCGGGAAGCGGCGCGGCCAGTTCGGGACGAGCGGGCAGGGCGCCGAAGGTCTTGGACACGGCGTCCACGGCGGCGTCGACGGTCACGTCACCGACGACGGTTATGTCGATCGGGCCGGTGGCGGTCCCAGCCAGGACAGCGGCGCGCAAATCCTCGATGGTCATGGCCGCGACCTCTTCGACGGTCGGGGTGGCGTCGCGCTTGTCGCCGCTGGCCAGAAGCTCGCCGGCGCGCAGGCCGAAGGCGCCGCCCGGCGTCGATCCGGCCTGAGCCAAGATTTGCGGAAACAGCGACTTGATCTGCTGGAACGGCGCGGCGCGTAGGCCCGGATCGGTCAGGCTGGCGGTGAGGATCTGCATCTGCAGCTCCAGGTCCTCGGGGCGCGTGGCGCCGGAGAAGCTGTAGGCGTCGGTCCCCTGGCTGACGCCGCGGCTGTAAATGCGGCCGGCCAGCACGCGGTTCATCTCGTCGACCGTCAGCTTGCCCAGGCCGCCGGGCGCCATGACGGCGTCGGCCAGGGAGGCGGTGGTGACGCGATCGGTCGGCAGGCCCATCTCGCCGACCCCGGTCTGGACGTTGATGAGGATCTGCTGGTCGCGGAAGTCGGTCGGCTTGACGATCAGGCGCACGCCGTTGGGGAAGCTGACCTGGGTCACGCCCAGATCGGCGATCTCGCTGCGCGGACCGGCGACGCCGGCCGTGCCGAAGTCGGCGTAGGGCCATTCCAGGGCGGCTTGGGCAGCCGGGGCCGCGACCGTTGTTTCACGCGAGGCGTTCAGGGCGTCGGTGACGGCCTGCTCGCCGCCCTCGACGGCGACCGGCGAGGTGAACAGCACCAGCGGGCCCTGGCCGGCGAAGACTTCGCGCGCGGCGGCTGTGACCTGCTCAGCGGTCAGGCCTTCGACGGCGCGGTTGAACAGGGCCAGGTTCTCAGCGGGGGTGGTGAAGACGCGGTCGTCATTGACCGCGCCCAGCAGAGCGTTGGCCAGGGCCGGCGTCGAGCGGGTGGCCGCCGAGGCGACGGCGGTCTCCAGACCCGCGCGGTTGGCGGTGATCTCACGATCCAGCTCGGCCTGGGTCACGCCGTACTGGACCAGGCGGCGCTGCTCCTGTTCGGCGCGCTCCAAGGCCGGTTGCCATTCGCCCGGATTGAAGGCGACGCCGAGGACACCGATGTCCAGGCTGTTGAAGAGCTGCTGATAGCTGCCGCTGGCGCCGAGGAACGGCGGATTGTCCGCGCGCGCGATCTCGCCCAGACGGCGGTTCAGCACGGCCAGGCCCAGGCTGCGGCGGATGCTTTGCAGGCGTTTCTCTGTCGTGTCGGGGCTGAGGTCGGGGTTCTTGATCCAGTTCAGCTGGATCGAGGACTGCACGCCCGGCTCGACCTGAATCGCGGTTTCGGGTTCGCGCGGCTGCACGGCGCCCAGATCCGGCTCCGGGCCGTCGGCGGCCTTTGCGGACCAGTCGGCGAAGGTCGAGCGGACCTTGGCCTCCATGGCGTCGACGTCGAAGTCGCCGGCCATGATCAGGGTGGCGCGCGACGGGCGGTAATAGGCGTCGTAGAATTCGACGAAGCGTTCGCGCGGCGCGTTGCGGATCACCTCCAGGTCGCCGATCGGCAGGCGCTGCGACAGGCGCTGGCCGGGGGCCAGAAGACCCAGCTGAGCCTTCAGCACGCGCAGCTGCGGGGTGTTGCGTGTGCGCTCCTCACCGACGATCACGCCGCGCTCGGCGTCGATTGACGCGCCGTCCATGAGGGCGTCGCCCATCATTTCGCGCAGGATGGTCAGGCTGGTGTCGACCGTCTCTTCATTGGTGTTGGGCAGTTCGAGCATATAGGCGGTCTGCTCGAAGCTGGTGAAGGCGTTGGTGTCGGCGCCGAAGGCCAGGCCCAGACGCTCCAGGATGCGCAGCATCTCGGTTTCGGGAATGTTCTTGGTGCCGTTGAACACCATGTGTTCGGCGAAGTGGGCCAGACCCAGCTGGTCCTCGTTCTCCATCAGCGAGCCGGCGTCGATGCGCAGACGGATCGACGCCTGGCCGGGCGGCGTGGCGTTGCGCATCAGGGCGTAGCGCATGCCGTTGGGCAGCTGGCCGAAGCGCACGGCCGGATCGGCCGGCACGTCGCTGGCGGCCTGGGCCCAAGGGGAGGAGGGCTGGACCTCTTGAGCCACGACGGCGGCGGGGGTTTCGGCTGCGACGGGCGCGCCCAGACCAACCGACAGCAGGGCCGCGCCCGAAGCGGCGGCCAGAAGAAGACGACGTGCGGATCGCATTTTCAGAGACTCCGGCCCGGCATTCGGGCGCATCAGGATCAAGATGACGCGACCCTGTCGCCGCGCCCCCGGGTTGCAACCTCGGCGGGCGAACGGCGTGTCTCAAGTTACCGATATGTAATGCGGCGATTCGCCCTCGGCCTACTGGCCCCCGGGACGCGACACGTAGAAGGTCGCGGCGTTGCCCGTGGCGTTGGCGCCCACGACCGTGGCGCGGCCCGAGACGCCGACTGTGGCGGTGGTGCGGGCGCTGACGTCGCCCTGGTTGACCTGGCTGTTTGTCGCGTTGACCTGTCCGCCGCAGTCCGAACAGGCGTAGCCGGTCACCGAATTGCCCACGGCGTCGGCGCCGATATAGGCGTCATAACCGCGGCCGCCCTGGAATTCCGTCACCACATCCACGCCGCCGGTGTTGAACTGGCTGTTCTCGATCTCGACGAAGATGTCGTTGTTTCCGACGGTCACTTCGTTGCCGACCCCCTGAGCGTGGGCCGTGGCCCGGCCGTAGTCGAAGGCCGTCACCGTCGCCGCCGAACGGACGTAGGAGTCGTTGGTCTGATCGACATAGGCCAGCTGGGAGCCGCCTTGATTGGTGTTGTGCACGCGGTTGGCGGCGGCGCGCGCGCGCGCGGCGATGTCCCACGCGTTGCCGGCGTTCATGCTGGAGTCGGCCTCGATCACCTGGCCTGCGGAGTACTGGCCGATGATCAGGTTCTGATGCGAGGTCGAGCCTGTGGTCGTGGTCACAGCGTTGCCGACCGCCTGAGCGTAGCCTTCGGCTTGGCCAGGGACGTACTGGCCGGCCAGGCGAACGGACGAGCGCACGTCGCCCTCGGTGCGCTGATCGACGGAGCCGACGACCTGAGCCGCCGAGCCGCCCATCGTGGCGTTGTTTCCAAAGGCGTGGGCCTGCAGGTCGCCGCCGCCGATCAGGCGCGCATCTTCCCGCGTCACCAGGGTGCGGGCGGTCACGTCGCCGGAGGTCAGCTGTTCGGCCGCGACATCGGCGCGGGCGCTGTACACGCCGACGGACAGTTCCGAACCTTGCGCCTGGGTCACGGCCGTGACGCGACCGTCGGTGTCGCCGCGCAGGGTCAGGGTAGTGTCGGCCGAAACGTCGCCGCGGGTCTCCTGCGTCGAGGTCAGGTCTAGGTTCTGCCCTTCGGCGGCGCCCGACAAGGCCGTGCCTCGCGCATTGCTGGTGGTCGTCACCTGTTGCGAGGCGTCGACCACATCCAGCGTCACCCCGGCGACGACGTCGCCGAGCTGCAGCTGATTGTTCAGGACGATGACGCCGCCCTGGCTTTGCGCGGACGCCTCAGTAGCGAGTGCGGCGCACAGCGCCGTCGCGGCGATCGTGCCAGCGAGACGGATCGGCGCGGGTCTGGCCATTGTTCACATCCGTATTGGGGTAGGCGGGGTAATAGCCGCCGGTCGGGCCATAGGTGTCGCGGAGCGGTTCATTGGCCGTGTCGAGGCAGATTTCGGGACCCGGGGCGCCGTACAGGTTGGCCATGAACTCGACCGAGGCCCGTTCGACCATGGCTCGCACCGCAAGCTGCGTAGGCTCCATGGCGCTGCCGCCAGCCGAGATGTCGAAGACGTTGCCGTTCAGGAAGTCGAACACGCCAGCCGAGATCTCGCGGCCGACGATCTGCTTCTGATAGGAGATGACGTCCACAACCTCGAGCGTCGTCGTCTGCACCAGGCGCAGGTCCATGGCGACGTTCATGACGAACACCTTGGCCTGGACCAAGCCCGAGCCGGGACGGTTGGTGTCGATCTCCCCCATGCCGGCGTCGAAGCCGCCCGAGCGGATGTTGTAGTTCACCTCGGTGACGCCGCCGACGATATAGAAGTCGGAACCCGGCACCTGGCCGGCCAGGATGCGGCGGTACTGCTGGTCCGAGGGACCGCCGGGGCCTTCGTCGCCGATCAGCTTGTTGTTGGCGTAGCGCAGCTCGAGCTCCGACACCGAGGTGTCATAGCGTTCGACCAGGCGCGCGCCCGCCTTGGCCAGGGCTGTCGAGGCCATCAGCGAAGCGCCGCCGGTGATCTGACGCCCGCCGTCGGCCGAGACCGTGCCGGTGTAGTCGCTGATCCGGCCCACCGCGATGCGCGGCGAGGGCAGATTGTAGCGGCGAGCATAGTCGGCCAGGCAGTACAGCGCGGTCGAATAAGGCGTGGGGTTGGCCGTCACCGGCGCATTGCCGATGGGCGAGGCGTACAGGCCCGACGGTCCAGCGGTCGCGCTGACGCAGCCGGACACCATCAGGGCCGCGCAGGCGGCGACGCCCGCCAGGCGGGTGGATCGAGCGATCATGGAAGCCTCAGGTTTCCGTTCAGAGACGTGCCGGCGGTCACGTTGCCGGTGTTCGTCTGCGTGGAGTTCACGATGACGGTGTTGTTGTTGCCCTGAACGACGACGTTCAGATTGTTGCCGATGGCCGTGGAGCCGCCGATGGTGGTCGAGCCGCCTTGGCCGGAGCCGGAATAGGACGAGCCCACGCCGCCCGTGGCTCGCGAATAGCTGGACGCGCCGCTCTGGATGATGCCGTCGACGATCAGGCGGTTGTTGTTGGCGTCGCGGGTCGAGCCGCTGGCCGGGCGCGCGGTGGTGTAGCGGGCCGCGCCGTATCCGGCCTGAAACTGGGCCGCGCCCGACGAGCCGGCCGACTGGGCCGACGCCGCGGCGGGCAGGGCCAGGCAGGCGGCCGTGGCTGTCGCAAGCAGGATTGCGGTGCGGGACATGGACTCTCCGACGACGCGAATTCGTTGATCAGGCGTAAAGCAACACGCGTGCCAATCTGACGACCACACCTTAAGAACCGCTTGAGATCAGGCGCTTTGGCCCGCATCTGTGGTCCATGCCCTGGTCCGAGAGCCGATTCGAACAGCCCGCGCCGCCGCCTGCTCCTCCGGAGCCGCCGCGCCGATCCGAGCCGATTCTGAACGCGCCGACCCTGCCTCTGCTGATCGCCCTGTCGATGGCGGCTCTCTATATGGGACAGACGCGCCTGCCCGATCAGGGCCTGGCCTGGGCGTTCCGGCCGGTGGATCTGATCGAGGGCCACTGGGTGACACTGTTCACTTCTATGCTGCTGCATGGAGGCTGGGCCCATGTCGCGATGAATGCGGTGGCGGCTCTGGCCTTCGGCGCGCCGGTCGCGCGGCTGCTGGGCCAGGACGCGCGCG